>URBH01000003.1 GCA_900546075.1 uncultured Eubacteriales bacterium | reverse complement strand
AAGTGGGGCAAAAAGACGGCTGAGACTCGCAGACGCAATTGCGCGGTGTTGCCTTTACTATACTACTATATTTCTCCCAAAATGGAAAGCCCCTTTTGCGTTCTTTCTCCGTTTTCTGTCCATTTAACGTCCAGCAAAGAAACTTTTGCCGGATTCTTCAAAATTGGTCTTGAATCTCGACAAAAAATCGGGTATAATATCCTGGAATGATTTTGGGGGTCTGACATTTTTCTCCTGCGGAGGCGCTATGAAGCTGCTGAATTTGCTTATGTGGGTGGTGCAGTTTGGGTTTTCCATTCTGTTTCCCACGGTTTTCTTTTTGATTCTGGGCGTCTGGCTTCAGGATAAGTTTGACCTTGGTCTCTGGATCGTGATTGTGCTGGGCATTGTGGGTCTGCTTACCTCCGTCAGTACCGCCCGCTCGTGCCTGAAAGCCATGCGCAAGGCCGCCGACGAAAGCAGCGACCGCAAAGACCCGCCCGTCTCCTTCAATGACCACAAGTAAGAGGAATTCCCGCTATGAAATTACAGGCAGCATCCAAAAAAGAGATTTCCCGCATCGCCGTTGGCACGCTGGTGTGCGACGTTATCATGGTCGCGGGGCTGTTTCTCCTGAGCCAGTTCGGCATCGGTAAGTTTGCGCTTCTGCGCATTCTCCTGGGCGCGGCGTGCGGCTCCGTGGTAGCGATTCTGAACTTCACCATTCTCTGCCTGACGGTGCAGAGCGCCGTGGAGATCGACAGCAAGAAGAAAATGCGGCAGAAATTCCAGATGAGCTACAATGTCCGCCTGCTTCTTCAGGCCGCTTGGGTCATCGCCGCATACCTGATTCCCCAGGTGCATTTTGTGGCCGGCGCGTTGCCCGTTCTGTTCCCCAACGTGGTCATTTTCTTCCTGCAAAGCCGGGGCAAGCTTGTTCCCGATGGCGAAAAGCCGGCTGCCGGCGAGGCCGAACGAAACGTACAGGAGCAGGACGAGCCGGAAGACCATCCCGGCCCCTTTGAAGTGTAAGAATTGTAATGAGGTGAGTGTATGAACGTTGAAATCAATGGCGCGCGAATTATAGCTACATTTGAAAACGTCCCGCTGTTCGGAACGGTTCAGATCACCCAGACGCTGATTGTCAGCTGGCTGATTCTGATTCTGATCTCCGCTCTGTTCATCTGGCTGGGTTCCGGATTGAAGGTCACGGGCATCTCCCGGAAGCAGGCCGTCGCCGAGACGATCTACACCTCCCTGGTGAACTTCGTCCGGGGCAATATGGGGGCGGAGTTTGACCGGTACATCCCGCTGGTCGGCACCATCTTCGTTACCAGCATTTTTTCCAACCTGATCAGCCTTGTGGGCATCTGGAGCCCCACCGCCGATCTGATGACGGAGCTTGCCTGGGCGCTGGTGGTGTTCGTGCTGATTACCTATCATAAGATCAAGGCCTCCGGCATCGGGGCGTATCTGAAGGGCTTCCTGGATCCCCTCTTTATCCTTCTGCCCATCAATGTCATGAGTGAGCTGTTCACCCCCGTCTCCATGGCCTGCCGTCATTTCGGCAACATTCTCTCCGGTACGGTCATCAGCGCCCTGATCTACGCCGCGCTGGTCGCCGCCAACAGCGCGCTGTTCCATCTGCTGGCATCCAGCATGTATGTCGCGCTGATCGTCACCATCGTTGGTCTGATTCCTCTGATTATCGGCTTTACCAAGAAGAAAAAGAAGCTGAAAATTCTTGGCATCATCGTCACGGTGCTGGGCGTTCTCGCCATTCTCACCTGTCTGGGTGTTGACTACCCCTGGCTGACCATCGGCATTCCCGCCATTCCCAGCCTGTACTTCGACTGGTTCAGCGGCTGCATCCAGGCGTTCATTTTCTGCACCCTGACCACTCTCTTCATCAAACAGGCTGCGGGCTGATAACGCAGCGGCCATTTGAATAAATACGTAATCATTATTAGGAGGAAATATTTATGGAAGTTTTAGCTAAAGGCATTGCTCTGGCAGGTTGCGGCATCGGCGCCGGTCTGGCTCTGATCGCCGGTATCGGCCCTGGTATCGGCGAAGGTAACTGCGCCGCCCGTGCCTGTGAAATCATCGGCCGGAATCCCGAGTGCAAGAGCGACGTTACCAGCACCATGATCCTGGGTATCGCTCTGTCCGAGACCACCGGTATTTACGGCTTCGTTACCGGTCTGCTGCTGATTTTTGTCGCCCCCGGTATGTTCATGAAGCATCTGGGCTGATTTCCGGCGAGAAATCCGATCATTAAATTGTACGCCGGAAGGAGGCAACGCAATGGACCTTTACCAGTCATTGGTGACGGTAAACCCCGTAACTCTGATTGCACAGATTTGCAACCTGTTTATCCAGCTGCTTATCGTCAAGATCTTCTTCCTGGATAAAATCAAGGCCGTGCTGGACAAGCGCCGCGAGACCGCCGACAAGCAGATTGCCGACGCCGAGGCCGCAAAATCCGAAGCGGCAGCCATTAAGCAGACCTATGAGGAAAACATGCGTCAGGCAAAGACCAAGGCCGACGACATGATCCTCTCCGCTCAGAAAACCGCCGCCCAGCGCAGCGAGGAGATCATTTCCCAGGCGCAGAAGCAGGCCGCCCAGATCAAGACCAAGGCCGCGTCCGACATCGAGATGGAGAAGAAAAAAGCCATCAACGAGGCCAAGGATGAGATTTCCGACCTGGCCATGGCCATCGCCGGAAAGGTCGTGGGCCGTGAGCTGAACGACGCCGATCAGGACGGCATGATCGACCGCTTCATTGAAGAATTGGGTGATCAGAAATGACAGAGGTTGGTAACGTCTACGGTCAATCCCTGTACGAGCTTGCAAAGGACGAGGGGCTGTCCCGGGAAGTCGGGGAGCAGCTGACCGTCCTGCAAAAAAGCTTCGGTGAGGAGCCGGATTTTGTCCGTCTGCTCTCCAACCCCAGCCTTTCCAAGCCGGAGCGGTGCCGGATTCTGGACACCAGCTTCCGCGGCTCGGTGCATCCCTATGTTCTGAATTTTATGAAAATCCTGACGGAAAGGGGCTATATCCGCCACTTTTCCGACTGCTGTGACGCTTTTTCCGAACTGTATAACCGGGATAACGGCATTCTGAAGGTGACGGCCGTCACCGCCGTAGCCCTCACCCCGGCGCAGGAGGAGAAGCTCACAGGAAAGCTGAGCCAGATCACCGGAAAGACGATCGCGCTCCACAATCGCATTGATCCCGCAGTCTTGGGCGGTGTCCGCCTGGACTATGACGGTCAGCGCCTGGATGACACCGTGTCCCATCGCTTGGACGCCATCCGGGAACTGCTGAACAAAACCGTACTCTGACGAGAAAGCAGGGACTGTATGGAACTGAAACCCGAAGAAATAACGAAAATCATTCGCAGCCAGATCAAAAATTACGAAAACAAGATCGAAGTCAGCGAAACCGGCGTCGTCATTCTGGTAGGCGACGGCATTGCCAAGGCCTCGGGTCTTGAAAAGTGCATGGCCGGTGAGCTGGTGGAATTCCCCGACGGCTCCTACGGCATGGCGCAGAACCTGGAAGAGGACACCGTCTCCATCGTCATCCTCGGTTCCGATCAGGGCATCAAGGAAGGCGATACCGTCAAGCGCACCGGCAAGGTCGTGTCCGTCCCCGTGGGCGAAAAGCTCATCGGGCGCGTTGTCAACGCCCTTGGCGAGCCCATCGACGGCAAGGGCAGCATTGAAGCGGAGGCCTACCGTGCCATCGAAATGCCCGCCCCCGGTATCATTGAGCGGCAGCACGTCTCCCGCCCCCTGCAAACCGGTATCAAGGCCATCGACTCCATGATTCCCATTGGCCGCGGCCAGCGTGAGCTGATTATCGGCGACCGCCAGACCGGCAAAACCACCATCGCCACCGACACCATTCTGAACCAGAAGGGCAAGAACTGCATCTGCATTTACGTTGCCATCGGCCAGAAGCGATCCACCGTGGCGCAGGTCGTGGACAGCCTTGCCGCCGGCGGCGCTATGGACTATACCATCGTGGTCTCCGCCACCGCTTCCGAGCTGGCACCCATGCAGTATATCGCGCCCTACGCCGGCTGCACCATGGGCGAATACTTCATGTACCAGGGCAAGGACGTGCTGGTCATTTACGACGATTTGAGTAAGCACGCTGTGGCCTACCGTGCCATTTCCCTGCTGATCCGCCGCCCCCCCGGACGGGAAGCTTACCCCGGCGACGTCTTCTACCTCCACTCCCGTCTTCTGGAGCGGGCAGCCCAGCTGTCCCCGGAGCTTGGCGGCGGCAGCCTGACGGCTCTGCCCATCATCGAGACCCAGGCCGGCGACGTGTCCGCCTACATTCCCACCAACGTCATTTCCATCACCGACGGCCAGATCTTCCTGGAGACCGAGCTGTTCAACTCCGGCATCATGCCCGCCGTGAACCCCGGTATTTCCGTCTCCCGTGTGGGCGGCGACGCCCAGATCAAGGCCATGAAGAAGGTGGCCGGTTCTCTGAAGCTGCTGTACTCCCAGTACCGTGAGCTGCAAAGCTTCGCCCAGTTCGGCTCCGACCTGGACGCGGATACCAAGTCCCGTCTGGCTCTGGGCGAACGGATCGTGGCCGTGCTGAAACAGAAGAACGGTTCTCCCAAGGAAGTGGCGCAGCAGGTGTGCATCATCTACGCGGTCGTCCATGGGTATCTCGCTTCCGTTTCCGTTGCTCAGATTCCCGAATTTGAGAAGCGGCTGGAAGAGCATATGAACAATCACCACGCCGACGTTCTCGAGGCCATTCGCTCCACCGGCAAGCTGGAGACCGAGACGGAGAACGCCCTGAAAGCTGCCCTGGACGAGCTGGTGGCTGAATTCCAGGCATAAGGAGGGATAAGCCATGGCTGGCGTTTCCACCAAGGAAATCAAAAACCGCATCCGAAGCATGGAGTCCACCAGGCAGATCACAAAGGCCATGGAAATGGTCGCTGCCTCCAAGCTCCGCCGGGCGCAGGCGCAGGTGCTTTCCTCCCGCCCCTATTTTGAAATTCTTTACTCCACCATCGCGGACATCGCGTCCTCCAACCGGGATTTTTCCTCCCCCTATTTACAGGAGCGTCCTGTGAAGAAGGTCATGTATATCGTCATTGCCGGTGACCGCGGTCTTGCCGGCGGCTATAACAGCAACATTCTCAAGCTGGTGCAGTCGGAGATCGCAGGAAAGGACGCCGAGGTTCTGCCCATCGGCAAGAAGGCTCTGGACTACTTCAAGAGCAAGCAGGTTCCGCTCTTTACGGAGCGCTACGCTGAAGCGGCTGATCTTACCATCGGCGACTGCTTCTCCATTTCCAAGCAGCTGAGCAAGGCATTCCTGGCAGGAGAATTTGACCGGATTGTCGTCGCCTATACCAATTTTGTCTCCGTTCTCGCCCAGACACCTGCGGCCATGCAGCTGCTGCCTCTGGAAAAGCCGGAAAAGAAGGAGGCTGTCAACCGGGGCGATATCCTGTACGAGGGCGACAGCGAAGAGGTTTTCGCCGCGATCATCCCCGAATATCTGGGCGGCGTTATCTACGGTGCGCTGTGTGAGAGCCGCGCCTCCGAGCAGGCTGCCCGCCGGGCTGCCATGGATTCCGCGACCCAGAACGCCGACGATATGATCGACGACCTGAGCCTGAAGTTCAACCGCGCCCGTCAGGCCGCGATCACTCAGGAAATTACGGAGATCGTCGCGGGTTCTTAAGTTTCCAAGGGGCGGCATTCCGATCGCCCAATCCCCAGAAGTTACGAATTTGCGGTATCTGATGTCGGTTAAGCCCGGAATTTTGGGTAAATGTGGATATTTCCCCCGCGTTGGGTTCCGCGAATATTTCAGCAGAAGGAGTTGAATTCCCAATGGCCAAAAACAAAGGAACCGTGATCCAGGTCATGGGTCCTGTTCTTGACATCCGTTTCGCTGACGACCAGCTGCCCGGGCTGCTCAGCGCCATCGAGATTCCCAACGGCGAGCATACCATCGTGGCGGAGGTCGCCCAGCACATCGGCGACAATGTGGTTCGCTGCGTCGCCATGTCCTCCACGGACGGCCTGCAGCGCGGCACTGAGGCCACCGACACCGGTGCGCCCATTTCCGTCCCCGTTGGCGAAGAGTGCCTGGGTCGTGTATTTAACCTGCTGGGTCAGCCCATTGACAACAAAGCGCCTGTACAGGGCGTCGAGCGCTGGCCCATCCACCGTCCCGCTCCTTCCTACGAGGAGCAGCAGCCCGCTACCGAGATTCTGGAAACCGGCATCAAGGTCATCGACCTGATTTGCCCCTACGCCAAGGGCGGTAAGATTGGTCTGTTCGGCGGCGCAGGCGTTGGCAAGACCGTTCTGATTCAGGAGCTGATCTACAACATCGCCACTGCCCACAACGGTTATTCCGTTTTCACCGGCGTTGGCGAGCGTACCCGTGAGGGTAACGACCTGTACAACGAAATGACCGAGTCCGGCGTTATCTCCAAGACCGCCATGGTCTTCGGTCAGATGAACGAGCCGCCAGGAGCCCGTATGCGTGTCGGTCTGTCCGGCCTGACCATGGCAGAGTATTTCCGTGATGTGAAGCATCAGGACGTGCTGCTGTTCATTGACAACATCTTCCGTTTCACTCAGGCCGGTTCCGAGGTTTCCGCACTGCTGGGCCGCATGCCCTCCGCCGTCGGCTATCAGCCCACGCTGGCAACGGAAATGGGCGCATTGCAGGAGCGCATCACCTCCACCAAGGAAGGCTCCATCACCTCCGTTCAGGCCGTCTACGTTCCCGCCGACGACCTGACCGACCCCGCCCCTGCTACCACCTTCGCCCACCTGGACGCCACAACGGTTCTTGACCGCGGCATTTCCTCTCTGGGCATTTACCCCGCCGTGGATCCTCTGGATTCCACTTCCCGTATTCTGACCCCCGAAATCGTCGGTCAGGAGCATTACGAGACTGCCCGCGCCGTGCAGAGCATCCTCCAGCGCTACAAGGAACTGCAGGACATCATCGCCATCATGGGTATGGACGAGCTTTCCGAAGAGGACAAGCTGACGGTCAACCGCGCCCGTAAGGTGCAGCGCTTCCTCAGCCAGCCCTTCCATGTTGCCGAGCAGTTCACCGGCTACCAGGGCAAATACGTCCCCCTGAAGGAAACCATCCGCTCCTTCCAGGAAATTATTGCGGGTAAATATGACGACATTCCCGAATCCTACTTCCTGTTCGCCGGCTCCATCGACGACGTGGTTGCCAAGTACCGGGGCGGTGAGAAGGCATGACACCTTTCCACTTGAAAATCGTCACGCCCGACGGCCTGATTTATGACGGTCAGACAGAGGAGCTGCTGGTTCGCACCATCAACGGCGACATCGGCATTCTCGCCCGTCACATGAATTATGTTGCCCCCCTGGGTATGGGGCGGGCCGTCATCGTATCCGGCGGACAGCGCCGGACGGCGGCGTGCATCGGCGGCATGGTCAGCGTGTCGAAGGGCGAAGTGACCTTAGTCCCCACCACCTTTGAGTGGGCGGACAAAATCGACGTCGCCCGTGCGGAGGCCGCCCGCGAAAAAGCGGAGAAGGTACTCCACGACAAAAACGCTTCCGACACCGACCTGCGCCTGGCAGAAGCCAAGCTTCACCGCGCCCTGGTCAGAAAGAGCGTTGCTTCCAAACTATAAAGCAATTTCCCCGGTATCCGAATGGATACCGGGGAAATCTGTTTTTTTGGTAGTATTTGGAAAAATGTTGTGGCAGTTATTCTTCAGCGTTCTTCGGGTCTTCTGCGCCGTCCTCAAAGCCGTCGAACATGGAGGTGGAAGAAGCGTTTCCCACTTCCCTGCCCTGCATGACCGCTTCAAACTGCTCACCGGTCATGGTCTCCTTCTCCAGAAGGAAATCCACAACCTCATGCAGCTTGTCGCTGTTATCCGTGAGAATCTGCTTGCAGTGGTCGTAAGCCTTGTCGATCAGCGCCTTGACCTCGTCGTCGATGGTTCCGGCAATCTTCTCGGAATAGCTCTTGGTGGTCTGGTAGTCCCGACCAATGAACACCTCTCCGCCGTCCAGGTAGGACACCGTACCCAGCTTTTCGCACATGCCGTAACGGGCGACCATGTCCTTTGCCAGCTTTGTTGCCCGGTCGATGTCGTTGGACGCGCCTACGGAGATATCCCCCAGGAACAGGGCTTCCGCCACACGCCCGCCCAGCAGCGATACAATCTGCTCGTACATTTCGTTACGGGTCAGGTTGGACGAATCGTCCTTGGGCAGGTACCAGGTCGCGCCCAAGGACTGCCCCCGGGGGACGATGGTGATCTGCCGCACCGGGTCATGGGTGGGCAGGTTGTACATGGCGACGGCATGGCCGGCTTCGTGAACAGCCGTCTCCTTCAAATCCTTCCGGGTCTGAACGCGGCTCTTTTTCGCGGGGCCTGCTGTAATCTTCATCAGCGCCTCGTTCATGTCCTCCATGGTCAGCACCGGGCGGTTCGCTCTGGCTGCCAGAATCGCCGCTTCGTTGAGGAGGTTGCTCAGGTCGGCGCCGGTAAATCCAGCGGTAGAGCGGGCGACGGTTTTCAGATTCACCGAGGCGTCCAGCTTTTTGTCCTTGGCGTGAACCTTCAGAATTTCCTCCCGCCCCTTCACATCCGGACGGCCTACATGAATCTGTCGGTCAAAGCGGCCGGGACGCAGCAATGCCGGATCCAGAATGTCCGGACGGTTGGTGGCCGCCAGGACGATCACACCCTCCGAACGGGTGAAGCCGTCCATTTCCACCAGCAACTGGTTCAGCGTCTGCTCCTTTTCGTCGTGACCGCCGCCCAGACCGGAGCCGCGCTTGCGGCCGACGGCGTCGATCTCGTCGATGAATACGATGGCGGGGGCGATTTTCCTCGCCTGTTCAAACAGATCCCGGACACGTCCAGCGCCGACGCCCACGTACATTTCCACGAAATCCGAGCCGGAAATGGACAGAAACTGCACCCCCGCCTCTCCCGCAACAGCCCGGGCAAGCAATGTCTTACCCGTGCCGGGGGGCCCCACCAGCAGAAGACCGTGGGGAATCCGTGCGCCGATTTCGGTAAACTTCTCGGGATTTTTCAGAAAATCCACGATTTCCTGAAGCTCTTCCTTTTCCTCGTCCGCGCCTGCCACGTCGTCAAAGGTCACTTTTTTGTCTCCGGGAACCCCCAGAACCGTCCGGGCTTTGCTGAACCCGCTCATGGGATTCCCGGCGCTGCTCATGCGCCCCATCAGCAGCGCCCAGATGAACAGCAATACCACCCCGACCACCAGCAGCGGGAGGATCAGGGTATAAGGCGAAAAGCCCCTGTCCGGGACAAAATTGTAGCTTTCCAGTACACCGGATTCCGTCTGTTCCGTGAGAAGGTCGTGCATCTCCTGCCGGAAGCTCTCCGGGTCGGCCAGCGGCGCGGTGATGGTGGTCTGACCGTTATAGGGTTTGTTCAGCTCCATCGTAATGGTCTGATCCTCCACCACGAACTGGCGCACCTGCTCCTTGCGGAACAGTTCAACCACCGTGGAGTAGGGCAGGCTGTCCTGGGTGGTGGTAAACAGGTTACTGATCCAACCCAGGAATGCCGCCATCAGCGCGACATACACAATGAGCGGGATCCATCTCGTTCTTTTCAATTTGGGATTACTCCTTATTTTTCATAGGCTTCCGGCTTCAGCACGCCAACATAGGGCAAATTCCGGTAGTGTTCATTGTAGTCAAGGCCATAGCCCACCACAAAGGCGTTGGGAATGGTAAAGCCAACATAGTCAGGCTTCAGAGTGATGCCGGGGCGACGGCGCTCAGGCTTATCCAGCAGCGTACAGATTTTCAGGGACGCAGGCTCCCGGGACATCAGATGCCGGTAGGTAAAATCCAGAGAATTGCCGGTGTCATAGATGTCCTCCAGAATCAGCACATGGCGACCTCTGATATCCGAAGAGATATCCCGCTTGACCTCCATCTTTCCGGTGGAATTGGTTCCGGCGTAGGAGGAAATCCACATAAAATCCATCTGGCAGTGGGTTCTGATCTCCCGGATCATGTCCGCGTAAAACACCACGACGCCCTTGAGGACGCCGACGATGATGGGATCCTTCCCCGCGTAGTCCGCCGTCAGCTCTTTGCCCAGCTCCGCGATTCGGGTCTTGATTTGCTCCTCGGTCAGCAGAATCTCCTGAATGTCCTTTTCCATAGCTTTTTCTCCCTTATGCTGTGTATTTCATTCTATTTGTACGCCTGATCGGCGCTGTTTTCTGCGATATCTTTGCCGAATCGGACAGTCACGGCAGGAAGCTCCCCGGCGGCGCGGTCGGCGTGAATGCCAATGGAATATACGCCCAAAATCCCTTGTTCGTCACACAGTACGGGAATCCGCTCCCGCAGAGCCGCGGGAATTTTCCGGTCGATGAACAGCTTTTTCAGGCTTTTGGTTCCGCCGCTCAGGCGGATAGTGTCCCCGCTTTCCCGGGGACGAAGGGTCATCGTCCCGACGGGACGAACGGTAAAGGTATCCGGCGTGTTGACGATTCTGTCCGCCGGGGCGCAGGTCACGCGGTAGTCTCCGTAAACCGTTTCTCCGGAGCAGGTCAGTGCCACCGGCTCCGGGCAGGGCTTGTGCGTCCGGGCTTCCAGGCGGTCATACTGTCTGCTCACCGTTACGCCGCCGGGCAAATTGACCCGCGCGGAGGGTTTGTCGGAAAACAGCAGCCCTTCCACCGCGGAAATATGGGAATCCTCCGGCTCCTTCACGCCGCTGTCCTTCAAAAATCGCTCGATGCAGCGGCTGCGCTGCGCTTTCGGCATGGCTTTCAGTGTCTGCACCCCGGGCAAAGCCGAAAAATCCGACTGCGCAGCAAGAAAATCCTCGTCCTCCCGCAGCCGCAGCGCCATCAGAGAAAGATTCTCCGCCAATCGGGGATTTTCCGATTTCAGCAGAGGCATTACGGTGTGACGGACACGGTTTCGCAGAAAGGCATCGGAAGCATTGGAGCTGTCCTCCCGGTGGGGAAGCCCCCAGGCGGCCAAAAATTCCTCCACCTCCTGCCGGTTTATCAGCAGCATGGGGCGGATGACCTTTCCGCTGACCGGGGCAATGGCTCCCAGCCCTTTCAGACCGGTGCCGCGGATCATGCGCATGATCACCGTCTCGGCGTTGTCGTCGGCGGTGTGGGCGGTGGCGATTTTCCCGTCCAGACTCCGAAGAAAGGCATACCGGGCATCCCGGGCGGCGGCCTCCAGCCCCTTTTTTCCCGGGCGAACCTCCGCCGAACCAACATGCAGGGGGATGTCATAGCGTCCGCAGAATCCCCGGACAAAGGTCTCGTCCCCGTCGGATTCTTCCCCGCGGAGATGGTGGTTAAAATGGGCGGCTTCCAGACGGATGTCCAGCTTGTCCTTCAGCAGATACAGTGCAAACAGGAGCGCCACGGAATCCGCCCCGCCGGAGACGGCACAGATGACCGTATCTCCCGGCGCCATCATATCATACTGCCGGATCATCCGCAAGAGCTTATTCCGCATGTTTCCACTCCCGGTCGGCAAAGGTCTGATACTGTCCGATCCACTGCATCTTCACCGCGCCGGTTTCGCCGTGACGGTTCTTGGCGACGATGCACTCCGCCACGCCCTTGTCCTCGGTGTTTTCGTGATAATATTCGTCCCGGTACAGGAACATCACCGAGTCGGCATCCTGCTCGATGGCGCCGGATTCCCGGAGATCGGACAGAATCGGCCGCTTGTCGGTGCGGCTCTCCACCGCACGGGACAGCTGGCTCAGGCAGATCACCGGCACGTCCAGCTCCTTCGCCATGATTTTCAGGGAGCGGGAGATTTCGCCCACCACGGTGACACGGTTGTCGCTGTTCTTGCCGTAGCCGGAACCCTGCATCAGCTGCAAATAGTCGATGATGACCAGCCCCAGATTGTCCAGGCGGCGGCACTTGGCGTTGATATCCGCCACGGTGACGGAGGGATTGTCGTCAATGCGAATGTCCGTCTGGCTCAGGGCGGCGGAGGCGATGCACAGCTTGCTCCACTCGTCCTCGCTGAGCTTGCCCGTGGCCAGCTTTTGCAGCTCCACAAAGCCCTCGCTGGCAAGCAGACGCATGGCCAGCTGCTCCCGGGACATTTCCAGGTTGAAAATAGCCACGGTTTTTTTGTATTTTTTTGCTACACTGACGCCGATGTTCAGCGCAAAGGCGGATTTACCCATAGCAGGCCGGGCGGCGATGAGCAGAAGGTCAGACTTGTTCAGTCCGTTGATCCGGGTGTCCAGATCCCGCAGGCCGGTGGACAGGCCGGGAATCAGGGAGTCCGACTGGCTCAGCTCCGTCAGGCGGTCAAACACCTTGTGCAGCGTCGTGCCGATATGCTCCAGAGAGTCGCCCCGCTCGCCCTTGCGCAGGGCGTAAATTTTCTTTTCCGCAGATTCCAGCATCTCGGCGGGGGTTCCCACCTCTTCCGACACCATCTGCTGAATGTCCGTCGCGGCCTGATTCAGTCCCCGAAGCATGGATTTTTCCTGAACAATGGCCGCATAGCGCGCCACATTGGCGGCGGTGGGGGTGATCTCCATCAATTGGAGGATGTAATCCCGGGAATTGTCGTGGTAATAGCCCAGCTCCTTCAGCTTGTCCAGCACCGTGACCGGGTCAATGGTCTGGGAGAAGTTGAACATGGTATAGATGGCTTCATAAATCTCCCGGTTCTGCTGTAGGTAAAAGTCCTCCGGCTTCACAATGCCCACCACATCCGTAATGCACCGGCTGTCGATGAGAATGGAACCCAGAACCGCCTGCTCCGCCTCCAAAGACTGGGGCTGCTGCCGGGACAGAAGTTCCTCATCCATGGCAAATTCTCCTTTCTCTATAGAATAGTATGCTGCCGAATCTTACGCTTCGACGATCTTCACCGTCAGCGGCGCGGAAATCTCATAGCCCAGCTTGCAGGTAACGGTGTACGTACCCACATTCTTGATGGGCTCGGCAATGGTGATCTTCCGCTTGTCCAGCTTGATGCCGGTCTTGGCCAGGGCGTCGGCGATTTCCTGATTGGTCACGGAGCCGAACAGACGTCCCGCGCCGCCGCCCTTGGCGGCCACGGTAACGGTCATCTCCCGCAGCTTTCCGGCGGTCTCCATGGCCTCGGCCTTTTCCCGGGCAATACGCTCCTGGTTGGCCTTGTCGTTCATGCGCATGGTGTTCACGGCGTCGGGAGTCGCCTCCGTGGCCAGCTTCCGGGGCAGCATGTAGTTCCGGGCGTAGCCGTCAGAAACCTCGATCATCTGTCCCTTTTTGCCCTTTCCTTTTACATCTTGCAGCAGAATTACTTTCATTGTAACAGTCTCCTTAATCGGTATGATATGTACGCCAAACTGCCGTTAAAACAGCGTTTGGCCTGGTTTATTCTTCGTAGAATTTATCAATGGACGCCACCAGCTCGTCCAGGGCATCCTTGACGGTGATGTCCTTCATCTGCGCACCGGCCGTAGCAGTGTTGCCGCCGCCGCCCAGAGGTTCCAGAATCATCTGGACGTTGGCGCTGCCGATGCTTCGGGCGGAAATGATCACCTGATCTCCGTCCGGATAGAGGACGAAGGAGGCGGTAATGCCGGAAATATTCAATAGCTCGTCCGCCGCCTGGGCTGCCAGCACCCGGGTCGTGGGGGTGTTCAGCGCCGCAATGGCGATCTCCTGCCGGTACAGGCGGGAGGATTTGATGATCTGATACTTCGCCATGGTGTCCTGGAAGTCGTTCTGCATCAGCTTCTTGACCTCCGTGGTGTCAGCGCCCAGACGGCGCAGAACGGCCGCGGCCTCAAAGGTACGCTCGCCGGTACGGACGTTGAAGAACTTGGTGTCCAGGCAGATGCCCGCCATCAGGCTTTCCGCTTCGATGGGCAGCACGTCCTTCTTCTCCACGGCGTACATGAGCACCTCCGTCACCAGCTCCGCCGCCGAGGAGGCGTATGGCTCATGCAGGTTGACCACCACGGGGTTGATATAATCCGCCGCCCGGCGGTGATGGTCTACCACGCAGACCTTGGAAATGGCTTCAAGCAGCGGTCTGCACTCCACCTGATCCGGCCGGTTGGTGTCCACCACCACGAGGATGCTCCGGTTGTCCGCCATCAGCAGGGCGTCCTGGCCGGACACGAACACATCCCGGTATTCCGGAACCGCCTGGATTTCCTCGATCAGCTTCTCGGCAGCGTTGTTTTCCAGATCGATGACGATATTGGCCTTCTTGCCTTTTTTCCGGCACAGGCAGCTGATGCCCATGGCCGCGCCCACGGCGTCCAGGTCGGCGTTTTTGTGTCCCATGATGAACACCCGGCCGCTCTGACCGATCAGCTCCATCAGGGAATTGGCCGTCACACGGGAGCGCACCTTGCTGCGGTAATCCGCTTCCCGGTTCCGTCCGCCGTAGAAATTGAAGTTGACCCGATCCTTGATGACCGCCTGATCGCCGCCACGGCTCAGCGCCATCTCGATTCCCAGGGCGGCAAAGTCATAGCTTTCCTCGAAGCTCTCGCCGTCCACGCCCAGGCCGATGGAAATGGAGGCGGGCAGGCCGGAGGAATTGACGATCTCGTGAATGTCTTCCAGCAGGGAGAACTTGTTTTCCTTCGCCCGTTCTAAGTCCCGCTTCTCGAAAATGAACAGGAAACGGTTGCGCTCCAACCGGCGAAGCAGGCCGCTGTAGCCCTCCGTCCACCGGGTGATGGTTTCGTTCAACTTGGCGTTCAGAGAGGAAATGGCGCTTTCCGTCAAGTTTTTGGTCAGTTCCTCGTAGTTATCAATGAGAATGATGGCAACCACAGGCCGGGAGCGGATATACTCGTCCCGCACCTGATACAGCTCCGTCAGGTCGGAAAAATACAGCACGCCCAGCATGGTGCCCCGGTTGTCCTCCGCCCGGATGGTGGTTCCGTATACCCGGTAGCGGCGGTTGCCCAGAATCGCGTCATGGGGGCTTTCCGTTTTTCCGGCGGTGAGCCAGTCCAGGGTGAAGTCCGGCAGCACCTCCTCCAGCCGCAGCTGGGTCATGGTGTCGGCGTACCCCGTCAGCTCGCTGAAACGGTGGTTGCCCCAGACGATGTCTCCGTCCCCCAGGCGAACCATCACCGCAGGCAGGGGCGCTTCCCCGCCGCTGGAAGCTTCCAGGGTATTGGAAGCGGACTGGATATACTGCTGAATTTTCCGTTCCCGACGTGTCCTGTCCAGAACGTACAGTAGGAACGTGACCACCGTCACCGCCATTTCTCCGGCGGCCAGCCAGTAATGCCCCACCAGCAGCGCCGCGGCGCAGAAAGCGGCCATCACGAAAAAGTATGCACCCATCCCGGGTCTGAGCAGTCTTCCCAGCTTTCGATTCACTGCCAAACGTCCTCCTTCCGGCGGCAATCAGCCACACTAATCCATACTATACCCGATATTATAGCAAATCCAGCCAAAAGGTGCAACTCTTTTTCCGTCAAATCCGTAAAAAAGACCGCAAAAAAATTGTATACTTTTTCCCGAAACTGTGTTATACTATATTGGCCAGCGCCGGGGACGGGCTTTACCCGGGCATTTGGGAAACGCGGATGCGCTTCCCGCAAAGACAAAAAAACATTGCAGGCGTTTTTTCAAGGAAACGGCGATTCGGGGTCGGATTCTGAGGAAAGCGGCTGCCTGCTTGTTGTGCCTCTATGGCATTTCCATGTACATTTTGAAAGGAGTTATCATCTAAATTGGCAGAAAAACTGAAAATTATTCCTCTGGGCGGCCTTGACGAGATCGGCAAGAACTGTACCGTCCTGGAATACGGAAAAGATATGATCGTGGTCGACTGCGGCGTGGGCTTCCCGGAGGAGGACATGTACGGCGTCGATCTGGTCATCCCCGATTTTACCTATCTTGTGGCCAACCAGAAAAAGCTGCGGGGCATGTTCATCACCCACGGCCACGAAGACCACATTGGTTCCATCCCCTACGCCATGCGGGACGTGAACTGCCCCATCCACAGTACCTCCATGACCTGCGGTCTGATCAAGCTGAAACTGGAGGAGCACCGGCTGGCGGACAAGGTCAAGCTCGTCACCCACAAGCCCGGTGACGTGGTGAAGGCAGGATGCTTCACCGTGGAGTTCATCCACGTGAACCACTCCATCCCCGACGCGGTGGCCTTCGCCATCCGCACCCCCGTGGGTACGGTGATATTCACCGGCGACTTCAAGATTGACCCCACCTCCCACGACGGCATGATGGACCTGGCGCGGCTGGGCGAACTGGGAAATCAGGGCGTACTGGCGATGCTGGCGGACTCCACCAACGTAGAACGGCAGGGCTACACCCCCAGCGAAAACGTGGTCGCCGACAGCCTTGACCGGCAGTTCCGCAACTGCGACCAGCGGATCATCGTTACCACCTTTGCCTCCAACATGCACCGCATTCAGTCCATTCTCTCCACCGCCCAGCGCTATGGCCGCAAGGTCGCCGTCTCCGGCCGGAGTATGGAGAACATGCTGAAAGTTGCTCAGGAGCTGGGCTATCTGAAGGTGAAGCCGGGAACCATTGTGGATTTGGCTTCCATCAAGAGCCTTCCCAAGAATAAGATCGTCATCGTCTCTACCGGCTCTCAGGGCGAAAACATGTCCGCCCTGTACCGGATGGCGTTCAGCACCCACAAGCAGGTGGACATCACCGCCGGCGACCGGATCATCATTTCCGCCTCCGCCATTCCCGGCAACGAAAAGTCCATCAGCAACATCATCAACGAGCTGTACCGCAAGGGTGCGGACGTGGTGTATGAAAAGAGCGAGGGACTTCACGTCTCCGGCCACGCCTGTCAGGAGGAGCTGAAAATCGTCCACGGGCTGGTAAAGCCCAAATTCTTCATCCCCGTCCACGGCGAGCAGCGGCATTTGCAGCTCCACGCCAAGCTGGCGCAGTCCATGGGCATGAACCCCCGGGACATTCACATCGGCGAAATCGGCACCGTCTTCGAGTTCACCGGCAAGACCTGCAAGGTCAACGGCACCGTCCCCGCCGGGCGGGTGTTCGTGGACGGCAGCGGCGTGGGTGACGTGGGCAGCGTGGTGCTACGGGATCGCAAGCACCTTGCCGAGGACGGCATGATCGTGGTGTGCGTGAACCTGAGCAGCGAGGACGGCAGCGTCATCACCGGCCCGGACATCATCACCCGTGGCTTCATCTACGTCAAGGAGTCCGAAGAACTGATGGACGAATTGAAGGAGGTCGCCATGGAGGCCATCGACCGCTGCCAGCGCAAGCGGGTGCGGGACTGGTCGGCCATCAAGTCCGCCATCAAGAACGACCTGAGCGGCTACCTCTATAAGACCACCAAGCGCAATCCCATGATTCTGCCCGTGATTATGGAAATCTGATGAAATATAAAATGCAGAATGAAGGCTTCTTTCGGGGCGGTTTCCCGCCCCAAAGTGCTTCATTCTGCATTTGTGTACATCCTTGGAGAACGCCTATGCGCCACTATTTTGCCCCCATGGAGGGGCTGACGGACAGCGTTTACCGCCGTCTTCACCACAAATATTTCCCCGGGGTTGACCGGTATTATATGCCCTTCTTCTCCCCCACCGTCCACCGCCAGCTTACCCAACGGGAAAGCCGGGAATTGCCGGAAGCGGACAGCGTGGACTTTGCCGCCGTCCCTCAGGTGCTGACCAAGGTGCCGGAGGATTTTCTCTGGGCGTCGGAGGTCATCCGCGACCGGGGCTATGACGAGGTCAACCTCAATCTGGGCTGCCCCTCCGGGACGGTCACCGCCAAGGGAAAGGGTGCCGGGATGCTGGCTGACCCGGAAGATCTCGACCGGTTTCTGGACGCCGTTTTTTCCAAGTGTCCCATTGCCGTTTCCGTAAAAACCCGGCTGGGGATGCAGTCGCCGGAGGAATTCCCAGCGCTGCTGGGCATTTTCAATCGCTACCCCATCCGGGAGCTGACCGTCCACCCAAGGGTGCGCCAGGAATTTTACAGCAGTCCCATTCATTTTGACTGGTTTGACTACGCCGTGGAAAACAGCAAAAGCCCACTCTGTTACAACGGAAATCTGTGTACTCCCGCCCAAATCCGGGATTTTGAGAAGAAATACCCTCAGATAGATTCCCTAATGATCGGCCGGGGTCTGATCGGCGACCCCGGAATGCTCACCCCCGGCGGCACCACCGCGGCGACTCTGGAAGCCTTCTTCAGTGAGCTGCTGGAAGTCTACACCCGGGATTTCGGCGGCGCCCGGAACGCCATGTTCCGTCTGAAGGAGAACTGGTTTTACCTCCTGCGCCGTTTTGAGGGCAGCGAAAAGCTGGGAAAGCAGCTGCGGAAAACCACGGATGTGAACGCCTACAAATCCATCACAGCAGAAATATTCCACACCCTGCCCCTGGCAAAAGAGCTTCGGGCGGACTGGTGATTTTCCTGATACTAGTTTTCAATAAAACGGTTAAAAACCGTTTTATTCGGCTGCTGTTTCAGCAGCCAGCGGCGTAGCCGCAAAAAACGTAAGTCCATACATTTCTCGCCGCCACCGGCGGCCTGCGAAGGATTCGCAGGATAAAATGGTGTTAACCATTTTATCGAGAAATAGTATGATAACACAAACCGGCATCCCACAGAAAGTGGGATGCCGGTTTTGTTTTTATCTGCCTTTACTGCTGAATCAGGTCCCCTGCCATTGCGAACAGAGTATCCGGATTCAGAATGTTCTGATCCAGGAAGCTGTAGCAAATGCCATCCTCCGTCCAGCACAGGAACGCTACGTCCCTTTCCTGCACCGTATCGGCGCCATAGGAAACATAGTTGCCCGGCTGCTTTGCCCACGCCTGCTCCGCTTCGCTGAGCTTGTAGCCTTCCGGTACGAACTTATAGTGATCCAGATAGTATCTTGCCGCGATCGTATCGACCGTTCTGCTGATGGACGGAATGCTCTCGGTTTCGGAAACCTCCTTCATGTCCGCTCTTATGAGGAGCGTCAGCTCCTGACCCTGGGGATTCTCATAGGAAACGCTGAGATGCCGGTAGGTAAGAACCTTTTCGTCCCTGGCGTCCTTGCCGATCGTCTGACCGACGTCCACGCCCTGGAATCGGAAGCCGTTTTCAAATTCCTCCGGCACCGAAACCTCCAAGCCGACCTGAGCGATTGCCCGATCTACATCCGAGTAGCTTTCATAGTGCTTTGTTTTTCCGGATTCCAGCTTGTGAATGGGAAGCATCTCTGCGGCGTAGGCCGTGACGGTAAGCAGGCCGATCAGCGCCGCCGCAATGAGAATCCGAATGGCTCTTTTTTTGGTTTTCATCGTCTTGATCTCCTTATCCGGAGTGTCAGCTTCCATGAGATACGCATCGTCCACATAGTTCAGCGCCCTGTTCAAATCCGTTGCTTTCATAAACATATTCCTTCCTTCTGAAGCGTGTGTTTCAGTTCCTTCCGCATTTTTTCCAGCCGGTATTTCACCTGACGGGCAGAGCCGCCGTATTTTTCCGCCAGCTGCGGCGCCGTCATGGCGTAATAATACCGGGCAAGAAACAATCTGCGGTCATCCGGATGCAGTGTGCCGAGGAAACGGTTCACCAGCTGTCCCAGCTCCTTCGCTTCCAGCACCTCCTGCATATTCCTGCGGGTGTCCGGAATGCAGTCTTCCAGCTCCTGTAATAGGATATCGGCGTTTCCGCCCCGCTTTTCGGCGGTCAGATACTCTATTCTCTTGAAGCTCAGATTCCGGACGATTCGGGACAGGTAGTATTTCAGCACCGGCGGGCGGTTCGGGGGAATCGAATTCCAGGCGGCCAAATATACATCGTTGAGGATTTCTTCCACATCCTCAGAGCTGGGAAGAACATTACCGGCAATGGTTTTCAAATATCTCCCGTATTTCTTGGACGTTTCCGAAATTGCTTCCTCAGACCGGGCAAAGAACAGCGCAACGATCTGCGTATCTTCCAAGTGATTCACTCCTTTGTCTGTAAGGGCCTTACACCCAAATAATACGGAAAGAAATGCCGGTGGACAAAATTAGCGCAGAAAACGGCGTGGCACAGCCACGCCGTTTCGTGTTTTGATTTGTCAGGCTCCCAGATTTACATAGCCCAGCTGGATGGCGCTGTAATCGACCTCCATGGGGTGATCCTCCGCCAGCTTCTTGATGAAATCATTCGTCTTTTCGTTGACCCAGCCGGACTTCGCATAGGTCTCCCAGATGGGAGTGCTGCTCACATAGTACATAATGTGGTAGCCATATTTGGTCTTCACCAGACCGTAGTCACCGGCGGCACGGCTTTCGTCAAAGCACCAATCTTCAAAGGGTTCCACCATCTGACCCTTCGCGACGTTCTCATACAGGCCGCCGTTGGTGCTGGAGCCGGGATCCTCGGACTTTTCCTCCGCCAGAGCTGCGAAGGAATCCTCGGTGGCGTCGCCTGCCAGCCACTCGTCCAGAATCTCCTGCGCCTTCTTCTCGCAATCCGCCCATTCCTCGTCGGAATAGGTGGTGGTGCCGTCGTCTCCCGTGGTGCCGCCCTCGGGCTTGACCAGAATGTGGCGGACGCTGACGTAGGTTCCGTCCTTGGTGACGCCGTTACCGGTGAAGTAGCTTTCATTCTCGGTGTAGTAGGCTTCCAGATCCTCCGGGGTAGGCACCAGCTTCTCCGTCTCGGCGGTGTAGTAGGGCTTTCCCTGGTAGTAAAGCTCCTGGAAACCGGCAAATTCCTCCAGCCCCGCGCCGGGACCCACATTCTTCGAAAGCAGCTCCTCAATGCCGGAAAGGCCGTAGTTTGCGGCGGTCTCTTCCAGAGAAGCCTCCAGGCCGTCCAGATATTCCCGATCCTCCGCAGGTATTTCCATACCGGCGTTCTTCGCTTCCAGCGCAAGGGACTGATACATCTGCCAGTAGTTCAGGGCTTCGCCCAGGAAGAACTGCTGCCAGGTCAGACTGCTGTCCTCGCTGCACAGCTGGGTATCCAGCGGCTGAGAATAGTCAAGCAAACCCTGATACATCAGGCTGTAGCCATAGTTGGAGCTGAGAATGCTGTTGACCACGCTCCAGTAGTACACCTGAAGCTCCCCGTTGGTCAGCTGCTCGTCCCCCATGGTGGCCACAATGGCATCCTTCGCGGCGGCAGCCTCTTCGTCGGTAACGGTGTAGGTTCCCTTGCAGGTCACGTCGTCGGGATTGCCGTCGGCGGGGACTGTAGCAGGTACCTGCGTCTCCGTCGCGGCTGTTTCGGCAGCGACGGTCGGTTCGGTAGTTTCGGTGGGGGTCTTTCCGCCCTTCACACCGCCGATGACCAGCGCCGCCAGCGCGGCGATCAGGACGACCACGGCAGCAACGGCGGCGACAATCTTCCAGGGCGCGGTTTTGGGCGCTTCCGGAGTCTCGGCGGGCGTTTCCTCCGTCGCTTCTTCTGCGGCGGGCTGCTCCGCCGTATCGGCGGCTTCCTCCTCGACGGGGGTTTCCGTCCCGGCCTGCCCGGCAGCAGCTTCTTCCGGGGCAGCGGTTTCTTCGGTGACTTCCTCTGCGGGCGTTACCGTTTCGGTTTCCGGGGCATTGTCCTTCCCGCAGTGGGGGCAGACGGTGCTTCCCTCTGTCAGTTCTTCCTGACAAAACTTACATTTTTCCATGAAATGTCCTCTTTCTCCGTTCAAAACGGGCAATCATACCCGCTTAGTTTACCACGCACATGCCCGGAATGCAAGCGGAACACAAAATATTTACAAATCCCCATGAACAGAATGCGGCAAATCACATTTCTCCGCGACTGGCTCTTGCAAAAGGCCGGGAAAAATGATATTATTTACTATTGAGATAGTATCCATTGGAGGATTTCCTACATGAACACCAAAACCACCGTCATTTCTCAGGCCGAGCTGGACGCCCAGTTCGCCTGCTGTGATAAGGTTGCCGCCTACTGGCAGACCAAAGGCCGTACGCCCACCGCCTACGTGGAGACCTATGGCTGCCAGCAGAACGAGGCCGATTCCGAAAAGTTGCGAGGCTTCCTCGCTCAGTGCGGCTACGCCATTGTCGGCAGCGCCGAGGGGGCGGATGTGGTCATCATGAACACCTGCGCCATCCGGGAACACGCCGAGCAGCGGGTTTTCGGCAATCTGGGCGCACTGACCCACACCAAGCGCCGCCACCCGGAGCAGAAAATTTTCCTGTGCGGCTGCATGGCGGGGGAAGCCAAGGTTTCCGACCGCGTCCGGCACAGCTATCCCCACGTGGACGGCGTGTTTTCCACCCACCATCTGTGGCAGTTCCCGCAAATTCTCTGGAATGTCCTCAGCGGGAAAAAGCGGCAGTTCTTCATTGAGGACGAACCCGGCTCCATTGCCGAGGGCATTCCTCAGGTGCGGGATTCCAGCCTGAAGGCCTGGGTGTCCATCATGTACGGCTGCAACAATTTCTGCACCTACTGCATCGTCCCCTACGTCCGCGGCCGGGAGCGCAGCCGCCAGCCGGAGGATATCCTCGCCGAGTGCCAGGCACTGATCGAGGGCGGCACAAAGGACATTACCCTTTTGGGGCAGAATGTCAACTCCTACGGCAAAGATTTAAGCTGCGGCATGGATTTTGCCGACCTGCTGGCCGCCATTGCCCAGATTCCGGGAGATTTTCTCATCCGTTTCATGACAAGCCACCCCAGAGATGCCAGTGAAAAGCTGTTCGACACCATGGCGCAGTATCCCAAAATCGCGAAGCAGCTGCATCTCCCCTTCCAGTCTGGCTCCTCCCGGGTGCTGAAGGCCATGAACCGCCACTATGACCGGGAGACCTATCTGCAAAAGGTCAACTACGCCAAAAAGGTCATGCCAGAGCTGGTTCTGACCAGCGACGTGATCGTGGGCTTCCCCGGGGAAACCGAGGAAGAATTTGAAGAAACCATCAGCCTGATTCAGTCCGTGCATTACGACAGTCTGTTCACCTTCATCTTCTCCCCCCGTCCCGGCACCCCCGCCGCCAAAATGGACGACCCGACCCCAAAGGAAGAGAAAAACCGCCGGTTCGACCGGCTCTGCGCAGTGCAGAACGCCATTTCCGAGGAAATCCACAATTCCTACATCGGCAAGACCCTCCGCTGTCTGGTGGACGGCAGGGACAAGGATCTTCTCACCGCCCGCACCGAGGGCGGACGCCTGGTGCGCTTCCCCGGCCGGGACGACATGATCGGCACCTATCAGAACATCACCATCACCGCCGCCACCACCTGGAGCCTGAGCGGAAAAGCGGCGGATATCTGCTGAAAAACATAGAACAGGACGGAATCAACATATGGCACAGGCAACGAATGAACTGACCCCCATGCGGCGGCAATATCAGCAGATCAAGGATCAGCACAAGGACTGCATCCTGATGTTCCGCCTGGGCGACTTTTACGAGATGTTTGACGAGGACGCCAAGCTGACGGCCCGGGAGCTGGATCTCACCCTGACCACCCGTGACCGGGGCAAGCCCAAGGAGGAACAGACGCCCATGTGCGGCGTCCCCTACCACAGCGTGGACTCCTACATCGCCCGGCTGGTGCAGAAGGGTTACAAGGTCGCCATCTGCGAGCAGATGGAAGACCCTGCCACCGCCAAGGGGCTGGTGCAGCGGGAAATCACCCGCATCATCACCCCCGGCACCGTCACCGAAAGCTGTATGCTGGACGAAAGCAAAAACAACTACATCGGCTGCATCTACGGCGAAAGCGGAAAATTCGGCCTTGCTTTCTGCGACGTTTCCACCGGCGCGTTTTTCACCACGGTGTGCTCCGACGCCCAGAACGTGGCCTCCGAGCTTGGTCGTTTCGCCCCCAGCGAAATCCTCCGCTACGGTTCCAATGTGGACTGCGAGGTCATTGAGGACGCCGTTTTCCGCCGCTTAAGCTGCTGCGTCAGCGAGGGAAAGCCGGAGCTGTTCGTACTGGAAAGCGCGGAATCGCTGCTGGAAGACCACTTCCACGCCACCCTTTCCCAGATGGGCATTGCGGGAATGCCCGCCGCCGTCATTGCCAGCGGCGCGCTGCTGCAAACCCTTCTGACCCTGCAAAAAAACGATCTTGCCCACATCCGGGAGCTGCAATATTACACAACCGGCCGGTTCATGGAGCTGGATTTGGACGCCCGGCGGAATCTGGAGCTGACGGAGACCATGCGCTCCAAGGAAAAGCGGGGGACGCTTCTGTGGGTGCTGGACAAGACCCACACCGCCATGGGCGGGCGGATGCTCCGCTCCTGGCTGGAAAAGCCCCTGCTTGACCCGGTGGAGATCACCCGCCGCCACGGCGCGGTGGAGGAGCTGACAGACAACGTCATCGTCCGGGGCGAGCTGGAAGAAGCCCTGCGGGACGTCACCGACTTAGAGCGGGTGCAGACCCGCATCGTCACCGGCACCGTCAACTGCCGGGATTTGCTGGGACTTGCCCGCGGCTTCCGTGCGCTGCCCGACGTGAAGGCGCAGCTGCAAAAGTGCGATTCTCCACTGCTTAAGAAGCTGGAGGCGGCCATCGACCCCCTGACGGACTGCGCCGACCGCATTGAAAACACGCTGGTGGACGATCCTCCCCTGACCATCCGGGAGGGCGGCATCATCCGCAAGGGCGCCAGCGAGGAAGCCGACCGTCTGCGGGACATTATGGAGGGCGGCAGCGGCACCATTGCCGCCATTGAGGCGTCGGAACGGGAAAAAACCGGCATCCGCACCCTGAAGGTGGGCTTCAACCGGGTATTCGGTTATTATATTGAGGTGTCCAAGTCCTTTATCGACCAGGTGCCCGCAAATTATATCCGCAAGCAGACCCTTGCCAACTGCGAGCGCTACATCACCCAGGAGCTGAAGGAGCTGGAAAATCAGGTGCTTACCGCCAAAGACCGGCTCACCGCGCTGGAATACCAGATCTTCACCCAGCTTCGGGAATACCTTGCCAAGCAGGCCGCCCGGGTGCAGCAGACCGCTGCCGCCGTGGCCGCCGCGGACACGCTGTGCAGCCTTGCCGCCGTTGCTGTGCAGCGGGGCTATTGCCGTCCGGAGATCACTCTGGGACGGGAGATCTCCATCGAAAACGGCCGCCATCCCGTGGTGGAGGCCATGCTGAAAGATTCCCTGTTCGTTCCCAACGACACCCACTTAGGCGCGGAGGACAATCAGGTGTCCATCATCACCGGCCCCAATATGGCTGGTAAATCCACCTATATGCGTCAGGTGGCGCTGATCGTGCTCATGGCGCAGATGGGCTCCTTCGTCCCCGCCCGCAGCGCGAAAATCGGACTGGTCGACCGGGTGTTTACCCGCATCGGCGCCAGCGACGATCTGGCTTCCGGCCAGTCCACCTTCATGGTGGAGATGGCGGAGGTCGCCTCCATTCTGAAATATGCCACCTCCCGCAGTCTGCTGATTCTGGACGAGATCGGCCGGGGCACCTCCACCTATGACGGCATGGCCATCGCCCGCGCCGTTCTGGAATATGCCGCCAATCCCAAGCGTCTGGGGGCAAAAACCCTGTTTGCCACCCATTACCACGAGCTTTCCACCCTGGAAGACAAGCTGCCCAATGTGAAAAACTACAACATTGCGGTGAAAAAGCGGGGAGAACAGATGATTTTCCTGCGGAAAATCGTCCCCGGCGCAACGGACGACAGCTACGGCATCGAGGTCGCCAAGCTGGCGGGCATCCCCGCCCCGGTGATCACCCGCGCGAGAGAAATCCTCGCCGAGCTGGAAAGTGAGGGCGTCGTGACTGCTCCTGCGGCACAGAAAGAGCCGGAAGACCAGGTCAGCATGATGGACTTGACCTCTCAGCAGGTGGTCGCCGCCCTCAGCGCCATTTCCGTGGAGACCCTGACCCCCATCGAAGCCATGAACGAGCTGTACAAACTAAAGAAAATGTTGGATTAAGCTATGAAACGAAACCGCAGTCTCTCTGCCTGTCCCACTGCCCAGGAATCCGTGGCAGGCGGCGTCTACTTTATTTTCCAATGGTTGCTGCTATCCTTAATTCTGCAAATGGTCAACGATCAGCTATCTCAACCGCTGACGGATGCAGAGCTGAACTTTACCTACTACCTTATCAATTTTCTGGCAACAATTCTGATCTATCACGAATTCTTAGGACGCAGCGCCCGGCAGGCGACCCAGCACCTGGCGTACTTCTGTCAGGCTGTTATTCTGGGGCTTGCCGCCTACTATGCCTGCAATTTCCTGACCCTGCGGCTGATCAGGCTGCTGGTTCCCGGCTTTACCAACTACAATGACGCCGTTATCTCCGCCATGAGCCGGAGCGGACGCTACCTCATGATCGTCAGCACCGTGATTCTGGTTCCCCCCGCCGAGGAGTGCGTCTTCCGGGGACTGATCTTCCGCAACCTCTACGGAAAATCCCACTGGGTCGCTTACGTCGTATCCATTCTCGCCTTTGCCGCCATCCATGTTCTGGGCTACATCGGAAAATATTCTCCCCTGGAGCTGGTCATGGCGGTGCTGCAATACCTCCCGGCGGGGCTATCCCTCGCCTGGGCGTATACCAAAAGCGACACCATTTTTGCGCCAATTGTCATCCACGCCTGTATCAATCTGGTCGCCATCGGCGGCCTGAGGTGAACTTACTATGCCGAAAATCATTCAGTTATCCCCCCATATTGCCAATCTGATCGCCGCCGGCGAGGTGGTGGAGCGCCCCGCCTCCGTGGTCAAGGAGCTTCTGGAAAACGCGGTGGACGCGGGCGCGTCCAAAGTCACCGTGGAGATTCGGGACGGCGGCATGACCTTTCTCCGGGTCACGGACAACGGCTGCGGTATGTCCTCCGAGGACGCCCGGACGGCCTTTCTCCGCCACGCCACCTCAAAGCTCCGCTGCGCCGAAGACCTGGCCGCCATCGGCACCATGGGCTTCCGGGGCGAGGCATTGGCCGCCATTGCCTCCGTCAGCCGCATCGATCTTCTGACCAAAACGGCGGGCAGCATGTCCGGCACGTCCTTAAAGCTGGAAGCGGGTAAAATTCTGGAAGAAACCGAGATCGGCTGTCCCGAAGGGACGACCATCATCATCCGCGACCTCTTTTTCAACACCCCCGCCCGGATGAAATTCATGAAATCCGACACCGTGGAGGGCAGCCGGGTAACCGCCGCCGTGCAGATGCAGGCGCTGGCGCACCCGGAGGTGGCCATCCAGTTCCTCCGGGACGGCAAGCAGGTGCTTTCCACCCCGGGAAACGGCGGCTTGCAGACGGCAGTCTACTGCGTCTATGGCCGGGATTTTGCCCGGATGGTGAAGGTGGACAGCCGTTGGGAATCCTACACCCTGACCGGCTACGTCTCCAAGCCCACCGATGCCCGCCCCAGCCGGGGTCTGCAAACCTTTTTTGTCAACGACCGCCCCGTGAAGTCCAAGCTGCTGGTTTCCGCCTTGGAGGAAGCCTACCGCAACCAGATCATGGTGGGGAAATTCCCCGCCTGCGTGCTGCATCTGACCCTGCCGCCCAACGCCGTGGACGTGAATGTTCACCCGGCGAAGACGGAGGTAAAATTCCTGTCGGAAAAGGCGGTATTTGACTGCGTCCATTATGGCGTATTGGGCGCGCTGAACACCCAGACCGACCGCCCCGAGATCCGGTTCCGGGCACCCGCCGGGGAGACCGTCGCGCCGGTTGCGCCTGAGACACCTGTTAAAGCGTCCCCTCCGCCCCAGATGCCGCCCCGTCCGGAAAATTCCGCCCCCAAAGGCAGCTTTTTCCGCACCATGACGCCCCAGGAGTACAAAACCTTCTCCACCGCTCTAAAGGACGCGCCCCAGCCGAAGCAAACCGCGGCGGCGGCAACGGCGGCGAAAATCGAGCGTCCTGCCAATATGCCCCTGCGGGAGTTTGTAATGCTGCCCCAGGTTCAGGCAAGCCAGACCCCGCCCAAGGCAGAAAAGCCTGCGCCTGTTCCCCCCGCTCCCCCCAAAAAAGAAGAGCTGGAAGAAATGGAGCAGACCCAGCTGCCCATGCCCGCCGAGATTCCGTGGCGGATGGTGGGCGAGCTTTACAATACCTATATTATTGTGGAGCAGAGGGACGACGCTTTCCTCATCGACAAGCACGCCGCCCACGAGCGCATTCTCTTTGAAAAGCTGAAAGCCCATCCCGAGAAAATCAGTGCCCAGAGCCTGCTGTCCCCCATCCCCGTGCGCTTAAGCCCTGCCGCAACCGGGGAACTTCTCGCCAACGCAGATATGTTAGACGAGCTGGGCTTTGCGGTGGAGGAATTCGGCGAAAGCACCGTGCTCCTGCGGCAGATTCCCATGGATTTAAGCCCGGAGGACGCCGCCGAGGCTGTGGAAAGTCTTGCCGCCGACCTTCTCGCCGGAAGGCGGGAAAGCAAGGACACCGTCCGGGACGAGCTTCTGCACACGGTGGCCTGCAAGGCCGCCATCAAAGCCGGATGGGTCAACGACGAGCAGGAGCTTCTCGCCGTGGCCAAGGAAGTCATGCGCCGGGAAGACCTGAAATACTGCCCCCATGGCCGCCCCATCTGCGTTTCCTTAAGCAAGAAGCAGCTGGAAAAACAGTTCAGGCGGACATAATATCCTGTTTGGAGACTTTTATGAACAACATCATCTGCATTGCCGGGCCGACGGCCTCTGGAAAAACCGCGCTTGCCGTGGAGCTGGCGAAGGAACTGAATGGCGAAGTGGTGTCCTGCGACTCCATGCAGGTGTACAAACACATGGACATCGGCACCGCGAAGCCCACCTTGGAGGAAATGCAGGGAATCCCTCATCACATGATCGACGTGGCCGAACCCTGGGAGGATTTTTCCGTCAGCCGCTACTGTGAGATGGCCGCCCCCATTGTGGACGACATCATTTCCCGGGGAAAAACCGCCGTGATCGCAGGGGGAACCGGGCTATACATGGACGCTCTCATCCGGGGCAACGCCTTCGCCCCCTTCCCCGCCACCGGCGTCCGGGAGCGGCTGGAAGCCCAGGCGGACGCCGAGGGCATGGAGGCCATGCTTTCCCGTCTGCGCGCCGTAGACCCCGACGCCGCCCGGCGCCTGCACCTTTCCGACCGGAAGCGTATCCTCCGGGCGCTGGAGGTTTATCTGGAGACCGGCGAGACCATCACGGAACACAACCGGAAGACCCAGGCCGTTCCGCCCCGGTATTCCCCGCTCTGGCTGGGGCTGGACTTTGCCCGGCGGGGCGAGCTGTACCGCCGCATTGATCTGCGGGTCGGTCTCATGCTTGAGCAGGGGCTTGTGAAGGAAATCCGGGGGCTTCTTGCCGACGGCATTCCCGAAAGGGCCACCGCCATGCAGGCCATCGGCTACAAGGAATTCGTGGATGCTCTTGACGGCCGGTGTACAATAGAGGAAGCGGCCGATCAGGTGCGCCAATCCTCCCGCCGCTACGCCAAGCGTCAGCTGACCTGGTTCCGCCGGAACAAGGCCATTCACTGGCTCATCCGGGACACCGGAGACACCGGGCGGGAAATTCTGGAAAACGCTCGACGGATTGTGAGCGATTTTGACAACTGAAACGTGTTAGGATGTGGATACCCTATGGAATCTCTGAATCCAATCGTCTTCGGCTGAACAGCGGATCTTTTTCACCAGCTGTGCGGTATTAAAAGCGGGAAATACACAAAGTATTCCTCCGCTTTCAATACCTTCATCTGGTGAAAAATCTCTCGCTGTCAGCTCTCGCCGATGGAATCAGAGCTTCCAAAACGGCAGTTATTGGGGAGTATTTGTCTGCCGAATATGAGAAAGAAGGTATCCATATGTCTGACGCGATCAACTTACAGGAAGCCATTTTGAAGGAGGTTCGCCGGGACAAGGTTCCCGTGACCCTGTTTCTGATGAACGGCTTCCAGCTCCGGGGAGTCATTACGGGCTACGACAGCTTTGTAGTGGTGCTGGTATCCGATGGCAAGCAGCAGATGATCTACAAGCACGCCATCTCCACCCTCGCCCCCATGAAACCGCTGAAGGCCGCAGCCGCAACTGCGTGACGCAAAAAGGGCAACGGAGCATAAGCCTTCCGTTGCCCTTTTTTCAGTGTAAACTCCGGTTCCCAATCTAAACAGAAAGAAGAATTCTTATGTCTATCGCCGAAAACGTCGCCGAAATCCGCCGCCAGATGGAGGCCGCCGCCCTCGCCGCGGGACGTGACCCAAAGGAAATCCTGCTCTGCGCCGCCACAAAAATGAACGACGCCGACGCCGTGCGTCAGGCCATCGCCGCCGGTGTGGACTGCTGCGGCGAAAACCGGGTGCAGGAGCTGACCGCCAAGCTCGCCCAGAACGCCTACGACGGCGCGCCGGTGCATTTCATCGGCCACTTACAGACCAACAAGGTTCGCCAGGTGGTGGGCAAGGTCTCCCTCATTCAGAGCGTGGACTCGGAGCGTCTGCTTGCCGCCATCGACCGGGAAGCCGCCAGGCAGGGCATTGTGCAGGACATTTTGCTGGAGGTCAACATCGGCGAGGAGGCCAGCAAGTCCGGTTTTGCCGCCGGGGACATCCTTCCTCTGATGGAAAAAATCGGCGAATTTTCAAACATATGTATCAAAGGTCTCATGGCAATTCCCCCAATCAGCCACATTTCGGGAGAAAATCAAAAATTTTTTCAAAAAATGTTCCACTTATCTGTTGACATAAGGCGAAAAAAATACGATAATGTCAAGGTGGACTGTTTATCCATGGGCATGTCCGGAGACTTCGCCGACGCGATCGCCTCCGGCAGCACGATGGTTCGAATCGGCACCGCTATTTTTGGCGCCAGGAACTATGTGAAAGACGATACCAGGGAATCATCAAAATGATGTGAGCATACATTAGGAGGACATATAGAATGAGCTTATGGGATAACGTAAAGAAATTTGCCCAGCCCTACGCAGACGACGATTACGATGATTACGGCGAGGATGACGATTACCTCGATGATTATGAAGAACCCGAGAAGCCTGCTCCCGCCCGCCGCAAACCCCGCCGCGCACCGGCGCCCACTCCCGCCCCCGAAGAGGAAGAGGATGAGGAAGCCGACGATTACGGCTTCGGCCCCATGACCAGCACCGCGTCCGCCGCTCCCGCCGCCGGCTTCTCCGGTCAGGTTCTGAACATGAACACCGGCAACAAGCAGGAGGTGGTTCTGTTCCGTCCGGGCAGCTTCAACGATACCTCCAAGGCCGCCGATGACCTGCGCAACCGGAAAGCCGTCATCGTCAACATGGAGAATGTGGACAAGGCCATGGCTCGCCGGGTGGTGGATTTTCTGTCCGGCTGTGTGTACGCCCTGGACGGCGATGTGAAGAAGATTGCCCAGTCTGCATACCTGTTCTGTCCCCACAATATGGACATTGTGGGCGACCTGGAAACGTTGCAGGCCGAGGTTGAAAGCTATATCTAAAAGATAGGAAGGTAAATCACCATGTTTACACCGCAACAGATCGATCAGATTTCTTTCAGCAAGTCTACCTTCGGCGGCTACAATATGCAGCAGGTGGACGAGTTTCTGGAGCCTCTGACGGAGGATTACGTAACGCTGTACAAGGAGAACGCCCTTCTGAAAAGCAAGATGCGCGTCCTCGTCGGCAAGCTGGAAGAGTACCGCAAGAACGAAGCGGCCATGAAGGAAGCCGTCGCCAACGCCCAGCGCACCTGTGACAAGATGGTCATGGAGGCCGAGGCCAAGTGCGCCAAGATGCTCAGCAACGCCAATGCCGCTGCCGCCGCTCAGGCTGCGCAGAGCGTCCAGCCCATTCAGAGCGTCCCCAACAACAGCGCCCTGATTGCCGCCGAGAACGCCCGGCTGGAGGAAGCCCGCAGAACCGCCTCCGCCCGGATCAATGAGATTCAGGATCAGATGCGCTCCTGCATCCAGGCTCTGGATCGGATCAAGACCGCCAACGCGCCTGCCACCACCACGGCGCCTACGACCCGTGTGGCTCCTGTGGCGCCTGCCGCACCCGTTGCCCCGGTCGCTCCTGCCCCCAAGGCCAGCAGCGACGACGTAGCCGACGAGATCTCCCAGAACATCGAAGCGATCATCGGCACCACCACGGACAGCGCCCCCAAGGCCGCGCCCAAGCACCCCACCGCCAATGATTCCACCACCAGCCGCTTTGCCAGCCTGAACCTGCAATTCGGCCGCAACTACGATCCCACCTCCCGCAGATAAAAGGCGGAGGTTCCCATATTTTCACGCTTTGACGAGGACACGCAAGCCGTTCCGCCGCTTTCAGAGAGCTGCCGCTTTGGTGCAAGGCAGTAAGCAGGAGACGGTCTGCATCACCTCCGAGCAGCGCGCCGAACCCGAAAGGCAGTAGGCCGCGCCGGGACACGCCCGATACAGCGTAAGGGAAGCTCTGATTTAGAGATTCCCCATGAGTGCCGGTTTTACCGGAACGAGAGTGGTACCGCAGAGGTTAACGCGCCTTTGTCTCTTTTGACGAGACAGGGGCGCTTTCCTTTTGATCGCAGGGTCACACTTCCCTGCCCCACATTATCATGAATTCATTTTTGGAGGTAAGTATTCCGATGGATTATAAGAACACGATCATCACACCGAAAACCGATTTCCCCATGAAGGCGGGTCTGCCCACCCGGGAGCCGGGTATGCTCAGCCGCTGGGAGGAGCAGAACCTCTATGAGGCCATGCTGGAAAAGAACAAGGATCTCCCACCCTTCGTGCTGCATGACGGTCCTCCCTTCAGCAACGGCGACATCCACATGGGTCACGCCCTGAATAAGACCCTGAAGGATTTCATCGTCCGCAGCCACGCCATGATGGGCTATTACACCCCCTACGTCCCCGGCTGGGACAACCACGGTCTTCCCATTGAGACCGCCATCATCAAAAAGAGCAAGCTCAACCACAAGGCCATGCCCGTCCCCCAGTTCCGCGCCGCCTGCGAGGAATTTGCCGAAACCTATATCCAGCGTCAGATGGCAGGCTTCAAGCGTCTGGGCGTGGTGGGCAACTGGAAGCATCCCTACCGCACCATGGACAAGCACTTTGAGGCGCAGGAAGTCAAGGTCTTTGGCCGGATGTTCGACAAGGGCTATATCTACAAGGGCCTGAAGCCCGTGTACTGGTGTCCCGTGTGTGCCACCGCCGTGGCCGAGGCCGAGATTGAATACCATGACGACCCCTGTACCTCCGTCTACGTCAAGTTCCCCATGAAAGACGATCTGGGCAAGCTGGCAGGCTTTGACCTGAGCCGCACCTACTTCGTCATCTGGACGACCACCATCTGGACGCTGCCTGGCAACCTGGCCATCTGCCTGCACCCCAGGGAGACCTACGTTCTTGTCAAGGCCGAAAACGGTGAGACCTATATCATGGCGCAGGCTCTGATGGACAAGGTCATGCACATCGGCGGCTTCGAGCATTACGAGGTCATCGCCTCCTACCCCGGCCAGTTCTTTGAGAATATGCTGGCGCAGCATCCCTTCCTGGACAAGACCTCCCGTCTGGTGAACGCCGAGTACGTCACCATGGATTCCGGTACCGGCTGTGTCCACACCGCTCCCGGCTTCGGCGCCGACGACTACCAGACCTGTATGCGCTACGGCATGGACTTGGTGGTGCCTGTGGACGATTACGGCCGCCACACCGACTACGCCGGCAAGTACGCCGGTATGAAGACCGAGGAAAGCAACCCCGTCATTCTCGCGGACATGAAGGAAAGCGGCGCTCTGTTCGCCTCCGAGGAGATCGTCCACTCCTACCCCCACCATGACCGCTGCAAGAAGCCCATCATCTTCCGGGCGACCCCTCAGTGGTTCTGCTCCGTGGAATCCTTCAAGGACGAGGCCATCGCCGCCTGCAAGGACGTGAAGTGGCTTCCCGCCTGGGGCGGCGAGCGGATGATCAGCATGATCCGGGAGCGTGCCGACTGGTGCATTTCCCGTCAGCGCCGCTGGGGTCTGCCCATCCCCGTGTTCTACTGCCGGGACTGCGGAAAACCCGTCTGCACCGACGAGACCATCGCCCACATTTCCGAGCTGTTTGACGAGTACGGCTCCAACGTCTGGTTTGAGAAGGACGCCATGGAGCTGATTCCCGAAAACTTAAGCTGCCCCCACTGCGGCGGCAAGTCCTTCGACAAGGAGACCGACACCCTGGACGGCTGGTTCGACTCCGGCTCCACCCACTATGCCTCCCTCATGCGGGACACCCCCGAGCTGTGGCCTGCCGACGTGTATCTGGAGGGCGCCGACCAGTACCGCGGCTGGTTCCAGTCCAGCCTTCTGACCTCCGTTGGCGCGCTGGGACACGGCGCACCCTTCAAGCAGGTTCTGACCCACGGCTGGACGGTGGACGGCCAGGGACGCGCCATGCACAAGTCTCTGGGCAACGGCATTGACCCCGCCGACCTGATCAAGGAATACGGCGCCGACATCGTGCGTCTGTGGGCTGGCTCCGCCGACTACCACGCCGACGTCCGCTGCTCCAAGGAGATCTTCAAGCAGCTGTCTCAGAGCTATCTGAAATTCCGGAACACCGCCCGGTACTGCCTGGGCAACCTGAACGAGTTCGACCCCGACAACCTGGTTGCCCCCGAAGACATGGAGGAGCTGGATCGCTGGGCGCTGACCCGCCTGGACGCGCTGGTGCAGACCTGCCGCAAGGCCTACGACAATTACGAGTTCCATGTGGTGTCCCACGCCATCAACGATTTCTGCGTGGTGGAGCTGTCCTCCTTCTATCTGGACATCCTCAAAGACCGGCTTTACTGCGAGGAAAAGAACGGCCTGCGCCGCCGCTCCGCCCAGAGCGCTCTGTTCCTGATTCTGGACGCCATGGCCAAGCTGTTTGCTCCCATCCTGGCCTTCACCTGCGACGAAATCTGGCAGTCCATGCCTCATCGCGCCAGTGATGACGCCCGGAATGTCCTGCTGAACCAGATGCCGGAAGGCTTCGCCCAGTACGCGCTGGAAGACGCCGCCATGGCCAAGTGGGACGTAGTCATGAAGCTGCGCCAGGACGTCAACGGCGTTCTGGAAAAGGCGCGCGCCGACAAGCGTATCGGCAAGGCGCTGGAAGCCCACGTCACCCTGAAAACGGAGGACGCCGCCATCCGCTCCGCCTGCGAGGGCGTGAATCTGGCCGAGGTGTGCATCGTCTCCGACTGCGTCTGGGCGCAGCCCGAGGAAGGCGCTGAGATCGGCACAGGCGTCAACTATCCGAGCCTGACCATCGGCGTCTCCGAGGCCAAGGGAACCAAGTGTCCCCGCTGCTGGATGCACAGCCTACAGGCAAACGCCGAGGGACTCTGCCCCCGCTGCGCCGCCGTCGTGGCAAAAATGGACGTAGAATTCTGATTTTTCCCGAAAAAAGCTCTAAAATGTTGCTGTTCGGGAGTGGGAAATCCGCTCCCGAACTTTTTCCAAAAAGCCGCACGAAAAAGCTTGACAAATCGACTTTCCGTGCTATAATAAGCGTGTTCGGTTCGAGACGCCGGTATAGCTCAGTTGGTAGAGCAACTGATTTGTAATCAGTAGGTCGGGGGTTCGAGTCCGTCTACCGGCTCCACCAGAACCGGCGCATTCCTTGAGCCTGCAACCGAACGAACAAAATATGGGGGAGTTCCCGAGTGGCCAAAGGGGACAGACTGTAAATCTGCTGCGTTTCGCTTCGATGGTTCGAATCCGTCCTCCCCCACCAATCAATCCCAGAATCGTAACGGTTCTGGGATTTTTTGCTGCGTTTATCGGTATCGTTGGCACCTTTGTTCTTTCTCAGTCGGTTTTGGTTGCAAACCCGCTTCGGCTGTGTTATACTGGACGGGTATAAGCTCATAATATGGTTGAGCGTCTCTACCAACCACCGTAAATGGTTGACTGCAAAATTATACGTTGTGAGGTAGTCATGAATTACGATGTGATCATTGTCGGCGCGGGGCCTGGCGGTATCTTTTCCGCCTATGAGTTGACCCGGCTGCGCCCGGAACTGAAGGTCGCCGTCTTCGAGGCCGGACATCCGCTGAAAAACCGCAAATGTCCCATTGACGGCGTTAAGGTCAAATCCTGTATTGCCTGCAAAAACTGCTCCATTATGAGCGGTTTCGGTGGCGCAGGCGCTTTTTCCGACGGAAAATACAACATTACCAACGATTTTGGCGGCACGCTTTACGAGTATCTGGGCAAGGCCAGGGCGCTGGAGCTGATGCGCTACGTCGACCAGATCAACATGGCCTACGGCGGCGAAGGTACCAAGCTCTATTCCACCGCCGGTACCAAATTCAAAAAGCTGTGTATGCAGAACGACCTGCATCTGCTGGACGCCTCCGTGCGCCATCTCGGCACCGACATCAACTATGTGGTGCTGGAAAATCTCTACGCCTATCTGAAAGACAAGGTCACATTCTACTTTGACACGCCGGTGGAATCTGTGGCCGCTGTGGACGGCGGGTATCAGATCACCTGCAAGGCCGGAAGCTTCTCTTGCCGCCAGTGCGTGATCTCCGTAGGGCGCAGCGGCAGCAAATGGATGGAATCCGTTTGCCGCGACATGGACATTCCCACCAAGTCCAACCGGGTGGATATCGGCGTCCGGGTGGAGCTTCCCGCGGAGATTTTCTCCCACCTCACCGATGAGCTGTACGAAAGCAAGATCGTCTACCGCACCGAAAAGTACGGCGATCTCGTCCGTACCTTCTGCATGAACCCCAAGGGCGCAGTGGTCAACGAAAACACCAACGGCATCATCACCGTCAACGGTCACAGCTATGAAGACCCCGCCCGTCAGACCTCCAATACCAATTTTGCCCTGCTGGTTGCGAAGCATTTTTCCGAGCCCTTCAAGGATTCCAACGGCTACGGCGAGTCCATCGCCCGCCTCAGCAATATGCTGGGCGGCGGCGTCATCGTCCAGCGCTTCGGCGACCTGATCCGTGGGCAGCGGTCTACCCCCAAACGCATTGCGGAATCCTTCGTCACCCCCACTCTGGACGCGACCCCCGGCGATTTGAGTCTGGTGCTGCCCAAGCGGATCCTGGACGGCATCATCGAGATGCTCTATGCCCTGGATGAGGTTGCCCCCGGCACCGCTAATGATGACACTCTGCTCTATGGCGTGGAGGTCAAATTCTACAATATGGAAGTGGCGGTGGATGCGCATTTGCAGACCCGGTATCCGGGACTGTACGTCATCGGCGACGGCAGCGGCATCACCCATTCCCTGTCCCACGCCTCCGCCAGCGGCGTCGCCGTGGCGCGGAGAATCGCAGAGTAACACATATATTATAAGGAGGGCGGATCCCATGAAAGCACTGGCCTATTACGACGGCAAGATCGGCGCACCCGAGGAACTGACAGTCCCCTTCAATGACCGTGTCCACTTCTTCGGCGACGGCTGCTATGACGCCGCCATGGCGGCAAACGGCACCATATTCCTGTTGGAAGACCATCTTAACCGGTTTTACACCAGCGCACGGCTGCTGGATATCCACATTCCCATGGAAAAGGGGGCGCTGGGCGAGCTACTTACCCGGCTGACGCGGCAGGTGGAGGGCGAGACCTGCTTCGTATACTGGCAGGTGAGCCGCGGCGTGGAAAACCGCAGCCACACCTATTCCGAGAATCTGCCCGGCAAGCTGTGGGTGCTGATTCGTCCCCAGACCATCCCCAACCCCAACGTCCTCATCCGTCTTAACGACGAGGAAGACACCCGCTTCTTCCACTGCAACATCAAATCCCTGAATCTGCTGTGCAACGTGATGACCGCCCAGCGGGCGCACCGCGCCGGATGCACGGAGACCGTTTTCCACCGGGGCGACATCGTCACCGAATGCGCCCATTCCAACGTCTCCGTCCTGAAGGACGGGGTGCTGTACTCCCATCCCAACGACGAGTTCATTCTCCGGGGCATCGCCAAGAGCCACATGATCCGCGTCTGCTACCGGCTGGGCATTCCGGTGCTGGAAAAGCCCTTCACCATGGACTTTTTGAAATCCTCTGATGAAATTCTTGTAACCTCCACCACCAAGTTCTGCCTTGCCGCCGATACGCTGAACGGCCTGAGCGTGGGCGGGAGGGATGCCGCCACCCGCGCCGCCATCCAAAATGCAGTCCTCCAGGACTTCCGGGACTGCACAGGCTTTGCGGGGCTTGGGATTTAACCGAAAAAAAGCACCTGCCGCAACTGCTTTGCGCGCACGCCGGAACTCCGGCGTGCGCCCTTTTGTAACGCCGGTCAAGGACGTTTGCTTTTGCTGTATGAACATTTTTTTATGTTTCTGTTACAAAAATTTGCGAATATATCGAGACATATCATGAAATCTGCCACTTTACTTGAGACGGAAAATATGTTAAAATATGACCATTCTTTTATATTTTGAATTTTTCGATTTTGGAAATTTCATTTTGGGGCAATCGCCCCCCCCACCGTCTCCTGTAATATGGCGTCTGCCATTTTATAGGCTGTCTCCCGGTGCTGTTTTAGACCGACGCTATGGAAGAAGCATCGGAGAAAATCGCTTCGGGGATCGCCCGTACCGACTGCTTTTCAAAGCAGAAATTAAGAAAGGAATGATCACTATGCAAACCATGAAACGATTTCTCGCCTTCGCCCTGGCTCTGACCATGGTCTTCGCGCTGGCAGCCTGCGGCGATAAATCCGGCGCCACCGACAGCACTGCGGCAGCCCCCACTGCGGCCGCCGTGACCGAGAACGCGGTTTACAGAACACTGTACGCCTCCGAAGTCACTACGCTGAACTATCTGATCACCGGCCAGGCCAACGAGCTGAACATCGCCGCCAACGTGGTGGATTGCCTGGTGGAATACGACTCCTACGGCAATGTAGAGCCTGCTCTGGCTACCAGCTGGGAACAGAATGAGGACGCTACCGTCTGGACCTTCCACATCCGTGAGGGTGTGAACTGGGTCGATAAGGACGGCAAGGTTGTTGCCCCCGTCACCGCCAATGACTGGGTTTCTTCCGCCCACTACGCCTGTGACGCCAATAACGGATCCGACACCTTCTATACCATGAGCGGCGTTATCGCGGGCGCCGACGCTTACTATGACTGGACCGCCTACCAGATGGCTCTGCCCGATGCCACCGACGGCACCGATGAAGATGGCAACGCCGTGAAGTTCATCACCAACGAGGACGGCGAGCAGGAAATTCTGGAGGAAGTCCCCGAGGCTTCCATTGACGATATCGGCGTCAAGGCGCTGGACGAATATACTCTGGAGTTCACCCTGGAGTCCTCCCGCCCCTACTTCCTGTCCATGGTTTCCTTCGGCCCCTATATGCCCGTGTACGGTCCCTTCCTTGATGAGTGCGGCAGCAAGTTCGGCACCGACAACAGCACCCTGCTGTACTGCGGCGCGTTCATCCTGTCCACCTATCAGCCCCAGCAGCAGCGTGTTCTGACCAAGAACGCCACCTACTGGGATAAGGACAACGTATTCCTGGACGCCATCCAGATGACCTACAACGCCGAAGCCTCCTCCATCGCAACCACCATGTATCAGTCCGGCGAGGTTGATCAGGCGGATATCTCCTCCGACCTGCTGTCCGCCATGATGGCTGACCCCAACACCAAGGATCTGATTCATCCCACCCGTGCCGATACCTCCTACGCTTACTGGTATCTGTTCAACTTCGACCCCAACTTCGACGCCGAATATGAACCCGAAAACTGGAAGCTGGCCGTGAACAACGAGAACTTCCGCAAATCCGTCGTCCACGCCTTCAACCGGATGCCCGCGCTGGCCACCAGCGACCGCATCGACCCCGAATCCCTGAAGAACAACACCATCACCCCCAACGCCTTTGCCTCCGCCTCCAAGGACTATACCTACTATGAGGGTCTTGCCGCCTATACCGACGGCGATAACTTCGACGAAGCCCTTGCCGCGGAATACAAGGCCGCAGCCATCGATGAGCTGACCGCCGCCGGCGCTACCTTCCCCGTGAAGATGCTCATGTGCTACAACCCCACCTCCGCCAACTGGGCGCAGGAGTGCCAGGTCGTGGAGCAGCAGATTGAGGCCGTCTTGGGCGCCGACTATGTGGACATCATCATCCAGGCAGGTCCTGAGACCGGCTTCCTGGGCGCCATCCGCCGCACCGGCAAATATGCCTTCATGAAGTGCAACTGGGGCGCCGACTACGCCGACCCCGAGACCTGGACCGATCCCTTCTCCACGGATTCCAGCTACAGCTTCATCTTCAAGAGCACCGACCCCGAAACCCAGGCTCTGTATGCCGAGTACACCGAGCTGGTAGCTGCCGCCAAGGCCATCACCGACGACATGGACGCCCGGTATACCGCCTTTGCCAAGGCCGAGGCGTTCCTGCTGGATCACGCCTTTGCCGTCCCCTTCTCCATCAGCAACCGCAGCTATCAGATGTGCAATCTGAACGTCTTTGAAGGACAGTACGCCTCCTTCGGCATGGCCAACCAGCGCTACAAGGATCAGCACCTGTACGACACCTCCATGGGTCTGGAGGAATATCAGGCCGCTTACGCCGAGTGGCAGTCCAAGATGGCCGGTTAAGCTTTCCTTTTGGCAGTTCATCACGAGAGAAGCCCTCATTTGGGGGCTTCTCTCAAAGCCGCATATATACGGTATTGCTCCACAGGCATTTTTTCGGAGCCTGTACCGGTGCTGCTACGGCGAAAGCAGCAGCGGTATCGGCTCTGATACCAGTTTTTGCCAAAACGGTGGAAAACCGTTTTGGCAGGCCGTTTCCCAAACGGCCTGCGGCATAGCCGCAGAGAAGAAAGTCCATACATTTCCAGCCGCCCCTGGCGGCCATCCACGGGGGTGGATGATTCGGAAATCGTATGAAGGGAGAAAAACCCAGGAGGACATCATATGGCCAGATATATCACCAAGCGCGTTCTGCGCTCCCTCATCACCATGTTTATTATTATCACAATTCTCTTCGCCCTTCTGCGGTTGATGCCCGTGGAGGGATATTTTGAGAATTACGATAAAATGAGTTCCACCCAGATTCAGGTCAAGCTCCAGACCCTCGGCGTGACCGCTCCCCTGCCCACCCAGCTGCTGCGCTTTTATAAGCAAGTGCTGCACGGAGATTTGGGAGAATCCAACGTCTACCGGAAGGGCGTCGCCATTACCGAGATCATTGCCGAGAAGATTCCCATCTCCCTGGAGCTGGGACTGATTTCTTTGTGTATTGCCCTGGCGCTGGGTCTCCCTCTTGGCATCCTCATGGCGCGAAGCACCCGCACCCGCTTCAAGATCGGCGACCGTCTGGGCACGGTGTTCATCGTGCTGGTGCAGGCCATGCCCTCGGCGGTATATCATATTCTGATTCAGTTTGCCGGTTCCCAGACCTATATCGGCAAGGATATTCTGGGACTTCCCATGCTGTTTGACGCCGCCAACCCCAAGAGCTATATCCTGCCCGTCATCTCCCTGTCCATCGGCAACATCGCCTACTATGCCATGTGGCTGCGGCGGTACATGGTGGACGAGTCCAATAAGGACTACATCCGTCTGGCGCGGGCAAAGGGTGTTCCGGGCAGCAAGATCTCTTTCCGGCACGTGTTCCGCAACGCCTTCGTGCCGCTGGTGCAGTACATCCCCAATTCCATTCTGTTTACCCTGATGGGTTCGCTCTATGTGGAGTCCCTGTACTCCGTTCCCGGTATGGGCGGTCTGCTGGTCACGGCCATCAAGCGCCAGGACAATACTTTGGTGCAGGCGCTGGTGCTGATTTACGCCGTTATTTCCATTCTGGGTCTTCTTTTCGGCGACATTCTCATGGGAATCGTCGATCCCCGGATCAGCTTTGCCAAGAAGGAGGGTTCCCGCTGATGAAACGTCTTGGATTTCACACCCTGCGTGACCAGGCCACCGATGCGCTGGGGGACAAGCTCTCCCGGCAGCTTCAGGAGGAAGTCACGCCGAAAATGAGCGACGAGGAGGCCTTCTCCTTCGCCGAATTCAACGCCGAGGACGCAGAGCGGGGCGGCTATTCCGATTATTCCTACTGGAAGTCCACCCTCCGTGCGTTTTTTCAGAATAAGATCGCGGTCTTTTTCCTTTTCGTCATGGTAGCGGTGCTGCTGTTCACCTTTATCCAGCCCTACCTTCCCGGACAGAAGGATCCCATTCTCATTCACAACGACCAGTGGGGTCTGCCTCTGAACAATATTCCCCCCAGCAAAGAATTCTGGTTCGGAACAAACTCTATCGGCCAGGATCTCTGGGCGCGTATCTGGGCAGGTACCCGCACGTCCCTGTTCATCGGCTTCTCCGTGGCTCTGGTGGAGGCCGTGGTGGGCATCCTGGTGGGCGTGCTGTGGGGCTATGTCCGCAAGCTGGATTTCTTCTTTACCGAGCTGTATAACGTCCTGGACAACATTCCCCAGACGCTGCTGCTGATTCTCATTTCCTACATCTTAAAGCCCGGCGTTTCCACCATCGTGTTTGCTCTGTCCTTAACGGGCTGGCTGGGTATGGCGCGGTTCATCCGCAACCAGATCATCATTATCCGTGACCGGGACTACAATCTGGCCTCCCGATGCCTGGGCATTTCCACCGGGCGCATCATCGTCAAGAATCTGCTGCCCTACATGGTGTCCGTCATCACCATGCGCATGGCGCTGGCCATCCCCTCCGCCATCGGCAACGAGGTGTTCGTCACCTACATCGGCATCGGCCTTCCCGTGGACACGCCGTCTCTGGGCAATCTGATTCAGACCGGACGGTCGCTGATGACCGTGGCTTCCCTGCGCTATCAGCTGTTCTTCCCCGTGGCCGTACTGGTGGTTATCACCGTTTCCTTCTACATCATCGGCAATGCCTTCGCCGACGCCGCCGACCCCAAGAATCACGTCAGATAAGGAGAGATCACAATGGAAGATAAAGAAGTTGTTCTCTCCGTCCGGGATCTGAACGTAAAATTCACCCTTCGCGGTCAGATTCTCCACGCCATTCGGGGCATTTCCCTGGACGTTTATCAGGGCGAAAGCCTTGCCATCGTGGGCGAGTCCGGCTCCGGTAAATCCGTATTCGTCAAATGCGCCATGGGTCTTCTGGACGCCAACGGCTACATTGACGGCGGCTCCATCCTCTATAACGGCATGGATTTGACCAAATTCCAGACCGACAAGGACTGGCTGAAAATCCGGGGCAAGGAGATCGCCATGGTGTTTCAGGATCCCATGACCTCCCTGAACCCTCTGAAAACCATCGGCAAGCAGATTCAGGAGGCCGTGGAGCTGCATCAGGGCTTGAAGGGCAAGGACGCCTACCAGGCCGTTCTGGAGGTGCTGAGCGACGTGGGCATTGACGACCCCGAGCGGCGCTACAAGCAGTACCCCCATGAATTTTCCGGCGGTATGCGCCAGCGGGTAGTCATCGCCATCGCCGTCGCCTGCCGGCCGAAAATCCTCATCTGCGACGAGCCGACCACCGCTCTGGACGTGACCATTCAGGCACAGATTCTGGAGCTGATCAAGGCCATGCAGAAAAAGTACAACCTCACCACCATCTACATTACCCATGACCTTGGCGTGGTGGCCAACGTGGCCGACCGCATCGCCGTCATGTATGCGGGCGACATCGTGGAGCTTGGCACATGTGACGAGGTGTTCTACGACCCCCGCCATCCCTACACTTGGGCGCTGCTGTCCAGCCTTCCCCAGCTGGGAACCAAGGATGAGCCGCTGTACTCCATTCAGGGTACGCCGCCCAATCTGTTCCACGAGGTCAAGGGCGACGCCTTTGCCCCCCGGAATCCCAAAGCACTGAAAATCGATTTTGTAGAGCGTCCTCCCTTCTTCGAGGTCACGCCTACCCACTATGCCCGCACCTGGCTGATGGACCCCCGCGCTCCCAAGGTGGAGCCGCCGGAGCATGTCCGCATTCTGCGGGAGAAGGGAGTGAACCGCGTTGACTGAAGACAGAAAGAAGCTGGTCGAGGTTCAGGATCTTGTCGTCCGGTTTGGTTCCCGGCGGCACGCCTTTACCGCGGTGGATGACGTATCCTTCCATATTTATCAGGGTGAGACCTTCGGTCTGGTTGGCGAATCCGGCTCCGGAAAGACCACCATCGGCCGCGCCATCATCCGCATTCACCCCACTGCCGGGGGCAAAATTCTCTTCGACGGCAAGCAGATCAACGGGCGCATCTCCAAGTCTCTTGACCGGGAGGTCACCCGGCGTATCCAGATGATCTTCCAGGATCCCATGTCCTCCCTGAATGAACGGGCGAAGGTGGATTATATTGTCAGCGAAGGCCTTTACGCGGGCGGGCATCACCTGTCCGAAAGCGAACGTCAGGCCAAAGTGGCAAGCGCCCTGTCCGACGTGGGTCTGCTGCCGGAATTTGCCAGCCGCTTCCCCCACGAGTTCTCCGGCGGTCAGCGTCAGCGCATCGGCATTGCCCGGGCGCTGATCATGGAACCGGACTTCATCATTGCCGACGAACCGATCTCCGCGCTGGACGTTTCCATCCGCGCCCAGGTGCTGAACCTGCTGTCCAAGCTGCAAAAGGAGCGGAATCTGACCTACCTGTTCATCGCCCACGACCTTTCGGTGGTTCGCTTCATCTGCGACCGGATCGCCGTCATTCACAAGGGCAAGATCGTGGAGCTGGCGCAGAGCGAGGAGCTGTTTGCCCATCCCCTGCACCCCTACACCCGGGCGCTGCTGTCCGCCATCCCCCAGCCCGACCCCATTGCGGAGCGGCAAAAGAAGCTCATCGTCTACGACCCCGGCTGCCATCACTACAGCGAGACGAACCAGCCCGGCTGGCATGAGATCGTCCCCGGCCACTTCGTCCTGGCAAGTGAGCCTGAGCTGGAAGAATACCGCAAACAGTTTTGACACCCTACGCAGAACACAGCTGTGTTCTGCGTAGGCGCGTCAATAAAGCCTCGCAGAGTTTGCCGCCCGCAGGCGGCAAATAAAATGAAATCATTTTCTGTCAGGGCGTGTACCTGACAGAAAATACCTTACAGGCTGCGAAGTGTGCGAGTTGGCCGCCTACGGCGGCCAAGGAGTGCGCGCAGCAGACTGCAATCCCTTTGTTTCCAAAGGCCATCGGCCTTTGGAAACAGTTAAAGCAGAGCACGGGTATGTGTTCTGCTTGCGCCATATTTCTTTTCGAGGTGCCTGCCATGATCCATCCAAAGCCCCTTTTCCCCGGCGCCAGAGTGGCGCTGGTTGCCCCCGCCTCCGCCGTGCCGGAGGAAAAACTGCCCGGTGCTCTTGACCTCGTCCGTCGGCTGGGCATGGAGCCGGTGCTGTACCCCTCCTGCTATTTTGCCAACCGGGACGGCTATCTCGCCGCAACCGACGCCCAGCGGGCGGAGGACATCAACCGCGCCTTCTGCGACAAAACCATCGACGGCGTGTGGTGCATCCGCGGCGGCTACGGTGGCCACCGCATTCTTCCCCTGCTGGACGCGGACGCTATCCGGAAGAACCCCAAGTGGTTCGGCGGCTATTCCGACGTCACCGCCCTGCACCTGTTTCTGAATCAGGTCTGCGACCTTGCGACTTTCCACTGCACCATGCCCTCTACCGAGCCGCACCCGAACGCGTACACCCTCGGGTATCTCAAAAAAGCCCTGTTCGGCGGTCTGGACGGCGTAATTTCCAATCCGGATGGCCAGAGCATCCGCACACTTGTTCCGGGCGAGGCAGAGGGCGTCCTCTGCGGCGGCAACCTGTCCCTGCTGGCAGCGTCTCTCGGCACACCCTGGGAGGTCGATACCAAGGGCAAAATCCTGTTCCTGGAGGACATCGGCGAAAAAACCTACCGTCTGGACAGTATGCTCACCCAGCTGCGCAACGCCGGAAAGTTCCGGGACTGCGCCGGTATCCTTCTGGGCGCGTGGACGGACTGCGTGCCGGAAATGCCGGAGCGCACCCTGACGCTGGACGAGATCTTCACCCAGCTCATCGTCCCCGCCGGCAAGCCCGCCGTCATGGATTTGGCCTGCGGCCACTGCGCCACCACCCTGGCGCTGCCCATGGGCCGCAAGTGCCGTCTGGACGCGGACACGGGCAGCATCACATTGGAGGCATGACCATGAACGATCTGGCTTCCCGGCTGAACGCAGTCATGGACGCGTTTCCCGCCAAAACCGCGCTGTACTGCGTGGACTTGACCACCGGCACCCCCATTGCCGCCATTCGGGAGAATACCCGGGTGGTCTCCGCCTCCACCATCAAGGTATCCATTCTTTGCTGCGCCCTACAGGACGTGATGGACGGGAAGCTGTCTCTTGACCAGTCCCTTGCCATCGCCCCGGGGGATTTTTGCAGCGACACCGAGGTCTTTGAACCCGGCTACCGGCAGGACGGCGCTTCCCTCTGGGAAATGCTGTACTGGATGATCGTTTCCAGTGACAATACCGCCACCAACACCGTCATTTCCCTGCTGGGCTATGACCACGTCAACCAGTATTGCCGGGCAATCGGCCTGACCCAGACCTCCCTCCAGCGGAAAATGCTGGACTTTCAGGCCATCGCCGAGGGGTGGAACAACTACACTTCCCCCGCCGACCTGTACCGGGTGTTTTCCCGGCTGTACCATGGGGAAATCCTGAATAAGCCCCTGCGGGAGGTCGCCTTCGACTTTCTTTCCCGCTGCCGCAGCACCGACGCATTGCAGCGGTACATCCCCGACGCCGTGACCGTGCTCCACAAGCCCGGCGGGCTGGATTACCTGAACCATGACGCGGGCATTTTCCTGACGGACGACCGCCCCTATTTTCTGGGCATCTTCACATGGGACGGCCCCGCGCTGGACGGCCAGCCCCAGCAAAACCGGCTTATCGGGCAGCTGTCCCGGATGATCTACGACGCCATGAAGGGAGAGAAATAAATGAAAGCCATTGTAAACGTCCCCATCTGCGCCCTGCTGGCCGCCCCCACCCGGGAAAGCACGCTGGAGGACGAAGCGCTGTACGGCATGGTGGTGGACATTCCGGAAGAGCCCGCCCCCGGCTGGTATCGCGTCCGCACCCATTACCGCTATGAGGGCATTGTCTCCGCCGATGATCTGATCGTCGGCGATGAAGCCGCCGACGCATGGGCGGCGCTACCCAAGAAAATCATCCGCAATAAGAATTTCTGCGACGTCCTCTCTGCCCCGAAGGTTCAGGGCTGGATCATGGTCACCCTTCCCCGGGGCGGCGTTCTCTCCCCGGTGGGTCAGCCGGAAAAGGGCTGGCAGCAGGTGCGTCTGGCGGATGGCCGGACGGGCTTCGTCCCGGAAAGCATCCTCGGCGAGTACTATACCGCGCCCCTTTCTCAGGACGAGGAAAACCTTCGTCAGGCGATGGTGGATGCCGCCATGCTCTATCGGGGTACCCACTACCGCTGGGGCGGCAAGTCTCCCATGGGCATCGACTGCTCCGGCCTGGTATCCATGGCCTATATGCTCTGCGGCATTCTCATTTACCGGGACGCCCATATCATGGAGGACTTCCCCATTCACGAAATTTCCCTGGAACATGTAAAACCCGGCGATCTGCTGTTCTTCCCCGGCCATGTGGCCATGTATATCGGTCAAGGCCGCTACTGCCACAGCACCGGGCGCAGCGGGGACAACGGCTTTGCCGTTAATTCCCTGAACCCCGATGATCCCGACTACCGGGCAGATCTGAAAGCCGCCATCACCCAGGTTGGCTCCTATTTTTAAGGAAAGTGAGAAATAAGCGATGAAAGTATTTTTAAGCGCCGATATGGAAGGCACCTGCGGCATCGTCTCCTGGCCGGAGACGGAGCGCACCACCCCCTTTGACTACAGCCCCGCCCAGAAGCAAATGACCCGGGAGGTCGCCGCCGCCTGCCGGGGCGCGCTGTCCGCCGGTGCGGCGGAGGTTCTGGTGAAGGACGCCCACGACTCCGCCCGGAACATCGACCCCACCGGTCTCCCCCGGGGCATCCGCATGAACCGCAGTTGGTCCGGCGATCCCTTGAGCATGATGAGCGGCCTGAATCAGGAAAAATTCGACGCCGTATTCTTCACCGGCTACCACGCCTGGGCAGGCTGCCCCGGCAATCCTCTGAGCCACACCATGAACGGTCGGAACAACCATGTTTTCCTCAACGGCACACTGTGCAGTGAGTTTCTCATCAACGCCTACACCGCCGGATACTACGGCGTCCCCGTGGCATTGCTCACCGGCGACAAGGCGTTGTGCGACTTTGCCAAAACGCTGATTCCCGCCATCACCACCGTCCCCGTGAATGAAGGCCGGGGTGGCAGCGTCACCTCCCTGCACCCCGACGAGGCGGTGGAGCGCATCGAAGCGGCGGCAAAGGAAGCGGTCGCCAAGGCGGCGCAGTGCGTCGTTCCCATGCCGGAGCATTTCCACATGGAGATCGACTTTGTCAAGCACCACGTGGCCTACTCCAAGAGCTTCTACCCCGGCGCAGCACTGAAAGACGACAAATTCGTCTGCTTCGACTCCGACGACTGGTACGAGGTTCTGCGGTTCTGCCACTTCGTTCTCAGCGACGGTTAATTCCAAAAGCACGGCTCGAAAGCCGTGCTTTTGCCTTGCAAATTGCAATTTCTGTGCTATAGTAAAAGAAAAAAGGAGAAAGACAGATGAGCAAAGAATTCCTTTACACCCTGCTTGACAGCATGTCCGTTTCCGGCCATGAAATCCCCCTGCAAAAGAAGGTCATCGCCGAGATGACCCCCCATTGCGATAAGATCATCACGGATTATACCGGTAACGTCGTCTGCGTGCTGAACCCCGACGCCCCCTTCAAGGTGATGCTGGCCGCCCACATTGACGAGATCGGTCTGATCGTCACCCACATTCAGCCCGACGGCCTGCTCCGGGTTTCCAAGTCCGGCGGCATTTTCCCCGGCGTTTATCCCGGCCATCAGGTGGCGGTTCACGGCTATGCCCAGACCGTCTATGGTGCGGTCGTCCGCAGCAAGGACATGGATAAGGCCGACCTGAAAGCGGACGAGCTGTACATCGACATCGGCGCGAAGGACGCCGCCGACGCCCGGAAGTACGTGCAGGAGGGCGACCCCGTCCACATGAACACCTACCATCAGGAGATGATCAACGGCTTCCTTTCTGCCCGTGGCATCGACGACCGGGGCTGCGCCTACATCATTCTGGAAGCCCTGAAACGGGCAAAGGCCATGGGCTGCTCCGTGGGTGTTTACGCCGCCACCACCGTGGGCGAGGAAACCACCGGCCGGGGCTCTCACTGGGTCGGCTCTGCCATCCGTCCCGACGTCGCCATCGTCACCGACGTGACCTTCGCCTCCGATTATCCCGGCGTGGACGCCAAGCAGTCCGGCGAGGTAAAGCTGGGCTGCGGCGGCGTACTCTGCAACAGCTCCATCGGCAGCCGGAAGGTCAACGACCTGATGAAAGCCGTGGCGAAGGAGTATCACATTCCCTACCAGATCGAGTCCTACATGGGCAGAACCTACACCGACGCGGACAACCTCCACGTCACCGGCACCGGCGTGGTCACGGCGCTGCTGTCCCTGCCCCTGCGGTACATGCACTGCCCCTGCGAGGTGTGCCACATGGACGACATCGAAAACTGCATCGAGCTGCTGGCGCAGTTCCTGTGCCGCATCGATGAGCATATTGATCTCGACCCCTTTCACTAAATCAACCAGGGAGGAAACCATCATGACTTATCAGGAAGTTCTTGAAAACGCACGTGCTGTTCTCAGCAAAAACTGCAAGGCCTGCCCCGTCTGCAACGGCAAAGCCTGCGGCAACCACATTCCCGGCCCCGGCGCCAAGGGCGTTGGCGACACCGCCATCCGCAACTACGAAAAGTGGCAGGACATCCGCGTCAACATGGACACCATTCACCCCTGTGTGACGCCGGACACCTCTCTGAATCTGTTCGGCAAAACCTTCCGCTACCCCTTCTTTGCAGGCCCCGTGGGCGCCGTCACCGTCCACTACAGCGACAAATATGACGACATGGCTTACAACAACATTCTCGTAAAAGCCTGTGCCGACAATGGCATTGCCGCCTTCACCGGCGACGGCCTGAACGCCGAGGTGATGAAGGTCGCCTGCAAGGCCATCGCCGCCTCCGACGGCACCGCCATCCCCACGGTGAAGCCCTGGAACCTGGAGACCATTCAGGAAAAGCTGGGCTATTGCAAGGAATCCGGCTGCTTTGCCGTGGCCATGGACATTGACGCGGCGGGTCTGCCCTTCCTGAAAAACATGAATCCCCCGGCGGGCAGTAAAACCGTGGAGCAGCTGGCGGAGATCGCCAAAATGGTCGGCAAGCCCTTCATCGTCAAGGGCGTCATGACTGTATCCGGCGCTCTGAAAGCCAAGGAGGCCGGTGCTTCCGCCATCGTGGTGAGCAATCACGGCGGCCGTGTCCTCGACCAATGCGCCGCCACCGCCGAAGTCCTCGCGGACATCGCGGACGCCATGAAGGGCAGCGGCGTAAAGATCTTCGTGGACGGCGGCATCCGCAGCGGCGTGGACGTATTCAAGGCGCTGGCGCTGGGCGCCGACGCGGTACTCATCTGCCGCCCCTTCGTTCCCATGGTCTACGGCGGCGCGGAGGAAGGCGTAAAGCTATACATCGAAAAGATCGGCGCGGAGCTGAGCGACACCATGGCCATGTGCGGCGCCAAGGATCTGGCATCCATCAGTCGGGATATGGTGCTTGTTAAATAACGTTCGCAAAACGATAGCCACCGGCACAGATCGTGTCCGGTGGCTGGAATCAGAAAAGGGCGCACTGCAGACTATCCCTCTGCAGCGCGCCCTTGCGCATCTTATCCTATTTGCATTATACGCGTTTTTAATAAAACGCTTAAAAGCGTTTTATTCGGCCGCAGGATTGCGGCCACTGCCGCTAAAAAACGAAGTCAATACATTTCTTACCGCCGCCCAGGCGGTCTGCCGTGAAACGGCTTTCATAAAATGATGAAATCATTTTATGAAGAAATAGTATTATTTCTGCTTATTTTTCGGAATATACCGTCCATATCCGGCTGCTGCTTCAATCCGGCCATTTTGGAACACCCGTGTGCCCCGCACCCAGGTTTCCTTGACCCGACCCTTCATCCGGCTGCCATGGTAAAGATTGTTGACAGTCTTTGTTTTTGAGAGGCTCTTGGTTCCGTCAAATATCCAGTCTTCGTTTAAGTCAACCACCGCGATATCTGCATCTGCACCGGGCAGAAGCGTCCCCTTGCAGGGGGCAAGTCCCATAATCGCCGCAGTGTTGGTTGCCGTGATCCGGCTTAGCGTTGTCAGGGGCAGACCGCGCTTGTGAACCCCTTCGGTAATCATTCCCGCCAGCATGGCATCGAAACCGCCAAATCCGCTGTATTCCAGGAAGAAGTTGCCGTTTTTCTGTTTTTCTTCGTCCGTATACGGCCCATGATCCGATCCGAGCGTGTCGATCGTGCCGTCAAAGACATAATTCCAAAGCTTTTCTACCTGCTCGCGGCTCCGAATCGGCGGGTTGCACTTTGCAAAAGCGCCCCTTTCATCCATGATTGACTTATCAAAGAGCAGGTAGTGCGGACAGGTCTCTGCATACACCGGTACGCCGTCCATTTTCGCCTGCTTGATGAACTGCGCGCCCTCCGGAATGGTCATGTGGCAGATGTAGAGCCTGGCTCCGGTGTTTCTGGCAAACAGCACCGCCCGCTCAATCGCCTCCAGTTCGACCCACCAGGGTCTGGCCTCATCGTGCATACTGTTGGGGGCGCCTGCATGAGCCGCCATTTCCTCGCTGCCAAATGCGGCCACCTCGGCATTCTCCGCATGTACGCCGATCAGTCCGCCAAACGCAGCTGCCCTGCGCATTCCCCGAACCAGGTACCCGTCCGTTATCTGAGGATAGTCCGGATTCGCAAAGCTCATAAAGCCCTTGTACGCCACGCAGCCGAGCTTGTCCAGCTCCTCCAGATTTTCCACACAGCCCGGCGTCAGGCCTCCCCAGAACGCGAAATCGACGCAGGATTCCCTGCTCGCAAGCTCATGCTTGATACGGAAGCCCTCCTCGTTTACCACCGGAGGAACACTCAGCGGCATGTCAACGATCGTGGTAATGCCGCCGGATGCGGCACACTGCGAGCCATGCCGCCAGTCCTCACGGTAATTCTGAGGGGACGGATCCCACATATGGACATGGGAATCTATCACGCCGGGCATCAGAACCTTACCGGATACATCAATCTCCTCATATTCTGAGCCCAGTCGAATCCCCGGCAGCAGAAGCCCCGCGATCTTCTCGCCCTCGACAACAAGTGAAGCCGTAACGACACTATCAGGAAGGACAACCTGCCCACCGGTAAATATTTTCTTATTCATTTTGATTACACATCTCCTATTCAGAAAAGCGTCAGATATTTCTTACCCCGGCTATATTCCCACCGTCCACCACGATTTCAGTGCCGGTCATGAACGAGGCATCGTCACTTAGCGCATAAAGGATGGCCGGTGCAATCTGCTGTGCGTCGGCAATACGATTTAGGGGGTTGCTGGATGCCACCTTTTTTCTGGCTGTCTGCTCGTCCGGCTGATTGGCCATGTCCTGTGCAAACATCGGCGTTTCCGTGGGGCCGGGGCAGACACAGTTTACCCGGATGCCACGGCTACCCAGCTCAAGCGCCATGCTGCGCGCCATAATAATCATGCCGCCCTTGGATGCGTTGTAGGCAAGGCTTCCCGTCGAACCGCACAGTCCCTTCTGCGAAGCCACCAGCACAATGCTCCCGCCTGCTGCCATTTGCTCCGCCGCCTTCTGTGAGGCGTAAAACGCGCCTCGCAAATTGATTGAAATCACCCTGTCAAAGTGATTCAGCGATGTGGCAAACAAGCCGGCAGATGACCCGATTCCGCAGGCATATACAAATCCGTCCAATCCGCCCAATGTCTGTTTTGCCAAGGAAAAGAGGTCGTCAACGGAGTTCGCATCCGACACATCACAGTGTGAGAACGGCACCGCAGCAATTTTCTCGTTTGGACTCAGATCCGCCGCAAGAACCGTCGCGCCCTTGTCATACAGCTGCCTTACGCAGCAGCTGCCGATTCCGCCACTGGCACCCAGCACCAGAATCCGTTTTCCTGTCCAGTCATTCATCGGCAATGGCTCCCCTTTCATACCTGCGGCAGCTTCCTGCGCATACCTATCCAGCGCTTCAGTTCTTTAAGCCGCTCCGGCTGCAGCACCAGGATCAGGATAACCGCTGCATAGGGGATCATCAGAATCAGATAGGAAGAAATGCTCGTCAATTGCAGCAGATTCGCATAGGCCTCGGCAAACCCAAACAGAAGCGCCGTGCAAAGGACGCCAAGCGGCGTTGCCTTGGAAAGGATAACCGCCGCCAGAGCAATGAAGCCGCGGCCGCCTACCATATCCTCGGAGAACTGCGTAAGATTTCCCAGCGCCATCTGCGCACCGCCAAGCCCGCAGAGCATTCCGGTGATGACCAGGCAGATCCAGCGCGTTCTGTTGACGTTTACGCCGACTGTAGCGGCAGCCATCGGGTTTTCGCCGCAGGCACGTATGGCGAAGCCGAACTTGGTGCGCTTCAGAATAATGGCAGTCACAAAAACCATCAGGAACGCAAAGTAAACCAGAAGGGTCTGATTTGTTACAAAGTACTTAATAATGGGGATATCCTTCAGTACGGGAATCCGGAGCTTATAAAGTCCCTGGATGCGGGAATCCGAAAGAGTGCCGTTGGTATGGAAGATCGTGCGCAGCAGGTATGTCGTTACGCCGACGCTGAAGGAATTCACTGCAAATCCGCAAACAACATTATCACCGCCCATTTTGATGCGCAGCATGCCGTAAAACAGATTCACAAGGACACCGCCTGCAACGGCACAGAGGACACCAACCAGGGCGCTTCCGGTAAAATAGCTGCCGACAACGCCGGTAAAGGTGCCTACCAGCATACTGCCCTCGTAGGTAATGTTTCCGGTACCGGATCGTTCGCTGTAAACTCCCCCCAGCGCACACAGCAGAATGGGGGTCATTACCCGGAGAATCGGAGCGATAATACTTGCCGTAATCATTCCTTGCCACTCCCTTCTTTTTTCTTGAAGTCGAATACTTTCAGGGTTTTGACCGACACAAAGCAAATGATAAGTGCCTGAATTACAACAGCCAATGCGCGCGAGACACCCGCACTGCGCTCAAGTGTGAGCGATCCGGCTTTCAAAATACCCATAAAAATCGCCGAAATGTAAATACCGATACCGCTGCTGTTGCCCAAAAGCGCAACCAGCATTCCACTTGTACCGAAGTCCGGAGAGAAGCCGGACAGGAATCTGCCCTGCACACCCATGATTTCGGCGGCGCCGGCAAGACCGGCCACCATGCCGCTCATCAGCATAACCGAAATACGCACCTTATTGACGCTGATGCCGCTGAATTTCGCAAAATCCGGATTTACACCCGAAACCTTGATCTCAAAGCCGCGCTTGCTCTTGGTAAAAAACAGAATATAGGCAATTATCAGAAGCGTACCGAGAATAAACCCAAATGAGATGGGACTCCCCCCGAAAACCGGGAACCGAGCGGTAGCCGCCAATTCGTCGGTGGTCAACGAATCGCCAAACACGCCGGTGGTCAGGAAGTATTCCTTAACCAGGAAGCTTGTAAAATTGATGGCAATATAGTTCATCATCAAGGTGACAACAATTTCGCTTGTGTTCCAGTAAACCCGCAGCAGAGCCGGAATACTGGCCCAAATGGCTCCTGCCACCATGCCGGCAAGCATGCACAGCGGGATATGTGCAATCGCCGGCAGGCCCTTGCAGTAGATGCCCACCAAGGTGGCGGAAATTGCGCCCATATACAGCTGTCCCTCGGTTCCCATGTTAAACATGCCGCCCTTGAACGCAATGCCGGATGCAATGCCGCAGAGCAGAAATGCCGTTGTCCAGCGAATGGTAGAAGAAAGAGCGCTTATGCTGCCAAGCGAGCCGCGAATGAGGTATGAATACACCTCCAGAACATTGTAGCCGCCCAGAAGGACAAACACCGTACCCAAGACAAGCCCGATGCAGATCGACAAAGCGATGATCGACGGCTTGATTTTTCTCTGACGGAATTCAAAATTCATATTTGCTTTCTCCTTCCATTACGTCTCTGGGCGGATTCCCGCCATCAGCAGACCGATTTTATTCTCGGTTGCCTGTGCACGATCCAGTTCCCCAATAATGCTGCCTTTATAAATCACCAATATCCGGTCGCTCAGGGCAAGGATTTCGCTTAGCTCATTTGAAATCAGCAGCACTGCATTGCCCTGATCCCGGTGATGGATAATTTGCTGATAAATAAACTCGGTTGCGCCGATGTCTACGCCGCGCGTCGGCTGGCTGGCGATCAAAAGCCGCGGCTGCATATACATCTCCCGCGCAATAATGAGCTTTTGCATATTGCCGCCGGACAAGGAACTGATCTCATCCGTGATTTTGCCGATTTTAACCTTGTATTTTTTCACATTTTCTTCGACAATCTCGTTGGCCTTTCTGTAATCCAGGAAAGGTCCCTTTTTCACCGCGTCGCTCCGGTACATAGCCGCCAGGAAGTTGTCACGGATGGAAAGGTCGGCGGCTGAGCCAACATGGATTCGGTCGTCGTGGATATGCCCCATGCCGTTTTCCCGGCACAGCAGCGGAACATTTCCCCCGCTCATAAGCTTGCCGTTCAGGAAAACCTCACCGTGTGACAGGGGCAGCAGCCCGGCCACGGCATCCGCCAATTCCGACTGCCCATTGCCCTGAACGCCCGCAATACCGACTACCTCCCCGCGATGCACATCGAAGGATACGTCGCGTACGGCAGGCAGTCCCATCCTGTCAAAGCAGGAAATATTCTTCAGGCTCAAAACCGTTTCTCCCGGGTGAAAGGGCTGCTTGTCCACTTCCAGGATGACCTCACGGCCAACCATCATCATTGCAATTTTCTTTTCATCGGTGTCCGCAGTGTTCACTCTTGCGGTCACAACGCCGGCACGCATAACTGTAATACGGTCGGTTACCATACGAACCTCCGCCAGCTTGTGCGTAATCAAAATAATACATTTGCCCTTTTCCTTGAGGCTTCGCAGCGTTTCCATGAGCTGCTTGATCTCCTGTGGCGTCAGCACCGCAGTAGGCTCATCCATAATCAGGATTTCCGCGCCCAGATAAAGCGCCTTAAGGATCTCTACACGCTGCTGCAAGCCAACCGTCAGATCGCTCACGCGCATCTTCGGATCGATTTCCAATCCATACTCCGCGCTGAGCTGGGCGACGATCTGCTCACTTTTTTTCAAATCAATCAGGCCTTTTTTGTATGGCGGCCTGCCGATCACCACGTTTTCCGCCACCGTCATGCTCGGCACCAGGCTGAAGTGCTGATGCACCATTCCGATTCCTTTGGCTATGGCATCCTTGGGAGAGCTGAAGGCTACCTTTTCTCCGTTGATGAGCATGGTTCCCTCATGATGCGTATACATTCCGTATAGTACCCGCATCAGCGTCGTTTTACCGGCGCCGTTTTCTCCCACCAGTCCGTGTACCTCGCCCCATTCGGCCTGAAAGTCCACTTCGTTGTTTGCGATCACCTTGCCGAACCGCACGGTAATCTTTTGCATATCTACTGCCAGTTTCGTCATGCGAAATATGCTCCTTTCTTGATCTCTCCTTCTCTGCGCCCCGCAGCAGTGAAGGAGAATGGGGTGCCCGAGAGACTGCCTCCGAGCACCCCTGTCTCAGTCCGTCAGTCCACAGGGACGTCGGGCACCTCGATCTCTCCGCTCATAATCTTATCACGCGCTTCGCTGACCGCCTGAGCAATGGCATCGTCGGTCTTGTAAACGGAAGGATCCGGCAGAAGCAGGTCCATGCCGTCGTTCTCAAGGCCATACTTGAACGCGCCAAACTTCAGTCCGCCATTTTCACGCTCCTGGAAAGCCTGATATACCCAGTTGCCGTAGTTCAGGATCATCGAGCCAATGACCTGGCCGGGGACAACGTTGTTCTGGTCAACGTCGCAGCCGACAACCATGCCGCCGGTTTCCTTGGCTGCATCAAACACACCGGTGGAGGAGGCAGCCGCCGCCACGTAGATGATGTCAACGCCCTGATCGTAAAGCATCAGAGCAAGCTCCTTGCCCTTGGCGGGATCGTCAAAGCTGCCGACCCAAGTGGCCTCAATCTTGATGTCAGGATTCACGGAGCGAGCGCCGGCCTCAAAGCCTGCCCGGAACTGATTGATAGACGGGTTATCGGAGCCACCCATGAAGGCGATGTGGCCGGTCTTGGTGGTCATAGCCGCGTCGACGCCGGCCAGATAAGAGCCCTGGGACTGACGGCCGATCATGGCCTTTACGTTGGGAAGATTCAGTTCACTGAACACCATGATAAACTCACTGTCAGGATACTCCGCAGAAACTCTTGCGCAGGCATCCTCCAGCGCAGACCAACAGGGCATGATGATATCATAGCCTTCCTGGCAAAGCGAACGGAGCGTCTCTTCATACTCGCCCGCCTGTACCTCTACGACAGTCGGCTCGTATCCGAATTCCTCACAGCCTTTGATGAAGCCACTGTAGGTGTCGTCCGTCACGCCCTGATCGCCAAGGGGCTGCGCCGTGATCATTGCAGCCTTTTTGCCGGCTGCGGCGTTACCGGCATCCGTCTGTGCGGACGTCGTGGGGTTGTCCTTTGCGGGAGTGCTTGTCTCGGAAGGGGCGGTGGAAGTGCCGCAGGCTACCATGGACATTGCCATCGCCAGTACCAAAAGAACTGCCAATACTTTTTTCATCGTGATTTCCTCCAGTTGTTCTGTTGTATTTTCTTTAAATGAATTTTATCTGTATCTCTGCCGCTGTCTGCCGTAACACCTCCTTCACGCGGCTCTCTTTCTTATTGTGGCTGCCGTCATTCCACATCCGGCTGTCCCAAAGCTTTGTTAACCAGGATCCTCAGTGCTCCATTCGGGCTGCTCAGGGTACCGTTCAGGACATCCTGCTCGGTAAATTTTGCCATCAAAATCTCCCGCTGTCTCACCCGTTCCCAGTCGTAGGTCACGTAAATGTACCCGTCCTCCCCTTCCTTTGCGTCCGGATAGGCGGCATCGTTGCGTTCATCCAGCAAAAGAGCGTAGGGCCAGGTGGCACCGTCGTCCTCGCTGAGCATTGCCGTCAGGTTCGTCCTGCCGCGCCAGCTCTTGACATTTCCCTGAGCCATGATGTTTTTCAGGTCAATGCGCTCCCGGAAATTGGCGTGATTGATCATCAGCAGACGTCCCGAGCGCAGTCGCCGGATATGGAAGCGGGAGCAGGGTCCTTCAATATGGGATTTCCGCCCCGGCGTCCAGGTTACTCCGCCATCATAGGAGAAGCATTCTCCTATGCCGTCAAAGGTTCGCACCAGCATCCAAAGGGATCCGTCCTTTTTTTCAACGAGCATATGCTCATCGAAGCTCCGGTTGGGTACGTCGCCATGACCGCGCAAGGTAATATGCTCTCCCTGATCTGTCGATACGTAAACATTGGGGAACTGCTCAGCCTCCAGGCCATGACGTTCGGTGGGAAACGCACCGCATTCATCCCGCCAGATTGCACAGGGAAACAGCCATTCCCCCTTTGACGTTACCAGCGGCTTATTCATCATAATACCGTTGGCGATTCTGCGTGGCTCCGTCCAACGCAGTTCGTCTGCGTCCGGATTGTCACAGATGACTGCCCAGACACCGTTCCTGCAATCGTTAAAACCGCGTGTCTGATTGTAGGTCACCCACAATTCTCCCTTGGGGGAAATCCAAAGCCCGGGGTCATAGATTCTGCATGTTGGATCCGGGTGCTCCACGACCAGCTCGCCGGAGCGGAAGGTTTTACCTCCGTCCTCACTGACGCAGAGCATCAGGAAATTACCGCCCTTCTCCGCTGCCTGGCCGGTGTAAAAATCCACGAATACCCGACCCTTGGGAGTAACTTCAATGGAGGGGATGCCCTGCCATCTGCGGAAGGTGTCACGGAAGCGTTCCTCATCCGGTCGGACATACACCCTTGCCGGCATCAGTGCCGGATCGGATGAATTGTACATATTCTTCCTCCTCACTAATCATCATTGATGAGCTGCTATGAGCATATCATAGGCACCTCTCTTTGTCAATGTACCTATTTACCATATTTTCAACCCTATTTTTTGTTGAAATTGCTATTTTTCATTTTAATTTTTTGAAAAGCACTTGACTATTGCTTTTTTCTGGGCTATTCTTAGTTCATCCTACTACTCATTATTGATGAGCGCCTATTTCCTCAGCTTTTCCTCTTTGCACACCAATATTTGAAAGGAGCTTCAAAAAATGTCTCAGCAAATCATTGATTTAACTCTGCGCATTGAGAATAACATGCTTGCACCGGATTGTTTCCCGAGGCCGGTATACATCAAGGCTATGACCCACGAGAAATCGATTGAAATGCACAACGGCACACCGGAGGATCCGATCACTTCCTCTTACAATTACCTGTCCATTGTAGAGCATGTAGGTACGCATGTGGACTCCTATTATCACATGCGCCCGGACGGAGCGACCATCGACGAAATGCCGCTCTCCCTCTTTTTCGGAAAGGCCGTTTGTCTGGATATGCGCAGCATTCCGGAGCGCGGAAAAGTTACCGTAGCGGATATGGAGCGCGCGCAGAAAGAGGCCGGTGTCAAAATTGACGGTCACATCGTGCTTTTTGCAACCGGTCTGCACGAAAAGTACTATCCTGATCCCCAGGTTCTGACCCAGAATATTGAGATCAGCCCGGAGGCCGTAAAATGGCTGGCCGATCATGGTTCAAAAATTCATGGTGTAGAGGGTCCCTCCACCGATATCATGGATACCAAGCTCTTCCCGAGCCACCGCGCCTGCCGGGATCTTGGGCTTACCCATTACGAGTGGCTGGTCAATCTGACCGCACTGATCGGCAAGGGCGAGTTCCAGTTTTATGGCGTTCCCCTGCTTCTGGACAAAGGCACAGGGTCTCCGGTACGAGCCTTTGCCGTCGTGGAGACGTAACCGCCATGCAGGAGCACTGGCTAAAGCCCGGACGTGAAACCCTGCACGGAAGCCTGAGTGCAGAGCTTGCACCGGCTCTTGTGATCGACTCCGGCGACCTTCTTAACATAGAAACTCTGGAGGCGGATTGGCGCGTTTCCCGCCCCGACCCTATCTCCCATAACGCGCCATTCTTCCCGCGCCGTCCGGGTCTGGACGATGGGCAGGCGCTGTGTGGGCCTGTTTATGTCCGCGGTTTGCTTCCCGGGATGGCTCTGCGGGTTGAGATCGGCGCAATTGAGACAGCCGACTGGGGCTGGAGCTCTGTCGGCATCGGGAATGAGGATCATCTGCACCGCCTGGGGTATACCGGCAAAGAATATTTCCAGGTCTGGGATATCCGGGACGGCTTCTGCACGAGTCCCGGTGGACTGCGGGTTCCGGTCTCGCCCTTTCCCGGCATTCTGGCCGTAGCCCCCAAAAGCGGACGCGCGGACACCCACATTCCCGCAAATCACGGCGGCAATCTTGACTGCCGGCTGCTTGGCCCCGGGTCGGTTGTGTACCTTCCCTGCTTCCATGAAGGAGGGCTTTTCTCGGTCGGCGACGGCCACGCCGCCCAGGGGGACGGTGAATCCGGCGGTACCGCAGTTGAATGCCCGTTTCAAAATATCCGTCTGCGTCTGAGCGCCCATCCCGGCTTCATGGAAAGCCCGGTCGCAAGAACTGCCGACGGGATTGTTACCTTCGGCTTCTCTAAGGATTTGACCGCAGCTGCCTATGAGGCTCTGCAGCACATGTATCAGCTGCTGCGCTTGTGCTTTTCCCTGCCGCTGGAAGACTGCATCACCCTATGTAGTGTCTGTGGAGATGTCCGGGTCACCCAGCTGGTAAACGGCATACGAGGAGCTCACGCGGTTCTTCCCAGCAGAACCTGGGATTTCCTACAAAAGAAATTCGGAGCTTTGACACCCGAGCTTTGATGAACTGGCCAAGGGCTGTGAGAGGTTCTCTTCTTCCGACAGCCCAAGACGATTTATTCAGAGCCTCCTAAATATCTGATTTTTAGAAAGGATTGTTTTCCTAATGGCAACACTATTGATTGGCGGAAACGGCCTGGTTGGCACTCGTCTTGTTCGTCATCTGGCCGAAATGGGCGAACAGGTAATCGTTTACAGCGGACATGCTCCCGCGGCAAGGGTCGACGGCTGCGTATACTATCAGGGCGACGTGACGGAATATGGCACCCTGAACCAGGTTCTGCACGAGCATCCGGTGGATCGGATTATACATAACGCCGCCGTTTCGCATCCCAAGCTGTTTCTGGACAATCCCTACCGTATTTACCGCACCAATGTTACCGGTACCCTGGTCTCGCTGGAAGCCGCACGGAATTTTGGTGTCCGGCGCTACATCTACATCAGCTCCGGCGCCGTATACGGCAGTGTCTCGCTGGATACAGTTCCGGAAACCGTTCCGCTGCACGGAGAAAGCCCGTATGGCGCCAGTAAGGTTGCCTGCGAGGAGCTTGTGCGCAATTATGGGCTGGACAGTGCCTCGCTTCGCGTTGGGTTTGTTTACGGGCCGGGGCGCAAGCTAGAGTGTCCGATTCAACTGCTTCTGGATGGGTGCATCCGCAACGGTTCCGTGCATCTGGAGCACGGTGCGGAGCAGATGATGGATTACATTTATGTGGATGACTGCGTGGACGCCATCGCCACCATTGCTATGGCCAAGAAGCTGCCGCACACGGAATACAATATAGGCGGCGGAGAAAACGTTCCGTATAGCCGGGTTATTGCATGTGTCCAAAAGCTGTATCCGAATGCCACGATTCAAGTCGGCAGTGGAACACTGGGCTATGACAATCTTGGCGCCATGGATATGCGTCGTGCTTTCGCGGACTTTGGCTGGAGGCCGAAGGTAACGCTTGAGGACGGAATCGCACAATATGCCAAGTGGCTTGAAGAGCAGGGGTAATACTATTTCTGATGCCGGACTCCAATATAAGATCTTTAGGGCAGCACCGCATAATTTGACAAGAAGACTCAGCCGGGATTTTTGCTCCAATTCAAAGTTTAAAAAATGGAGAAATACTGTATGTATTTCCCATTTTTCAAACTGAAGAAGTGGGGCAAAAAGGCGGCTGAGGCTCGCAGGCACAATTGTGCGGTGTTGCCTTAGAGAAGGTTTTAATTGTCCGAAGGGCATGGAACTCAATATGGCTTCCTTTTTGGCAGCGATGCCGCCGACCGCAATTCTGCGGGCGGATACAGTGCTTTTAAGCGTTTTATGAAAAACTCGTATAGAATTACGCAACAATTTGGCATTTTGTATTGATTCTTAGTTTTTCTATGTGCTATAATTAATATAAGTAGGTGATTGGAATATTGGAGAAGAGAGTGGGTCAGGCTATGGACGAGAAGCAGCGCATCATGAAAACCGGCATATTTCCGACCGAAAATGAGGCATCGATTTTTTTGATTGCACAAATCATCAGCAAAACCGGCGCACCGGTTGGTGCCTGGAGCCTAAAGGAAGAACTGAAAAAGGTTGGAATATATTGCGGCACGGCTACTGTGGGACGGTATCTGAAGGAATTGGATTATAAGGGGCTTACGGCGCAGAAAAGCAACAAGGGCCGTGTGCTTACCGACTACGGACAGCAGTGGCTGAATAAGCTGTCGGACGATGTGGCGCGCGCACTGGTTCATACCGAATCCACTCAGGCCATGCGGGTGGATCACTATTCCCAGCTGGTGGATCTGATTCAGGCAAGGAAGGTACTTGAGGTAGCAGCCGCCAGACTTGCCGCCGAAAGAGCCACCAAAGAGGATCTTCTTCTTTTGCAGCAAGTGGTCATGACCCATTACCGCTATGTTGCGGAAAATAAGGATCCCACCGATCCCGCGCTGGAATTTCATTCCCTCGTTGCGCAAATCAGCCATAACCGCTTTATGAAAACCATGCTGGATATGCTGATTTTCGAGGAACGCAATATTGAAGGACAGATTGATACCCTGATTACGCGGGAGCGCGGAGACATCTACGTCGTAGAGCACGAGGATATTTCCAACGCAATTGCCGCAGGTGATTCCGCCCAGGCGGCCAGTCTGATGGATGCACATATCGATAAGCTTATGACTGCTGTTCAGGAACAGATCCAACTGATGCCGCAGGATCCTTCGGAGAAGGCCGCCACCCTGCCGGGTTCTGCCGATTGATACTATTTTCTGATTAAAATCTTTGATTTTAATCAAGAAGGCATCGCCTAATGGCACTGCCAGTTTTGTGATTTATAAGGAAAGAAATCACAAAACAAGTCTCATATGAACTCCTTGCCCTTCGGGCAAGGAGTTCAGTATGAAGCAGCTTGCGCTGAATGCCCCTGGCTGTAAAATCCACATATACCATCGCTCCCGGATACCCCGAAACGGTATCCGGGAGGTTTTTCGCTGAATTTAAGCGTAAAATGCCCTTTCTTTTTTCCAGAATCTGTGATAGAATGTACGGACTTTCTGTAGGAGGCCGGATTATGACACAATTTTTGCTCCGTCTCTTTGTTAAAAACGCCGACCAGGTCAGCGATCCCAAGGTGCGCGCCGCTGTGGGTACTCTGTCCGGGGTCGTGGGCATTCTCTGCAATTTTTTCCTTTTTCTGGGAAAGGTCATCATCGGCACCCTGTCCGGCTCTGTTTCCATCACCGCCGACGCCATGAACAACCTGTCCGACGCGGCCAGCTCCATCGTGACGCTGGTGGGCTTCAAGCTTGCCGAGCAGCCCGCCGACGCGGAACATCCCTACGGCCACGCCCGGTTTGAATACCTGTCCGGTCTGGTGGTCTCCGCCATGATCGTCATTATCGGCTTTGAGCTGGCAAAAACCTCCGTGGAAAAAATTCTATCCCCGGTGCCGGTGGCCTTCTCCGCCCCGTTGGCGGCGGTGCTGGTGCTGTCCATCGCCGTCAAGCTGTGGCTGTGCCTGTTCAACCGGGCGCTGGGCAAAAGAATCAACTCCACCACTTTGTTTGCCACCTCCGAGGACAGCCGCAACGACATCGTCACCACCGCTGCCGTTCTGCTGGCCGCCGTCATCGAGGCCGTTTCCGGGGCGTCCATCGACGGCTTTGTGGGTCTGGCCGTGTCGCTGTTCATTCTCTACAGCGGCGCGAAGCTGGCAAAGGAGACCATCAGCCCCCTTCTGGGGGAAGCCGCGTCCCCCGAACTTCAGTCCCGCATTGTGGACTATATCAGCGCCCAGCCCAAGGTTTTGGGGTATCACGACCTGATGGTTCACGACTACGGCCCCGGCCAGCGCTTTGCCACCATCCATGTGGAAATGGACTCCAAGGAAGACCCCATGCGCTGCCACGAGCTGATCGACGACATGGAGCGGGAGTGCCTGAAAAGCCACAACATCCATCTGGTCATCCACTACGACCCCGTGGTGACGGACGATCCGGAGCTGACCCGGCTTCACATTCTTGTGGACGACCTTCTCGCCGAAATGGATTCCCGGCTGAAAACCCACGATTTCCGCATGGTTCCCGGCGGCGGACACACCAATCTCATTTTTGACATCGCCGTCCCCCAGGATATCAAGCTCACGAAGCAGGACATTCAGTCCAGGCTTGAGGAAGCGCTGCGCACCCGGGAGGGCAAGATCTACCACACCGTCATCACCTTTGACCCCATCGCTTTCAATCAGGAATCCTGCGAGCATCTTCCAAATGGGCAATAACCTTAATTTTCCGGAAAATTTCAAATTTTCATCTTGCGTTTTCCCCAAAAATCGCTATAATGTCTCTGCTAACAGAAAGAAGGTGCCTTTTTGAATAAGACGAACAGAAACATGCTGGAAGGGCCGCTGTTTCCGAACATCATCCAATATACCGTCCCCATTATTCTGACCAGTCTTCTGCAGCTGCTGTTCAACGCGGCTGATCTCGTGGTGGTGGGGCAGTTCTGCGGCAGCGTGTCCGTCGCCGCAGTGGGCGCCACCGGTGCCATTACCAGTCTGCTCGTCAACTTCTTCATCGGTCTGTCCGTAGGCGCAGGCGTGGCCGTCGCCCATGGTCTTGGCAGTCGGGAGGATCAGGTCGTTCACTGCACGGTACATACCACGCTGCCCACCGCCATCATAAGCGGCGTGGTTCTGACTGTGATCGGCGTCTCCTATTCCGAAACTTTTCTTGCCATGATGGGAACCCCCGACAGCGTGCTGCCCCTCTCCTCCATTTACATGCGGATCATTTTCGGCGGCGTTACCTTCAACATGGTGTACAATTTCTGCGCCGCCATTCTCCGCGCCGCCGGAGACACCAAAAGCCCGCTGATTTTTCTGCTGTTCGCAGGTGTCCTGAATGTGGTTCTAAACCTGGTTTTTGTCATCCGGTTCCATATGAACGTGGCCGGTGTGGCGCTGGCGACCATCATTTCTCAGGCGCTTTCTGCCGTGCTGGTGGTCATCGCCCTGATGCGCAGAACCGACGCCTGCAAGCTGTATCTCAGCAAAATGCGCTTTTACAAGCCGCAGCTGGAGAAAATTCTCCGCATCGGCCTGCCCGCAGGCATCCAAAGCGCGCTGTTCTCCATTTCCAATGTTCTCATTCAGTCGTCGGTAAACTCCTTCGGCGACGTGTTCATGTCCGGCAACGCGGCGGCCGGCAACATCGAGGGCTTCGTCTACGTCTGCCTCAATGCGTTTCAGCAGTCCGCAGTCAATTTTGCCGGGCAGAACGCCGGCGCGCGGCAATACCGCCGGGTTCGTCAGACCCTGTGGATTTGCCTGGGCTGCGTTACGGTGGTGGGGTTGGTTCTTGGGTCGCTGGCCTACGCGCTTGGCCCCTCCCTGCTCTCCATTTACATCACCGACTCTGCCGAAGCCATTTCCTACGGTCTGATTCGGCTGGCCTTCATCTGCCTGCCCTATTTCTTATGCGGCCTGATGGACGTGACCACCGGCGCGCTTCGGGGCATCGGCGCGTCCTTCGTCCCCATGCTGATCTCCATCCTCGGTGTCTGCGGATTGCGCATTGTCTGGATTTATACCATTTTCCAGATTCCCGGATTCCACACGCCCCAATGCCTGTATTTTTCCTATACCGTCTCCTGGATCATTACCTTCATCGCCCAGCTGATTGCCTTCTTCGTCGTATACCGAAGGCAGGCCAGCGCAGCGGAATAATCCAATATCGGCTTCCCGGCTTCGGCCGGGAAGCTTTTTTTGCCTTTTGAAAAAAAAAGGGGTTGACAATTCCTTATCGCTGTGTTATTGTATTAATGCACTAATACAGTAGTACAAATCAGGAGGTGTCTATGAACTGGAAATTTGCCGGTGACCGTCCGGTATATCAGCAGATCATGGCAGCGATCCGCGGTGCGATTCTGAAAGGTGAGCTGCCCCCGGGAGGAAAGGTTCCCTCCGTCCGGGACCTGGCCGCTCAGGCGCAGGTGAATCCCAACACCATGCAGCGCGCTCTGACGGAGCTGGAACGGGAGGGTCTTCTCGTCAGCGGCGGCACCAGCGGGCGCAGCGTCACCCAGGACGAAGCCGTGCTCGTTGCCATGCGGGAGCAGGCCCTGGAGGAACTTGCCCGGGAATGTGCCGAAAAATTTTTGACCTTCGGCGTAACGCCGACCCAGGCGGCACAGCTTTTGGTGAGTCTGGAAAAGAACAAGGAGGAATCACATTGGAACAAAACGTTCTGACCGCCAGCGGTCTTACCATGCGCTATCACAGCACGCTGGCCCTGGATAACCTGGACATGAATCTGCCCCAGGGAAAAATCGTCGGTCTTCTCGGCCCCAACGGCAGCGGAAAGACCACCTTCATCAAGCTGGCCGCAGGCCTACTGACCCCCACGGCGGGGCAAATCACCGTTTGCGGCGAAAAAATCGGAACGGCCACGAAGGCCATGGTCTCGTATCTGCCTGACCGCCCCTATTTCAGCCGTCAGGTTCGGGTGGAGCAGCAGCTGGATTTCTTTCAGGATTTTTACGCGGACTTCGACCGCACCCGGGCGGAGGAAATGCTCTCTGCGCTGAACATTTCCCTGAGCGCCAAATTTAAGTCTCTGTCCAAGGGCAACCAGGAGAAGGTTCAGCTGGTTCTGGTGATGTCCCGTCGGGCGAAGCTGTACCTGCTGGACGAACCCATCGGCGGCGTCGATCCCGCCGCCCGGGATTACATTCTCAACACCATCATCACCAATTATGACCCCAGCGCCACGGTGCTGATCTCCACCCACCTGATTGCCGACGTGGAGCGGGTACTGGACGAGTATCTGTTCCTGTCCCAGGGCCGCATTTTGCAGGGCGGAAACGTGGACGCCGTGCGGGAGGAGACCGGCAAGTCGCTGGATGAACTGTTCCGGGAGGTATTCAAATGTTTGCCAAATTGCTGAAAATGGAATTCCGTTCCACTTGGAACGTGCTGGGCATTCTGTGCCTGAGTCTGGTGGGCGCCGGGCTGCTGGGCGGCGTCTCGATCCGGTATCTTGTGGTCGAGGACGCCCCAAAGCAGTGGCTGCTGATCCTTTGCACGCTGGCAATTGTTGCCGCGGTTTTATTCTTTGCCGTCTGCTGCGCGGCAGCGCTGATCGTGCAGATCGTCCGCTTCTACCGCAGCCGCTTTACCGATGAAGGATACCTGACCTTCACCCTTCCCATCACCACCCATCAGATTCTACTGTCCAGCTTTATCACCAGCGCCGTCAATCTAATCGCCGTAGCCGCTGTCGCAGTCGTCAGCTTTGTTTTGATGGGGCTGTGCGTTGTGCCTGAGTTTGAAATCCTTCGCAAGGGTCTCCATATCCTCTGGGAGGAGCTGCCCGAGCTTTGGGCGCGGTTCACCCAGGCGGATGTGCTTCAGGCCTTCGGGCTTCTCCTTGTGAACGCAATCGTCGCTTTTTCCAATGAGCTGATTCTCATTATGCTTGCCGTGACCATCGGCTCCCTCGTTGCCAAAAAGCACAAGATTCTCGCCGCCGTCGCCTTCTATTACATCCTGCACGTCGTCGATCTTACCTTTACCGGCGTCAGCATGGTAAAGCTGGCAGAAAGTCCCGACAGCCTGCTGGGTCTTCTGGCAATCGTCAATCTCATCCTCGCAGTTGTCGGGTATGTCCTCATGTACTTCCTGGTGGACAAAAAGCTGAATCTGAATTGACCCTTTCCCCCACATCCGAGCCTGTTTCAGGCTCGGATTTTGCATATTCTATCACATATATTTGTCTATCCTCAATAAAAACCAGCTGTCCCCGATTTGCAGGATGTGACAATTTGTCCACCAAATTTGAAAAATTCATCACATTTTCTGGCATTATTTCATATTGTATTCTTAAGGGATCAATGGTATCATAGTAGGAATAATATACATTTGTCTCCATAATATGGACGGTGTATCAAAGGAGAGAGGTTATGAAATACATCGTGATTCTGGGGGATGGGATGGCCGACGAACCCATCGACGCCCTGGGCGGAAAAACACCCCTTGCCTGCGCGGAAACGCCCGTAATGGATGAACTGGCATCCAAGGGCGAAATGGGCATGGTGCAGAACGTCCCCGCCGGGATGGCTCCCGGCAGTGACGTGGCCAATCTGTCCGTTATGGGCTACAATCCCGCCGTCTGTTACTCAGGACGATCTCCCCTGGAAGCACTGAGTGTCGGCGTCGCCATGGAGCCGACGGACATCGTTCTGCGCTGCAACATCGTAACCCTGACCGAGGAAGAGCCCTACGCCGAAAAGACCATTCTTGACCACAGCTCCGGCGAAATTTCCACCGCCGACGCGGACATTCTCATGGACGCCATCCGAGAGAATTTCAACAGCGACGAGTTTCAGTATTACACCGGCACCAGCTACCGCCATATCACCATCTGGAAAAACGGCGTTATGCCCCAGCTGGAGCCGCCCCACGACCACCTGACCCATGTCATCGGCCCCTATCTTCCTCAGGAACGTAAGCTGCGCTCCATGATGGAAAAGAGCTTTGCCATTCTGAACACCCACCCCCTGAATCTGGAGCGGGCGGCCAAGGGCAAGAACAAGGCCAATTCCCTCTGGTTCTGGGGCGCGGGAACAAAGCCCTCCCTGCAAAACTTTACTGAGAAAACCGGCCTGAAGGGCGCTATGGTATCCGCGGTAGATCTGCTCAAGGGCATTGCCGTGGGGGCGGGGATGAAGGTCTATCAGGTTCCGGGAGCAACCGGCTCCATCGACACGAATTTTGAGGGCAAGGCGCAGGCCGCCATCGACGCTCTGACCAAAGACGGCTGCGATTTCGTCTACGTCCACGTGGAAGCCCCGGACGAAATGGGACATCAGGGACTTGTGAAGGAGAAAATCCGGTCCATCGAATATCTTGACCGCCGTCTCATCGCCCCGGTGAAGAAGGCTATGGAGGACGCGGGGGAGGATTTCCGGATGCTGGTGCTTCCCGACCATCCCACCCCCATCCGCCTGCGCACCCACACCGGCGACCCGGTACCCTACGTGCTGTACGACAGCACCCGCCAGCGCAAGTCCATCCAAAAATACACCGAAGCCGAAGCGGAAGCCACCGGCAATTTTGAGCCGAACGGCTACAGGCTCATTGAGCGGCTGCTGAGCAAGCCGGTTTAAGGGAGGAAAAAACAATGTCCAGAGTCTATAATTTTTCCGCAGGTCCCGCAGTCCTGCCGGAAAGCGTTTTGCAGGAAGCCGCCGCCGAAATGCTGGACTACCGGGGAACCGGCATGTCCGTCATGGAAATGAGCCACCGCTCCAAAACCTATCAGGCCATCATCGACCAGGCGGAGGCTGACCTTCGCACCCTCATGGGAATCCCCGACAACTATAAAGTCCTGTTCATGCAGGGCGGCGCCAGCCAGCAGTTTGCCATGGTGCCGATGAACCTGATGAAAACCAAAGTCGCCGATTACATCATCACCGGCCAGTGGGCGAAAAAGGCTTGGCAGGAGGCCAAAATGTACGGCACCGCCAATGCGGTGGCCTCCTCCGCCGACAAGACCTTCTCCTATATCCCCGACTGCTCCGACCTGCCCATTGACGAGAACGCGGACTATGTCTACATCTGCGAAAACAACACTATTTACGGCACCAAGTTCTGGCAGCTGCCCAACACCAAGGGCAAGCCCCTCATTTCCGACGTTTCCTCCTGCTTTCTGTCCGAGCCGGTGGACGTGACCAAGTACGGAATGCTTTACGGCGGCGTGCAGAAGAACATCGGCCCTGCCGGTGTGGTCATCGCCGTCATCCGGGAAGACCTGATCACCGAGGACGTGCTCCCCGGCACCCCCACCATGCTCCGCTACAAGACCCACGCAGACAACGGCTCCATGTACAACACGCCTCCCGCCTACGGCATTTACATCTGCGGCAAGGTGTTTCAGTGGCTATTGTCCATGGGCGGTCTGGAAGCCATCCGGGAGCGCAACGTGGCAAAGGCCAAGGTTCTCTATGATTTTCTGGATGCCAGCCGGCTCTTCCACGGCACCGTAGTGAAAAAAGACCGCTCTCTCATGAACGTCCCCTTTGTCACCGGAAATGCGGAGCTGGACGCAAAATTTGTCAAAGCGGCGGAGGCCGCGGGCTTCGTCAGTCTGAAGGGACACCGCACCGTCGGCGGTATGCGCGCCAGCATCTACAACGCCATGCCCATGGAGGGCGTCGTCAGGCTGGTGCAGTTTATGAAGCAGTTCGAGAAGGAAAATCGCTGAAAAGAGGACAATTATGTATCACATTCATTGCTTAAATAAGATATCCCCCAAGGGCACCGCCCTTCTGACGGACAATTACGCCATCACGGACGACCGGAATCAGGCCGACGGCGTTCTGGTGCGCTCTGCCGACATGCACAATGTGGCTCTGCCGGAAAGCCTTCTGGCCGTTGCCCGCGCCGGTGCCGGCGTCAACAACATTCCCCTGTCCGACTGCGCCGAAGCGGGCGTCGTGGTGTTCAACACCCCCGGCGCCAACGCCAACTCCGTGATGGAGCTGGCACTGTGCGGTATGCTTCTGAGCAGCCGGGACGTGGTGGGCGGCATCAACTGGGTGCAGACCGTCAAGGACGACCCCGATATCGCCAAGCTGGTGGAAAAGGGCAAGTCCAAATTCGCCGGTCATGAAATCCGCCACAAAAAACTGGGCGTCATCGGCCTGGGCGCGGTGGGCGGCCCTCTGGCCAACGCCGCCAGAAATTTGGGAATGACCGTGTACGGCTGCGACCCCTTCATCTCCATTGAGGCGGCATGGCACCTGGACAGCCACATCGTCCGGGTCAACAGCCGGGATGAAATCTATTCCAAGTGCGACATCATTTCCCTCCACACCCCCCTGCTGGACGACACCCGGGGCATGATCAACGCCGAGGCCATCGCCAAGATGAAGGACGGCGTCATCGTCCTGAACTTCGCCCGTGACCTGCTGGTGGACGACGACGCCATGGCGGCTGCTCTGGCCTCCGGCAAGGTCGCCCGGTACGTCACCGACTTCCCCAACGGGAAGACCGCCAATATGCCCGGCTGCATCGCCATCCCCCATCTGGGCGCTTCCACGGAGGAATCCGAGGACAACTGCGCCAAGATGGCCGTGCAGGAGCTGATGGACTACTTAGAAAACGGCAACATCAAGAATTCCGTCAACTATCCCAACTGCGACATGGGCGTCTGCCGCGCCGAGGGGCGCATCACCCTGCTGCACCGGAACATCCCCAATTCTCTGGGTCGGTTCACCGCCGCCATTGCCGGTGAGAACATCAACATTGACGGTCTGGTGAACAAGAGCCGGGGCGAATACGCCTACACCATGCTGGATCTTGACCGCCACCCCTCTGCGGATGCGGTAGAGCACCTGAAGCAGATCGACGGCGTTCTGAAAGTCCGGGTTATCAAGTAAAACAGTTTTCGGGAGGGGCTGACGCCCCTCCCGAATTATTTATTGATCTTCTTTTTCCTTCTGTTTTTTCAGAAACTGCTCCTTCATTTTTTGCAAACGGCGGCGTTTTTTCCGCTCCCGGTTCTGCTTGAACCGGGATTGCAGCTCCGGCGGGTGGTCTTGCAGCTTTTCCTCCGGGATGTTCCGCTGGGCAAGGCGCTTGTCCGTAAATTCCCGCGCCAGGGTGTACAGCACCGACGCCAGCGGGATCATCAGCAGCATTCCGAACACGCCCATCAGCTCGCCGCCGATGGTGACCGCCACCAGCACCCACATACCGGGCAGGCCGATGGAGGTTCCCACCACTCTGGGGTAGATCAGGTTGTTTTCCAGCTGCTGCAAAATCAGGAACATCGCCACGAAGGTCAGCGCCTGCAAAGGATTGTCCACCAGAATGAAGAACGCGCCCACCACGCAGCCAACGAACGCGCCCACCACCGGCACCAGCGCCGTCACCGCGATGATGACGCTGACCAGAGGAATGTAGGGCATCCGGAAAATCGCCATGGTCACGGCGAACAGGCAGCCCAGAATGCAGGCCTCCAGGCACTGCCCGGAAATAAAATTAGAGAAGGTGCTGTTGGTCAGGCGCATGATGCGGATGATCTCATCGCCGGTTTTTTCCGGGAGAATGGAATAGAGAATTCTCCGCCCCTGCCGGGCAAGAATTTCCTTCCGCGCCAGACAGTAAATGGCAAAGGCGATGCTGACCACCAGATTCACAATACCGCTGGTCACGCTTCCGATCACATTCACCGCGCTGCCCATCACCGTGGACATCTGGTTGCCCAGAAAGCCCATGGAATCCTTCAATATTTTCGTCCATTCCAGACTTTCCAGATCGGCAACCTCCATGATCCAGGCCTTCATGTCCGGATTGTCGTCCATCAGCTGCATCAGCTTTGCCGACGTCTGCTCAATAAAGGTAGGGATGCGCTCCGTCAGGGCGGCAACCGTCACCTGAATCTGGGGCGCCAGCATTTCCACCACGAACATGATAACCAGCGCCAAGGCCGCAATGGTCAGCACAATGGACAGCACCCTGCGCAGTCCCTGCTTGTGAATGCCGTCCAGCTGCCGCTCAATGGCGCGCATAGGCACATTGAACACGAAGGCAATGACCGCACCCGCCACAAACGGCGATATCAGGTTCCATACCGACTTTGCCGCATTGCTTGCCTGCGGCGTATCCAGCAAAATCCACGCAAAGACGAGACACCCCGCCGCCAGAAGGAACAGCCTGCGCAGCAGCTTTTTGTCTATCTGCATTTTCAATACCCCCTTTTTGCTTAGTATACCGCAAAAATTTATAAATGTCCAGTAAATGTCCGGCGAAAGCTTTGCCGGAGCGGCATATTTATTCTTTTGGGCGCATATGGATGATGCGTAGCACACAGCATCGGAGGGGTAGCATATGACAGACACCATTGAGAAGCGCGCCTGTGAAGCGGCTGTGTACATGATCGAAACCGGTGCCACCGTCCGGGCCGCCGCCCGGCACCTCGGCATTTCCAAATCCACGGTGCATAAGGACCTGACCCAGCGGCTGAAGCAGTACAACTATGCACTATACCTCCAGGTTCGGGAAATTCTGGACGAAAACAAACGGGAGCGCCACATCCGCGGCGGGATGGCCACAAAACGGAAGTATCAGCATCAATAGCGGGAATGCGGAATGCCAAATTATTGGGCATTCCGCATTTTTGTGCTATAATACTGTCAGGATTCCCGCCGCCAATTCGTATTATGGTCAGAGGCCTCTAAAAGACATAAGGACGGTGACACATTGATGGATGAATTTCACGCCAGACGGCTGGTAGACCTTTATGCGGACACAATTCTTCGTATCAGCTACAGCTACTTAAAACAGACCTGCGACGCAGAGGATATCTGCCAGACTGTCTTTCTGAAATATCTCACCAACGATTGTACATTTGACAGCATCGACCACGAAAAAGCATGGATCATCCGAACCACCATCAACGCCTGCAAGGACTACCTGAAAAGCGCCCATTTTCGGCGCACCGTGGCGCTGGATGAGGCTGCGGCGGTAGCCGCGCCGCCGGTGCCGGACACGGAAGTTTTAGACGCGCTGAAGCGGCTGCCGGAGCAGTACCGGATATCCCTGTACCTGTTTTATTATGAAGAATACTCCGCAAGGGAGATCGCCCAGGTGATGGGCAAATCGGAAGCCAACATCACCCAGTACCTGTCCCGCGGGCGGCGGAAGCTGCGCGCGCTGCTGACAGAGGAAAGGAGCCAAGTCGTATGACCCACAATGTAAAATCGGAACTGCGGCGTTCCATGGACGCCATTCACTTTTCCGGAGACGATAAGGAGCGCATGGTAGCGCTTCTCATGTCCGCCGAAGCCCCGCACCAGCGCCGGAGCGGGAAGAAGCTCCTGCTGCTGGCTCTGGCGGCCACGCTGGTGGTGGGCGCCCTCACCGGCGCGGCGGTATTTACCCGCTGGTCAAGAAGCGCCCAGACGGCCTACAACCCGCCCCAGCAGATCAAGGAGCAGGCAGAGAAAAGCGGCCTGTCCGTGATGCTGGAGGACAAGCAGAAGAAAACCACTCCCGGCGAGGTGCTCAGCGCCACCGATCAGGGCATCACCATCACAGCGGTGCAGTCCATTGTGGATAGTTACGGCGCCGATCTGTTCTTCCGGGTCGAGGGCTTTACCCTGCCGGAGGGTCGGAATCCCGAACTTTTCTGGGACCGTGACGATGTGACAATCGACGGCTCCACGGAATTCTACAGTTCCATGACCGGCTGGTTCTATGACGGCACCACCCGCAATGAAGCCGGGGAATGGGTCTACGCCTCCAACGGCCAGCCCGTCGAATTCGGGAACGACAAATATCAGTCCGCCATTTACCAATGGGTGGCCAATGACGGAAGTCTGGAGTATCAGATGAATATCCGATTCCAGGATAACGGTGAACACTATTGGGGCAAGGAATTTTCCATTCACTTTAACGGCATTGGCGTTGGGGCTGAAAAGGGCGGCATCATGGAAGAGCCACTGGTGTCCGGCAGCTGGGATCTGCACTGGACGCTGACCGGCACGGACAGCAGTGAAAACTCCGTCACCATCACCCCCAATATGGAAATCGGCGACAGCGGTCTGACACTGCTGGAAGCGGAAATCGGTCAGAAGTCCATCCGTGCGGTCTATCAGTCGGATCACGACTGGGACGGTTGGAAGCAGCTGGAGATGCTTTCCCCCGGCCTTTATCAAATCTGCATGAAAGACGGCAGTGCAGTTCGGGTTGTTCCCACTCAGGAGAACTATGCAAGATGGGAAGCAGAACGCATTTGCGAAGTTACATACGAAACCTTCGACGGAATTCTGGATGTCTCTGCGCTGGATTCTCTGGCCTACGACAAGGGTTCTGAGATTGGCGCCGACGGGAAGCGAGTCCACACCTTTGACTACATTCCCATTTCGTAAGTTGGCAAACCGGCAAAGAAATCGGGGCTTTGCCGTGAACCAAAATAAATCACTGGCAGCGGCGGGGTTCCCCGCCGCTGCCTT
>URBH01000002.1 GCA_900546075.1 uncultured Eubacteriales bacterium | reverse complement strand
GATGGCAACGGCAGAATGTCCCGTTTGCTCTCGCTGCTGCTGCTATATAAAAACGGCTTTGACGCAGGAAAATATGTGTCCTTTGAGGAACAGATCAACAACTACAAAGCATATTATTACGAGGCTCTGCGGCAATCCTCGGTTGGGTGGGAAGCGGGAGAAAACTCCTATTTCCCATTTGTTGAGAATTTCCTGTCCACGCTCTATATGTGCTATAAGGAACTGGACAAGCGGTTTGCAGTGGTACACGGTAAGAAGGTCACGAAGAAGGCTCGTGTGGAAGCGACTGTTCTGAATAACCTTACTCCAATTTCTAAAGCCGAAATTTGCAAGATTCTCCCCGATGTCAGTCCCACAACTGTTGAGGCCGTGCTCGGTGCCATGGTTAAAACTGGATCAATAAAGCGGATCGGTGCGGGGCGGGCGGCACGGTATATTAAGGCGTGAGAGGTAATTTATTATGAGTAAACAAAAAAGAAAAAAGCTAACATTTTGGTCAAAATACAAGATGCCTATTATTGCTATAGTTGCTTTTTCTGCTATCGTCTATGTCATTATCTACCTTGTATTCAAGGAGAATGGTATTTTCCCTGTTGGGACAGGCCTAGAAAAGAGTGATTGGCTCTCATTTTTAGGAGCTTATCTGTCTTTTATTGGTACTGTAATTGTAAGCTTGATTGCGATATTTCAGAGCATTTATTATAGTGAATTGAATGAAAGAAAGGATGCTGAAAATAGGAAGAAAGAGATACAGCCAATTTTCTCTGTTAAAATAGTTTCTATAGATATGCAGTTGGATGGAACGGCTGAGGCATTTAGCTTATATGATAAAGCTACGAACCCCATTCACAAAAATGTGAAAATTAGTGTTGAGAATGTCAATAGATTTCCCATTAAGCATATGATTGTATTTGACAAGTACATCACTCCACTTCTGAAGTGCAATGAGATACAATACGTTCACTGCGCATATTACGACTCAGTTGATGCGAAGAAATGGCCAAAGCAGATGGCAGTGTTGACTGACGAATACGAGCGTAATGACCAAGGTGTTCCTACATGGTTCAATGTCAACTACGAAGATGTTGATGGCAATGAGATGTTTCAGCGTTTTGAATTAAAGGATTTCGATGGGAAACTATACTATGCTCTTAACAGCATAAATGATGCGTAAAACTCCCTCTGCTATTTGTCTGAACAATGGTAAAATGAATTTATCAGCTTTGCAACAATCTGCTGGCTGGGAACATACGGCTGCTCCCAATAGCGTGAGTCCCAGGAATTCTGGGCGTTGTCGCCGAGAACGAAATAACACCCATCCGGTACGGTCAGCACTGCCTCCTCCCAAACCGGGATTGGGGTGGACATCATATATTCCAGCTGTGACAGATCTACCGAATCACCCGGGCAGGCAGCAATTCGCTTTACCAGCAAAACACCATCTTTCTCAAAAATGATGATGTCTCCCACTTTCGGCTCGCTATATAGCCTCAGGCCGAGGATGAAGCTCCCCTCATGCAAAGTGGGTTCCATGGAAGCGGAAGGAACATAGCCAATCAGAAAAACAGAGCGCAGCATGATATATATTAAGAGGGTCAAGACCAGTGGTACACACCATGGCTTGACCCTCTGCCATATTGATTTTCTCATACGGCCTCCGGGTATCCCAATGCCCGCAGTTCTGGAAGACCCTTGAGGTACTTCCTTGCTCTGGTCATCCACATTCGGACAGTACCGGGATCGGCACCTACGATGGTGCCGATCTCCTTGCTGGTGTATCCCTGAACCGTCAACTCAAGGCACTGGATGCCTTTTGCGGTTCCTCCCTGAGCCTTCACTTTTGCCTGCCCAATGGTATGACGCAGGTCGGAGGTCGTCAAAGGATCCGGATGCGCCGACGCTGCTTCGGAAAGAACGTCGACTGCATCTGTAGACTGCTCGTTCAGAACCAGTCTGGTGTTTCGGATCAATTCATCGCAGATCTCGTTCCAGATCAGTCTATACGCATAGGTCGAGAAGCAGCCGCCCTTGTCTGTCATGGCAGCTTTGCACAGACCGACACAACCGGTTTGGAACAGATCCTCATAACTGGGGGTCCCGGGCTGACCGAGTCGACGGACCTTCTCCTTGATGACCTTTCCCACCAGACCCATATTCGCTTCCACGATTTTCTGCTGCTCCGGTGTCATGACGCCTTCACATCCCCTTCCTGAGTCTGCTGTAGAGCGGCCATTTTACGCATATGGTACCAATTGACCTGCTTCTTGGCTTCCCGAATGACCAGATTACAGGACAATAGACTGAGCTGGGCAATGTGTGCCTGTTTCGCGGGAACACTAAGGATACCTCCGAGCCACTGGTAGGCATCGTGCTTGCTCATATAGCCGTGCTTGTATAATTTGTCGAACTGGCGGTGCGCTTCCGCCCGCAGCTCCCGCAGTTCCCGGTTCGCCACAGTTCCAAGGGGTATCTTGGTGCCGCGCTGGACACGGACATAGGAGTCGCACACAGGGTAGTTCTTGCACACGTAGAGCATGTCGTTGCGCGCATTTTCCCGGTAGATGCCATCGGCACTTCTTAGAATGGTATGACTGCCGCAGTAGGGACAGCGAGGGGCGGTTCTGTCGATTCCCTTTCGTTTGTTTTTAGGTTTCATTGTGATATACCTCCGTAAAATTAAAAAATACCGGAAGGAAGCAATACTAAAGCACGCTCGATGGGGTCGGATCCGACCGAGGCCTAAAGTAAGCAACCTTCCGGTAATCATGTTCAATTGACTTGCACCATTGGGGACCGCTATAACAACGCTAAGTCCGTAACGATTCCGCTACCCACCCGGGTGCGTCAAACGCCGGGAGCTCTTCCGGCGGATCGAAAGCCTGGGTGCAAGCCCCTGCCACACTTGCATTGTAGCACCCGGGTTTCAGATAGTCAATGGTTTGGGAAACGAATGAAAAAAGTTCTACTTATCGCACAATTTCCTGCTTCCCATACCCATTTCAGGCTCAGATTTCGTCATTTTCATCATCGTCCTCAGCGCAGCTACCCTCACGGCGCTTTTGGAAGATATGGATGCCGATAAGGACACCAACAGCAACGATCAGACCGCCGCCAAACAGTGCTAGATGTGCGATGGGAATGCCGGAGACGGTGCCATCAGCCATATCTGCTTCGACAGGAGCTGTACTCTCCTCAGGATACGCAGCTGCTTCCGTATCCTCGGTGGGTAAGGTATCAGCTGTATCTTCCGCTTCAGAAACTCCTTCTGTACGCTGTGCTGCATCAGGCTCGGGTATTTCGACTTCAGAGTTCATGCAGGTGAGAATGTAGCTGGTGCTGCCGCCGATTTCCAGACGCAGGATGCCATCTTCGCCAACGAGAATCACCCCAGGGTACATGCCGGCATCGGTTTTCAGTTCAAACGCAACACCGGCCCAGCTTTCGCCCAGCTGAATCTCCAGCTGTTCAGGCTGAACCACTTCCAGCTCGGTACCGTCAGTACCTTGGGCGGCCGCAGATGCAGGGGTGGGAAAGCACAGGATGCAGGTCATTGCCAGAACAAGCGCCAGACATTTCATAATTTTCGTTTTCATGTAAGTACCTCCGTTATTTGTAGTCAGTAAAAAATGTGATGTTTTTTAATTATTTTCATTTACCCTTTCACAGATCACAAGATATCGCTGCCTGCCTCCGGATGCGTAAGGGTGGCAGGTCAACAGTGTGACAAGTTCCTGACCGGGCTTGATCAGGATCTGCTCAACTTCGTTTGGCTGAATAATCTGGATTTCGGCCACCCTATACTGGAGCGTTTCCCAGAGGTTCGTAATGATGACCTCGTCGCCGGGCTGCAGCTTATCCACATACCGGAAGTAAGAGGCGCCGCCCCATCCCCGATGGCCGGCAATGATACAATTTGTGTTCTTTCCTCCGATGGGGATACTGGTTTGACCTAAAAGAGCAGCACCATCGGCCATGTGACGGTAGTTTGCGCCCAGAAACACCGGCATCTCCAGCTCCAAGGCGGGGATAGAAATCACGGCAAAGACTTCGCTTTCCAGACCGTAGTCAGCCAGAACGAAACTGGGGTCTTCATACGCAAGTTTGCAATCCAGCCCTTTTTGGCCATTGATATAGATTTCTTTATTGTAATCGACCATATCCCGCCATAAGTCAGTATAGGTATCCGGCTCGGTAGGTTCCGGCGAATCTGAAGGCGTATCCTGATCCAACTGACTTTCAGATGGGTATGGTGAAATTGGGTCAGTTTCAACGCGACTCAGGAATTCCTCAGCGGTCCGTTCGATTTGCCGGTCGACCAGATATCCTCGAATATATGGGTATAGGAGAACTCCCAGACCGGAAAGAAAAACAAGGATCATAAGGATAAGTACAAGGTATTTAAGCTTTTTCATACTTGCCTCGCTTTCTCGGCCGGAATTGCTCACGCTGACGTGTTTTTCTACGGCGTCTGCGCTTCTGGCAATGGCTGCCCCAGATGCAGAAGACTAAAATTACAGCAACAGTTGCGATGCCAAGCAGGATGCCTTTGATATACTGCTGTTCCCAAGTGGATGCGGGGGTATCTTCCACCTGCAGTTTCTCTGCGGTGATGACTTCGGCCTCCTCGTAGGGGATGCGTGTCCCGCGAACGAGCAGGCGGTGGGTATTGATGCCAAAGGGGGTGCAGGTGACCAGCGTGCAATAGTCCTCACCCTCGGTGATTCCGAGGAAAGAGGTATCGTAAGGCAGGACGGTATGGATGGCATCCACCTGATAAGCAAGGGTTTCGTCCAATACCTGCAGGTAGAACACATCGCCCAGCTCCAGTTTGTCCAGATCGGAAAACATCTTCTGTGTGGCCATACCGGAATGCCCCGTCAGGACGGTGTGCGTACCTTTGCCGCCGACCGGCAGAGAACTGCCAAGAAGATGGCCAACGCCGATATCCAGAGTTTTTGAATCAGTACCATGATAGATTGGCAGATTTACCTGAATCATGGGAATTTCAATATAGCCCATGATCCCATCACCTGCCAGATTCAACAGGTTCTCGTAGTCCTCAGATGCCCACAGCAGTGCCTCTTTGGAGAATGCATCACTGAGCTGTGTGCCGGGGGCGATGGCTGTGTTATACTCATTTGCATAACGTTCGGCCAGAATGATCTCAGAGTTGTCGACCTGCCGCAGCACTTCCAGATACTGTGTATGGATCTCAGACTGGTGCCGGCTGTTATACCAGTTGCTGATCAGCGGATACAAAGTGATCCCGAGGGCAAACAAAAATACCAGTATGGCGCAGGCGATTGTGAGCTTCTTACGCGCTTTGGAAGAGAGACGGATGGATTTCGGAACTTTTTTCGGCATAAAGATGTCAAAATCCTTTCCTTTATAGGTGTAGAGACGGGAAGGAAAAGCCAGTTCATCAGTTATAGCTTATGAACCATAGGACGGAAACGGAGGGGACGCTGGTTCCCCTCCGTTATCTGCGCTTAGTTGGAATTACACTTCTTCCGGAAAACCATCACGATGACAACGGCTGCGCAGGCCATCAGCAGGATGCCGATGATACTGAATGCCATAGTGCCGGAATCGCCGGTCTGCGGCAAATCAAAACCGCGGGTATTGATGACTTTCAGAGGAACGATGGCATTTGCACTGCCGTCATCGTCCAGCATGTTGACATTCTTGCTGTCGACAGTGGCGGATGCGGTCAGCAGGTGGTGCTCCAGATGGGGCTGAGGCATATTCTTGAGGTTGCCGGTGTCTTTGATAATGGCTGCATACCGGGGATCGTTCTGAACCAGCCCCAGCAGGTCGGAGGAGTAGATGTCACACAGTTCCGTGGCTTCGACCTGAGAAATGACGATTTTGATGTTGTCCTTGAGCAGCGTATAGCCATTATCGGTTCGGACTTCAGTTACAGTATAAGCATCGTCCTCCAATCCCTTGACAATGACCAGCCCCTCACCGTCAGCGTTCTTGACGGGAATGAAGTGCGTAGCGTCTTTCTTGTCGGCTACATGGCCGACCACATAGTAGACACCCTCGTCTTTGTTCAGCTCCGCCTTGACATAGTACTTATCGGAATCATTCTGCATGATGAATTCAACGTTGGCATAGTCGCCCTTGGCGTCGGAGAAGAGCTTTACCAGCTCTACGGCATAGGTGAAAATGTGCGCATCGTCAACCAGCGTGTCGTAGTAATCCTGGGAGGAACGCTTCCAAAGCATGACGACCTCGTTGGGATTACCGGAATTGCCGTAAACAACGGAATCATCAGAGTGCATGGTAGCCTTGTAAGTGATACGGACGGTGCAGTCGGAGTAACCGGAGTTTATCATGGAGGCACCGGTGTAAACGCGCTTGTTGGTGTTGATTTCATTCAGGCCCTGAGCGGTCATTTCAATGGTCATAACGGACTCGTTCTTGGAGGTGCTGGAATAGGATACCTTGAAGTAGCCCTTAGACTCATCCCAGCTATCCAGCAAATTGGTGCAGGCGGCATCGGAGAAGAACTCAATGAGAATATCGTTCTTGTTATAGCTCAGACCGGGAGACAATGTATCAATAAACGCCAGCTCGCTGTAGTAGGTACTTTTGCTGGTAATGGAGGCGAGCGTGGAGAGGATCTGGTAGTCGATGACGTCGCCGTCAGAAGCGGTTCCGGTGTTGGCATAGCCATCGGTGACGTCATTGGTGGCGCCCTTGTGTTTGCCGGTGTCGTTCACATTTTCCCGCAGGCTTTTGGTGAGGGTAGGAATGCCGGTCAGGTTTTTCGGATAAATGGTCACATCGTAGAGCCAACGGGTATTGCCATCGGTGGCATTGCTACCGGAAACGGGACTCATTGGGATGCTGAGGAAGAAGGGGGCGCAGGTGGAAGTGACCATTTCAGGACACTTGGTCTCGGCAATGATATAAAGGCCAAGATCCAGATTGTTGGCCTGAGACTTACCGTAGGCACCGGTCAGGGGCATTGCGGTACCGCCATTGTTGGCAACGTAGGTTTCCAGTGCATTCTTAACGGTGGTGGAATTGTTCTGCAGAGCCTGTGCCAGAGCGTCAATCAGAACGTCGCTCTGATAGTAGTATTTCGCGTTATCCAGATGGTCAGCATTGGTATAACGATCAGCGCCATTTTCCAGCCCCAAAACAGTCAGCAGGTCTGCACCGACAGCCTTGTCGATGCCATACAGAATTTCAATATGGTTATCGGCATCACCATCGTTGGCGGACTCGGTGTACTGAACAATGTCACCGACGCGCAGGTATGTGAACTCGACGCCCTTCACGGCATAACCGTAGCTAACCTCGCCATTGCCAAGATCAGCGCTGTTATCATTATCGCCGGCACGTTTGGACTCGCCCAGAGTTTTGTTGACGTTCTCGTCGTATACGCCGGTGGAGACGTAGGAGGAATCCCACACACCATCCTTTTCCGCGTTTGTAAGGTCGTATTTATACAGAGTAAGGCTGCCCTTGGCATCGAGGTCAATGGCTGTGTTGGGGACATCAGCAGCATGGGCGGCGGGGATACAGGAAACGATCATCATGATCGCAAGGCACATGGCCAGAATCTTTTTGACAGACTTCATAATGGTTAATACATCCTTTCAGTGTTGAAAAAGTAGTTTGTTGGTTGGCATCCATTTTGGAAAAAGAAAAGGCGCCGGGGGGACCTCGGCGCCAGTAGAAAAAACGCATATTCATTTTCTCCCGTTACTGCTTCTTACGCTTGGTTACGAACAGAATCGCACCGCACAGGCTGCAGGCCAGAATCAATGCGATGGGCATGAGTACCAGAGACTTGGAGCCGGTTTCGGGAAGCTCATAGGTACGTACATTTACGACGGTCAAATCAACGGTGTACTCCTTATCGTCGGGCAGCCCGCCTTCATAGGCGGTATCCGCAAGCAGCTGGAAACCATCGGGTGCGGCAGTTTCGGTCAGACGGTAAAGGCGTTCCGGATGCAGACCGGTGAATTCTACCAGACCGGTTTTATCCGAGATGAGGCGGCCATCTGTGAGGCCCTCGCTGGAGCAGGTGCCTTCTTTCGCATAACCGGAGTTGGAATAAACAACGGGTAGCCAAGAGGTACCGTCCACGGACCATTCCAGCAGGAACTCAGCGCCAGCCAGAGGCTCACCTGTGGTATCGACCTTCCGAATTGCAATCTTGCCGGAGCGGAGAGAATTTGTGAAGCGTACCTCAGCAGTCCTCCCTTGGACGACAGTGACGGATTGGGGATTTTCCGAAACGCAGATGTAAGGACTGTCATCGGGGATTACCTCTTCAACGGCATAAGTACCAGGATAGAGGTTCTCACTGACAATGAGACCGGATGCGTCTGTGATGAAGGGCGAGCCTTTTATTTCGTCACCGTTGATGTCTCTGACGATGAAGGTCCATCCCTCAAGAGAGCCGCTGGAGGGCATGGACTTTATGACTTTGATTTTGCCGTACTGGGTGTTGACAAAGGTGATATCCACATCTTTGTGGGGCAGAATTTCAAACTCTTTAATGGACTCATCCACAAGCCAGTACTCATTTTCAAAGCGGCCTTCGGTGTCTCCGGATTCTCTGGCATAATAGATGCCGGGGTCAAGATATATACCGACCTTGCCGTCGGCATTTGTGGTAACGGTAGTCACCTTTTGGGTACATTCTTTATCGGAGTAAATGGTGATCTCCCAGCCTTCAAGGGACTCGCCGGTGTTGGTAGACTTATGGAACCAGCCCAATCCCTGCTCACGGTTATGCCATGCATCTTCTGTGGCCTTGCCTGCAATGATCGTGACGGAGTGGTATCCCAGCTCGCAGTTCCAGTAGTCGTCACCGTTGGAAAGCTCCAGAACGGTATAGCTGCCGGGCTTGAGTTTGCCGGTGCTGGCATACCCCGTTTCGTCGGTGGTATAGTCGCCCACGACATTCCCGTCCGAATCCTGAACGCGGAACGTCCAGCCGCCGAGCTGATTGCCAGTGTTCGTCGTCTTACAGAAAACCAGAATGCCAAATTGTTCGTTGGTGTATTCGACTTCGGACTGTGTACCGGCAGTAACTGTAACCTGCTTTTCGACAACAGCATCGTAAGTCCAGTATGTTTCATCTCTGTCGTGAATCTCAACGACGTAATACGTGCCGGGTTCGAGCTTACTGGATGCTGCATAGCCGTCCTCACCGGTTGTAATGGTTTCTACCAGCTCCCGATTGGCATCCAAAATATGGAAATTCCACCCTTCGGGGCTTCCGTCAACGGCATTCTTTTTTACGCGAAGATCGCCATTGTGGGTATTGCTGAAGGTCACAGATACCGTCGCATTCGCTTTGACGGTGATGGCCTTGACAGAAGAATCACAGACCCAGTAGGGATCATCCACCGCAATTTCCTTTGCATACAGCTTCTGGGGAGACAAGCCATCTATCACAATGGTGCCGTCTTTGCCTGTTGTAAAGGGGGAACCTTCGATTGGTTGCGTGCAGGCGACATCCGTATAGATCCCAATCTGCCAGCCGGAGAGGTTCTTTCCTGTATTGGTCTGCTTGATCAGTCTGACGGAACCGGGTTCCAGAGAGTTATGGAAGCTGACAGAGGCGGTGGTACCGTAGGTAATCGTCACCTTTTGGGGGTTGTCGCTTGCACAGCTGTACATTGCCTCAATATCATCGTCACGGTGTCCAAGCTCCTTGACATAGTAGGTGCCGATTTCCAGACCGGTAACGGATATGGCACCCTTGGAATCTGTTGTATGGGGACCGGACACCAATGTGGTGCAACCGGAATCGGAGTAGATTCCAAATTCCCAGCCTGCCAGATTCAGCCCATCGCTGGTCGTTTTGGTCAGACTGAAGTTTCCGGTTTTGATCTTATTGATGAAGGTAACAGAGGCTGCTGCACCCCCGGCGATGGTTACTTTCTGCGGATTGGTGCCGGAACACACATACTTCTCGTTTACAGAGGAATCCGTGTGGCCGATTTCTTTCACATAGTAGGTACCCGGGGTGATGCCGTCGACCGAAATGCTGCCGTTGGCATCCGTTGTATGAGGGCCGGAAACCAGAGTCGTGCAGCCGGAATCGGAATAAATGCCAAATCGCCAGCCGGAAAGATTCGACCCGTCATCCGTTTTCTTTGTCAAAGCCAGCCTGCCGGTATTGAGCTTGTTCACGAAGCTGACAGATGCCGTGCTGCCGTTGATAATCGTAACCTTCTGAGGATTTGTGCTGGAGCATACGTACAGGCCCTCAATACCGGAATTGGTATGCCCCAATTCTTTGACATAATAGGTGCCAGCGGTAAGACCGGTAACGGAGATCCTGCCGCTGGAATCTGTCGTGTGAGGGCCGGAAACGAGGCTGGTGCAGGCGGAGTTGGAATAGATCCCAAACTTCCATCCGGATAAGTTCTTACCATCTTCCGTGGTTTTCGTCAGGCTCAGATTGCCAATCGCCTGACCTTTTAATTTGAAATAGGCGTTCAGCGTACCGGACTCAGGACGGTACAGGTTGATCGTTGTCTGGTAAGAGGAGCCGGACATGTACCAAAGAGAATAGGCCGAGTTTTCAGCAGAAGGAATCGTCTTCGTCGCTTTGAAGACAGTAGACTCGGAGATGGTGCCAGTCTGGGAGATATAAAGTGTGTTGCCGGATTTACGGAACTCTGCGCCATTGCCGTTCGTGAAGCTGAACCCGGACAGAACTCCATTGGAGTCATAGACACTGGTTTCATCTCCGGTCAGCGTAATGGTGGGTGCGGAGCTGCTGGAGCTGGAGGTGAAGCTCGGAATCTTCAGGGCAGCCTGAACGCAGCTGACCAGAGTGTTATAGTTCGGAGCAAAGTAAGATACGGAGGCAGCACCGGCGTTGTAGAAAATGTTGCCTGCAGTTCCGCTTTCGTTGGCAGAATTCAGGACGAATGTTTCCGGATCCCGGAGGCCGCACACAATTTCGTAAATGAGGAACTGCGTTGCGATTCTGAGCGGGACGTTGGGATTGTCGTCTTTGTACGTCGTGGTGACGCTGATGGAGTGATCCCACATTTCGTCGCTGTAAAGAAGAATCAGACCAATGGCCTTTCGCCTTGCTTCCGGCAGGGAATACCATGCGGTTGCACCGGCGGTGCTGCCGCTGCCGGTAAGTGTGACATCCCGGTCGACAGAGTTGCCGGATGTACTTGCGGCATAGTTTTTGTAAGGCTCAATACAGTACAGCGGATCGTCTGCATAGGCAATGTTATTGTACCGGGCGAAATGCCAGCCCAGATTTTTGATATATGCCGTTTTCGCGGAACCGGTTCCGTTGGGCTTATAAGTAACCGAGACCTGACTGTTCAGCACCGTTGTGTAGTTGCCGTGGTCGGCATAGTCAAACAGCAGGACGCCTGCAGATGTGCTGGCGGTTGTCGCAATCCCGTATTCATTGTCAGGCTGGGAATCAGGTGCGCCTGCGGAGCTGCCTTCTGTTTCTTCAGAAGGATCTGACTGAGGGGGTGTGGTCGTGGGGGATTCGGTGGATGCAGTTGTTTCCGTGGCTTCCGGTTCTGTGGGGGTACTTTCATCATTGTCGGCTGCATAAACCGACGGGATGAGGCTTAGCACCAGCACAAATACCAGCAGCAACGAAAGCAGCCGCTGACAAGGTGTTTTCATGTGGTTGTCATCCTTTCTCAAGTTGGGGTAGAAAAAGGCCCCAGTCCAAAGAACTGAGGCATTGACTTCAAATGTGGAATTGGTGTCACTGCCTGAGTGACTGCCTTGGCTTGGCGGGCCGGCTTTTCCGCTGAGCGTTCTGTCAGAATCAGTCTGGTGTACGGGCTTTATCTGCGGGAATTCAGGACCCTCTTCACGGAAGGCTGAGGCGCCTGCGGTCGTTTCGGAATCAGTCTGGGATACCGGCAGACGGCCAAAACCAGTATTACGGCAGCGGATAGAGCAGCAATCGCTTTTTTACATGTACATTTCCTCCTGCTTGCATGATCTAATCAAAATTGCAGGGAATTGCAGTGCTCAGTGTGCGAGCTGATAATACCCGCGTACAGCTTCATCAACACACCGGTCAAGAATTTCAAAAAATCTGGTTTTGGTCATCTGAGCATCAAGCCAGTGCGTCGCACGATAGTTATAGCAGCTGAAGTTTTCGTTGACGGAATGACTGCCCAGAACGCTGCGCAGATTCATCTCGTTGGAACGATCTGCCAGCATGGCTTTCTCTCCGTCCAGAGGCCGTGCGAGGTAAAAAACCATCAGCGGATGCAGCTCCGAGAAGCTGATCTGGAGGTAAAAGTCACGGTAGGTCGTCATGAGCGAGGTTTCATCCTCGGCAGCAACATCCAGCAAGCTGTAAATCATTTTCCGGGTATTATCAGACAGCTCCTTTCGGCGAACCAATTCCTCTTTCGGCAGTTCGCATTGGGTCATAAGGATACCTTCTTTCAGAGTTATTTGGGAATGGTGACATAGGTGATATTTCCCCAAACAGTCTTCTGCTCCATATCGACACCTGCGATTTTCACGACTACGCGGGCGCCCTTGGGCGGCCTTGCGCGATATGGGAACCTACATCTGCATTCAGCACCCATATCCAGACGCACGAAGATACCGGTGCTGTCCGTCAGCGTAACGGTACCGGCATAGTTGCTGTTCACCTCGATTTTTTCGAGAGCTTTATCCACAGGATTGGCAGCAACTTGTTTTACGGAAGCAGCTACACGGATGTCATCCGGGTCATCCCGATTGAGTTGGGTGACTTTCACCAGTACCCGGTCGCCGGGTTCATAGTAGCCCATGGCATCGGTAAGCCGTACATAGCTCAGCTCCCGCAAGGGAATGTAAACGTCGATACCAAACAGATCCACGAAAATGCCATATGGAATGACGGACATGACTCTCGCTTCGCAGCAGAGTCCTTCGTAGATCCGGTATGTGCCGTCACGGGTCTGATTCAGGTAGTAATGCCGGCGCTTCGTGGCCATAGCATCCTTCCGGCTGCCGACTGCCAGACCGGTATTGCGGTCAATGCCTTTGACAACATAATCGATTTCAGATCCGAGTCGCTTGGTAAGCAGGTAATGGTAGACTTCATAGGGATCCTGTCCCCGTAAATCCTTGGGCAGATCGACGATCATGGAAGCCATAATGATGACCTTATAATCGCCGTGGAAAATCACGGCGCGGGGTTCCCCCAAGCCAGAGTGCTTTTCAACGCCCTGAATCTTATCGGTAAGGTAGCGGCCGGTTTTCAGAGACTCGACCAGATCCAGAAACTTATCTCTGGCCTTATCGATCTCAGTTTGGATGCCGAGCGCGTCATCAATCGCCAAAACTTCCATATTGGGCATGGGAACATTGAGCCGTTGCCTTGCCTGCCGGGGAGATATGGTGGAATGAGGAGCTTCGTTGCTGCCTTCGGGATTTCCGGCGATCTCGCCGGTGGATGCTTGATGCCGGGGCGGAACTTTCAGGACAGAATCGGTCTGGGACGGTTCACTGTTTGGGGTTACGGGCATATCGTCGGGCGGTAGGCTGTTTTCGGTTGTGGACATAGGTTTTCCTCCTTTTGATAAATTAAAACTCGACGGGTGGCGTATCAGAGCGACTGAGTTTCCTGCCGCGTGACTCCCGTTGTGGCTTTTTGTCCGGCTCATTTTCAGAACCGGTCTGGGGTGTGGGCGCATAACTGGTTCTCGGGCAGTAATCCATGATGGAAGCCCGGACCATTTCCTTGGACATGGGATGGCGGGTATAGTCAAACTTGTTCAGCAGCAGTAGATTCTGACCGCGGATAATGACCAGCATTTGTTCATGCGGAAGCCGAAGAACTTCATCCGGGGTGAGAAGCTTGCGCTTCCCCTGACCCTGTGTTTCCCGGTACTGGGGAATCACCTGCGTGACGGCAACGGTTTTCTTCACGGTCATGGTAGAATCCACAACGATGCACATTTCGCCGCTGCGGTCAGATATGTAATCCGCAGTGACGTCATCCGTACAGCCGAGCATAAGCTGGATGTCGCAGTTGCCGATGATTTCGGACCAAAGGTTGTTGGGATACCGGTTCTGAAGCTGACCAAGGCTCTGAACGGCGAGCATGACCCGAATATCCCGGGAGCGGATGACGCTCAGGGAACGGCAGAAATCTGAGCCGTCCGGTGCGCCGCCGATCCGGCCGATGTTGTTGAACTCGTCCAGAATCAGATTCACGGGTACAGGACACCGTCCGCCGGGGGAAAGGTCTGCAAAGCGGGTTAGCTTGATAAACAGGAATGAAAAGAAAAGCGAGGAAAGGAATGCCATGGATGTTTCCTGATCGCTGAGAATGATGTAGTAGGCGCATTTGTGACTGCCCGGTGCGGTAAGGTCAATGTCGGAGAAAGAGACAAGCTGCTTCACAGCTTCGTTCTGGAGTACCTGCAATCTGGTACCCAGACCGAGAATGATGCCGGATTTGACCGTATCACTGGACTGGGAAAACAGATTGAAAGGCGCCCGGGCCGGATGATCCGGCGGCAGTTTCTCGAACATGATGGTCAGCGTTTTCTCGGAATTGTGGGTCAGCAGCTGGTAGACATAGGCCAGATTCTTCCGCTCCGGCGGGAGCGTCTTGTCCAAATCGGTGTAGAGAACCAGCGCTTTCAGCAGGTTCGCCTCGCCGTTATCCCAGAAATGATCGCTTTTGCCGTTGCTTGTGTTGCCGATAATGACGTTTGTGAGGACCTGAGCCATCATGGTGTTTCCGTTCAGGTCGGACATGCAGTTCCATGAGTCACCGTGCAGGGGGTCAACCAAGTTCAGCACCTTGACCTCATACCCGTTTTTTCGGAATAGCTCGGAAGTATCGCTGTACATCTCTGATTTCGGATCCGCAATCAGAGCGGACTCGCCTCGGCGTATGATGGAAAAGAGTGCATTGCGAATGACGGCTCTGGACTTCATGGTGCCGGATGCGCCGAAGATGGCGCAGTGACGGTTGAGGCGGGTGTTCTCCGGCAAACATACCAGCTGGCCTTTTCGCTCACCAAGAATCATACCGGTAGCCCTTTCCGGTGTGGATAGTTCCAAAACGGATTTCAGTTCCTTCTCTGTCATCCAATCCGCGGTACCGTAAGTGCCGGCCTTGCTCTTGGTGAAGCCCCGGTCGTCATACTGGTTTTGGGAGAACTTCTCGTGAACCTTTACATAGATCACAATACCGGCTCCGATGACCACGATCAGGAAGATCGCTTTGACGCCGTTCCAACTGAAGGCATTCAGAAGGCACACAGCCGGATTCCAGTCTGGGGCAGCAATCTGTGTTTGCCCCCACATACCGCCGGACTCCATCCAGATAGTATAGTTGGTAAACACCTGCCCCAGCAGACCGCCAAGATAGAAAAGCGCCCCGCATCCGAGGATGGAGGCGACTATAATTGCGGCCTTGCGCTGTTTTTCATTCATCTGCATCACCGCCTTTCGGGCAGAGGGCATCTTCTACCATATCCATTATTACCGTCTTAATGCTGACTTTCGGCCCAACGACATTCCGGACAAAAGCGGTTTGTTCCGGGAAACAGATAACGGCTGTTTCCCGTTCGATTCCTTTTGTCCCATCTATGAAATGATTCAATCGGGTGATGTCGCTGTCCAGAAATGAAAACAAATAAATGCCGTTCTCACGGGCGTCATACTCGAAAACGCCTTTACCATAGGATCTGTCATTCGGATCGAACAGAAGATCCAGCAATGTTTCATTCCAGTCTGGGGTGGTCAGTATTTTCAGAAGGCGCACGCCGAATCCATTCAGAGGGATGAAATGGAGATGGTCGTAGATGACGGTAAACTCTGTTTCAGCCCGTTTGGTCTTCCATAGGGTACGCAAGGTTATTTCAGCGATTTCGTACCCTGTACCCAAAAGAATAGCCGACTGTACATCATCCACATCTGCATTCATGCGTGCAATCTCCGTAAGGTGGAGCCTGACCTTTGCCTCGCCTCTGCCATTCCAGTTCATCAGGTAGTCACGGCTGTTGTACACGGCGTAACATCCGCCGGGGCAGAACAGAGCCCCTGTTATTCTGGAGAAGCTGGTTTTGTTGACATCATCATCGCCCACATACTTGAGTTCTTTGCTGATATAGAACGAAGGCGCATCCGTAACGACCTTGCGGATTGTGACCATTTGAAGCTGGGGCAGCCTATAGGGGCAGGTCTCAAATCCGGCCAGATTGATTAGGGCAGCGGATTCGGCCACCCGATGGAAACGATCCAACCGTTTGGCCTCACCGGCATGATTATGGCGAAGGTAATTCTGGGTATAGTAAAGGGCGGCATTGGGATTGACGATTTCAAGGATATTCTGCCCTCCCTTGGATAAGCGGACAGATTTGCTTTTGCCTTTGCCTGTAATCAGAAGAAGGCGGCAAATAATCTTGTCGGCATGGCCGGGGATGCGATACTCCTGCCGTTGGGAATGTTTGTGGATCAATTTGCGCCACACCTCTTTGCTTCCGAAAAGCTGCAAAGAACACAGCGGGTACTCCCCAACATAGGAAAGAAACGTGAGCAATCTGTACACATGAGAATCCTGCTTTATGGTGGTCATGTTTCCTTACCTCGAAGTGGAGCATTTTCGTCCCCATGCCTGCTCCTCTTGGCTAAATCGGATCGATTCGGAGACGGGATTTTCCTTGGGACACAGAGCTTTTTCGCATTTCGGGGCGTGTAGATAAGTCGCTGCGGGAATTTACCCCTGTTTTGGGATAGCTTTTTCTTGCCAAAAAGTGGTTTGCGCATGGAGCTTCACCCCCTCGTCCGGGAAATTCTTTTCTGCTTCATACCAACGCATAAAGTCCTGCTCAGGTACGACATAAACCTCGGTGCGTTCCGTGCTGCCCGCAGCGCTGCAGTAGTAATGCCGACAGCGCAGCGGCGCGTCATCTGTCATGACATACAGGGCTACAATGTCCGTTACGAAATTGGTTTCAATGTTGTCGTGATCCCGGTGCCTGCGCTCCGGTTCCTCCCGGTCATAGATGTGACGGTAGATGATTACACAGTCGTCAAAGCGGACGGGAGATCCCTCATTGAAAAAGCGCTGCATGGCAGGCCCCAAAAAGCCCCGGATGTATTCGACGGAGCCTTTGCCACGCTCCTTTCGGGGAAGCAGTCGGGGAATCCGGAGGGAAAACCAGCCATCCTCGGTAAAGCCAACCTCAACGGGAATTTCATCCTGCATGATGTGCTCGATGTTCTTCCTTGCATGGGGAGAACCCAGCAGAGAGGGAATCACCCGGTAACAGCCAATCAGCCTTTCCGCAAGGATTGCATTGCTGAGAGCCATTTCGTTTGCTCCCTGCTGCCGTCCGACTGTGTATGCGTACATTGCCTGAGCGGTTTCGCTATGGAGCTGGGTCAGAATGCCCAGTGCTCTGCTGGAGGTTTTCATAAAGATGGAATTTTCTTCGGGCATATTGCTTTCCTCCTAACTGGAATAAAAAGTGATTTTGGGAGCCTCACATTCGGTTTGATCGACTGTTGCGAAAAGGCACGGCGCATCCGGGAGAATCAGTTTATTCGCAAATTCCATATTCGGGACAACGAGAATGTACTTTGTATCCTCTTGAGGCTGAAGAAGTCGAACCAAATGGTCCTCGTCTTCATACAGAACCACGATTTCGTAAGCTGTTTTATCCTTCAGGAAGGAAATCTGTGCCGGGGCATCTGCTTGCCAGTGGGCTTCGGGAGCAATTTGCTCAATAAACTGGAGCAATACCCAGACGGCGGTAATCATTCGCTGCTTCGGCTCGCAGTATTGATCGACTGCCAGATATTCACCATCTTCTATAGCGGCAATCCTGCGGGTATGCTTCATGTTCTGCACAAGCCTGTTGACAGAGCGCTGCGGTCTGTAGTAGAGCAATCCGCGAATTTGCGGCCAACGCAAAGGCCCGTACTGACTGAGCCACCGTAGGATCAGGCGTTCGTCTTCCATAAGAGCCATGATTTATATTCCTCCTTGTACTTATTTTGGGCGTTATACGCATAAACGGGAAAATGCGTACAACGCCCGTTGATTATGTGGCTTCTTTCTGGCGCTTCCGTAGAATCGCTTCCAGCTCTGCCCGGTCGGTGGTAATCATTTCTTTTTCCTCCACGGAGGCTTTGATAACCACAGGAACCTTATTGTTGTTGCTGTGGATCAGAGCCTCGCCACGCTCAAACTGGGTAATGGAGCGCACCTCGGTGCGGGTCAGCTTCAGTACGTCTTTGACGTACTGAGCCTCATCCTGCTCCAGATTCAGGATGATCTTGTTCTTGGAGTTGTTGATGATGGCCCGTCCGTATTTGCCGTCATCCAGACTGAAGAAATCGCTGAGATCCTGCGTCGCTGCTATGGCGGCACCGCCATAACCACGGATGACCTTGAAGATCTCCAGACAAAACTCGGCGGCCAGTTTATTGGAAGACGCACCAATGAGCTGCCAGATCTCGTCAATCATAATGGCCTTTTTCTTGACCCGGTCAGCCTTGATATTGTCCCAGACATAATCCAGCGCAATCATCATCCCTACGGGGAGCAGCTTGCCTTTCAGCTCGGAAAGGTCCAGAACGATGTACTTGTTGGTCAGATCCACATTGGTCTGCCGGTTGAAGCTCTGAGCGGAGCCCGTCACAAAACGGCTGACGATGGCGGCGATGCGCGTGGTCATGGGATTCTCCAGCAGATGCTTATGAAGATCACCCAGAATGGGCATTTTCTTCAGCTTGGGAGGGAAGCACGTTGCGTCGGCATACAGTGAGTTGTTGTCATGGGTAATGCCAAACTCGTTGTATGTTTTGATCAGCGCTTCATCCAGCATCTGCTCCTCCTCGTTGGTCATGTCGGGAATCAGCAGGGAGAAGAAGATCATGAGCTGCTGAATTTTTCTGGCCAGCATGGAGTCCATGTCGTTGTAGTCAACCTCGTCAATCAGTTCCATTTCTGGAGAAATCGTGTGCCGGATCTCCATGACATTGATGCAGTGGGGAGAACCGGGGGCGATCTTGATAAACTCGCCGCCGATTTTGCTGCAGGCCCGCTTGAATTCATGACCCTTGATGGGGGCGATAATATAACACTGAATACCGCGCATTCGCATACGCAGGGCCAAAAGCTGGAGCGTAAAGGTCTTACCGGTGCCGCTGGTGCCGCACATGGTCAGGTTCGCGTTCTTGTTGATCTTCGTATTAAAGAGGTCAACAATGCAGAGAGAATTGTTATGCCGGTTGACGCCCAGAAGCACACCGGAATCGTCGGACATCTCGAAACTGGTGAACATATAGGTGGATGCTGCGCCGCTGGTCAGGACATTCCTCTGGGTTTTCTTTTGCAGCTTGGGGCTGATCTGGAGGAAAGGCATGACGCTGCGCAAGGCATCCTCCTGCTGGAATCGGCAATCGCTGAGGTACATATCCATGGACTTGAGCATATCGGTCATCTGCTGCTTGCGCCATAGAAGCTCGTCATAGGTTTTGGCGGAAATGGTCACGAACACCGACATGTAGAACAGATCCTCGTTGTGGTTGGCAATGCCATTTTTAATGTAATAGCCTGCCTGAATGGAGTTGGTCAGTTCCTCGTAATCGGTACTGGTGTCCTGCATACCTTTGAGCTTGGTGCGGTTTAAGCGGATGCGCTGGGCTACTTTGTCGATGGTTTTGCTTCGGTTCTCCCGGGAGAGGTGGACATCAATATCGATACCCTCACCGGCATTGATGAGGCTGGACATCCAACCACCACGCACGGTGCTGGGGTATCCGTTCCCCTTGATGTAGAGGAAGCAGTAATATCTGCCATCCATGACGATGTAGTTGTAATGGGATAAATCCAGACCTCTGGGGGCAATAAAGTGACGGACAGAGATATGCGGGATGGGGTCAATACCAATAATTTTTCCCTTAGCGGCCATGGTGTCGATGATCACCCGGTTGACGCGATCGGTGAACGGTTCATCCACGCAGGAGCGGCGATTGAAGAACATATACAAGATCTCCGCTACCGCCTGATCGGGATTTTGGGGCTGGATGATGTTATTTCCGCACTGCATGAAATAAGCGCGTGCATTTTGCTCCGCGCTGACCAACATGCTGTAGATTTTGGAATAGTCATCCGATTCACTTCTGCCGATGGCTTCATACTGGTAAATCAAAAAGAAGCGCCGAGTCAGCGCTTCTCTGGAGCCCACATCCTTAATCAGCCGGATGTAATCTTCCCCCATGGCTTTGCACTGCGCGTTGTCCTCTATGGAAAGCTCTTTTCGGATCATAGCGATGTGCTTGTCAGAGTCTGCTTTCCGGGTAATGGATTTGAACTGCAGCTTCATGGGCGATATCTTCAGCCAGCTGGCAAAGGACGATAGGATGTTGTACTGCTCCTCGGAAGACCGGAGCATAAAGTTGATGGGTTCGATTTCAAGAATTTTTACATACCGGCCATCGGTTGTTTCCACGATGCCGTTGCGGATATCCTTGACCGGGATGAAAGGCTGAACAAACTCAAGCTTTTCCGGCTTCTTTCTTCTTGCCTTTGCGCCCGGGCTTTTTGAGCTGTTTTGGGTCATACTTGTATCCGATCCTCCTGAAGTGTAATATCCGCCGGTTTTCCCAGAAAGAGAGGATATGCCCCAGATACTGGAGCAGAGAGTCTCCGCCAATTCCCATGAACGCGACCACTGCCAGCGGAATCAGGGTCACGGTCATGATGACAATGCGAATTGTAGTGGGCATCGGAATCCATTTGACTTCCGGGTAGCCCACCATGATCACGAGGGCAACGGCCTCAACCGCGTTCCGGGGTTCTACCATACCGCCCAGCAGCTTGCCGGAATCGGTGTAGTTTGCCGGGATGGCATACACGTTGCTGTATTCCTTTTCTTCCATACTGCTCACCACCGAATCACATCGCCGGTGGAGATGTATAGAATGTTCCGGACAGGAATGTAAGCCTGACTGGTTTCCTCACTGCCGACAGAAAGGATATCATCAGGTTTGGCTTTCTTGAACCGGTTGAGGAGCCGATGCTCGGCGGGGATGGTCACTTCCTCGGCGGCCTTGAGCACATGGCCGCCAATCAGATAGATTTTGAATTCCTGCAAATACATTTCTTCACCTTCCAATTCTGTAAATGTAAGCGGTGGTGTTAAAGCGTCCCAACCGCAGTGCTTCGTTGTGATCCGGGACAAAGATATCGACGCGGGCAATGTTGTTCTCGATACCGGAGCCACCCCGGTCCTCAACTGTGTACATGATGCCGTTGATCATAATTTGGGTACCGAATGGGTAGTAGCTGGACATGGCAACCATACCGACCGCGACTCTTTTGCCGCTGGCAGTAATGCCCTTGGCATTGGGGCCGCAGCACTTGGTGCAGGCACAGTAATGGGTCACATTGACTTCAAGGGAGTAAAGCGGTTCGCCATAGGCTGGACTGCTGACATCCTGCTCGAAATTAACCCCGGAAGGTCTTCGCAGAACCAGTTTGGAGTCATAGCCGGGGGTGTTGATATGGACGCCAATGCCACCCTCCGAATGCACCCATTTCCGGTTGCCGCCCTCATCGTAACCGGCGAAAATAAGAACATGGTCTGTAGTGCCGCCGTCATTCAGGAGGAAACCCAGATCACCGGGAAGAAGCTCCGCTTCGGAAATGGGAGTAGAGCTTGTGTACTGCGCCCAAGAGCCGGCCTGAATGCTGATGCCAAGGGCGGTTTTGTACACCCAGTCGGTAAACCCGGAGCAATCCAGCCCATACGGACGAATCGTTCCCGTGGAACTTGATCCGGCAGCGGTAACCAGCTTGGGAGTGTTCCATTCGTCATTCCATCCGGCTTCGCTTTTGCCGCCCCAGAAATAAGGAACCTTTCCTACCAGCGACAGAGCGGTTGTGACGATATGCTTTCTGGTGTCATTACAGCTGAGGCTGTTGACAAATGCGATCAGCTCAGCATCTGTGAGGGGAACGGACGTGCCGCTTCCCAAAGTGCCGTACAGGGTCATCTTTAAGGCATTTGCCATATTCTGAATTACCTCACCGTAGGTCAGATTGAATTGGGGGTATTGTGCTGAGGTGTCAATGCCAAAGGCTTCCAGGATCACCGAATTGTCGAAGGGCGAAATGGTACATTCCACATACTTGATAATTTCGGTGGTTGGTTCAAGCGTTTCGTCACCGTCTGCTTCATAATAGGTCTCTGTCCGGGTGCCGGAAATCTTACTGCCAGAATAGATCGGTACCGTCACGGAAACTGCTTTGTACTTGGGAACCGTGATTTCTTCATCAGATTCCCTTGCCTCGTCCGGAAGATAGTAGTGCCGCCGTTCAGTGGTGTAGTTATAGCGGGGAACGTTATTGACAATGCCTGCCGATTCAATGTGTGTCACAACGGTTACTGTCACGGGCTTGTAAGTGGAATAACTTACAGGTACGAGCCTTTCCTGCTGCCGTTCTACGTAGGATACCGGAAACATCTGATCGGAGATTCTGGCCAGCTTCGCCACCATATCCTCCACGGATATGCCTTTCTGCTGTAAGGAAGCGGAATAGGCGGCCAGAATGTAACAAACATCATAACCGGCAGACGATTGCGCATGGTTGATAAGGGCATCCATGGAAAGGTCATAGTCATAACCGCCATCCAGAATAATTTCCTCGACTCTGGCAAGGGACTGGTCATACCCTGCGTCGATCACTGCCGATACCGCATTGGACATTTCAGAGTAGGACGATTCCAGCGTGACTTCTTCTGCGGGAGGAACCCCGTTCAGGCCAAACACACTGTCCAGAACGATACTCGGGATGGAGCAGATAAGGATGACGATAATCAGGAGGAACAGGCAGATGCAGACCAGAACCTTGAACAAGCTGTGGCGCATTGCCCACGCGGCGGAAAGAATTGCGCCCCACGGGCCTCCGGCGGCAGTACCTGCGGCGATTTCAGCAACGGCTTTGCCGCTTTCCGCACCGGCTTGAACCACTGCAGCGGCCGCATTTGCTGTTGCTTCCGCACCTTTTACGGCTGCCTCTGCGGCAGCATCATGAGAGATTTGCTTCGCTGCCTGAATTGCTTTCCCGGCAGCTTGACCAAAATTGTCTTGACCATCGCCGATCTGATCTTTTTCCGGCTCGGCCATGGAATCACCTCCGTTTTGGAATGAAAAAAGGCCATGATCGTGAGATTCACAACCATGGCCATCTGGTTACATTTTTCTTTTTGGGGGCTTTCGTTCGATATCTCCGCGCTTTTCAGGCTCAGCGAATCGGGTGGGCGTCTGCTTGTAACGAATGGTTTCCACATTGGTCGTGCGGAGTTTTCCGTTGTCATAGACAGGCTTACCGTTCTCGTAGACGGGTTTGCGGTCGACAGCGGCATCGCCCTGAATTGCGTACCACTGACTGCCGCGGGAATCCTCGAAGACCTGATAGTCACCACGAGGTGCGGCATATCTGGCGATATCATAGAACTTCGTGCCAGAGCCATCCTCGTGCCGGACTTCAAAGTAGCCGTCCTGACGGTGTGTGCCATCAACCTGAGAAACAGGAAGATCATAACCGGGCATAAAGTTCTGGAATGCCGCCTGATTATAAGCAGCTGCGGCCTCGCCAACTTCAAACTGGGGAATGTTGCCCTGCTGCTGCATGGCATACCAATCCACACCGTTGGAAGACTGCATGACGCTGTGGGGCGCATCGGGTTCCTGATAATAGGCGCTGTTGTACCAGAGCGTGTTGCCTCCATCCGGGGAACTGGCTTCGATAACGCCGTCGCCCACGGTGCGCAGGGAAGTACCCTCCGGTGCGCTGGGGAAGGTTGCTGCCACAAGGGGCGCCTCGGAATAGAATCCCTGACCAACGTTTTCTCCATGATCTGCAAATTGAGCGCCGTTCTGGGGAGACTCGCCAAAGCCACCCGCATATGCAGCACCAAAGTGTTGTGCTTCGGGGGCGTTGCCGTAAACGGTATCCACGGAGGGAGCGCCGTTGCCGTATCCAATGGGCGGTTGATCTCCTCCGCCCACAGGGGATGCGGCAACTCCTGTAAGCAGGGTACTCTCCGGAGCCGGGGTATCCGCTGCACCAATTCCGTCTGCTGCGCCGGGGTAAGTCACCATGCCGGGATGGCCTTCAACGCCATCGTGGGTAAGCGTCTCGCCGAAGCTCTGGCCGCTTTCGCCGGGCTGAGATGCTCCGGACACGCCATCACCTGCTGCTGTGTTGGGGATATCTGCTCCAACACCATGGAAGGTGGGTACATCGTAAAAGGCGCCGCGGCCCTCGCCGCTGGCCATCTGATACCACTGGCTTCCATCCGCCGCAGTAACCACGCTGTGGGGAACTTCTGGCTTTTCAAACTGAGAGGCGTTGAACATATCCAAAGAAGCCGATTTGCCATCCGCGGAAACTGCGGTCGTACTGATATGGCCTCCTGTGATTTGCGTTCCCTGAAGCTGGAATCCCTGCATCTGGGGCATATAGTTGCCAAGGCTCCTGTCCGCTATATCACCGGCAATCGTGCCGGAAGTGCTGGGCGCTCTGGCCGCTACAGAGGAAATGGAGTTCCCATTCAGGGTAGCACCATTCCGGGCGGCGATACCACCGAAGGCGCGGCCAACGAATCCGGCACCGCCATTGAAGCCCATGCGGGAGCCACCTTCTACAACGGCATCACGGACATAGGAGTTGGGGCTGAATCTGGAAGCGAAACCGGAGGCAAAGCCATTTGCGGCAGCACCGGTTCCGGTAGCAGCGGCATTTCCGCCCCGGCCGAAGACACTGCCCGCGCTGCGAACACTGCTGCCTGCCCCGGAGATGACTCTGGCAGCCATCATCAGTTCCATGCCCATGCTGGACCCGGTCTGCGCCACATTCAAGCCGATGGAGGCCAGATAGCTGTCGAATCGCTGGGCGCACTTCAGATAAGCCAGTGCGCAGAACATCCACAGGAAAATGCTTCCTTTACCGGTGGTCAGCGCACCACCGTTTGCGATGAACTGTCCCATGGACGAGGCAAAACCACGAAGGAACCAGACGTTCATGACAAGGAGCAGCAGTTGGGAACCAACCATTCTGCACCAGGATTTGAACACGGTACTCGTGGTTTTGGAGCCGCCCATAGAAAAGGCGAGAGGTGAGGTATAGCACAGAACACCAACAACGATGTACCGTTCTACAGTTTCCAGCAGGAGCTTGAAGTAGTTCCAGCCCAGAGCGATTTCCAGAATGAGGATCAGGATCAGACCGACAACGGTTGCAGCTGACACAATCGTCAACAGGCCATTGGTGAGGGTTTGCTCCACGCCCGCAAAGGTGAAATCCTCTGCGGTCATGGATAACTCCATAAGGGTTGTATAGGGCGCCCGCGCAATGTTCAGGCACAGGGAGAAAATGGGTTTGGCGTAGCCAATCAGAAGGCCGTAGACAGAACTCCGGACCAGCAGATGCCAAGGGTTTTCGGCTTCTGTAATAGGCCCTCCGAATGCTCGAAACAGCTGCCATATGGTAATCAGAATTAAGATTGCCCATGCTGTTACCTGCATGACATCGTAGGCCTTGGTGACGAAGGGGAAGTATTCTTCCATCGCCGTCATATCGGTACCGAGCGCTTCAAGGAACAGCCCGGACACCGCGTCAAACAGCTGGGAGACGACACTTGCCACCCAATTGACGATACCCTCGAATATCCAGTCTAGTATGGGTATCACCTCCTTGGTAAGTCTGGATATTCCCTATGCCTCGCCTAGCCGGAGTAACTGCCGCCCTGAATCAAGGGCTGCAGGTAGGCTACAACGAAGCCCAGAGAGTTCAGGATGATCCAGGTCACGACGATGCGCTTCAGCCAGCTGGTAGCTTCTTCAACGGCTCGCTGATTGCGGGAAATCATGCGGATCAGCAGTGCAATGGCTGCGACTGTGACGGCAACGATGGTGCTGATGGCAACGACCTGACCGTAAACATCCTTCAGGATCGTAGAGAAACGATCCCAGATGGTGTCTGCGAAAACGGGCTGGACTGCCAGCATGGTAGCCGCGGTCATACCAACTGCGGACCAGTAGGTGTTTCTGGCGATGTCTTTGCCTCTGGTAATCTGTTTAACCATGTGCTACTTCCTCCTTTCTTGGTGATGAAACGACAAAAGGCACCATTCTGAGGAGCCAGAATCAGCTCTCAAAACAGTGCCTGATCGTTTCGTCCACTTTGGACGATAAGATTATATCACATTGCCATTCTCTAGTCATCAGCAAAGACCTGCCAAAATGTTTTCGCATGTTTCATCCCGTTTGTCATCCCATCTTTTACATCTCTTCGAGGATAGTGAGGACTTCAAGCCACGAGGCAGTTTCCCCGGAAGGGGCAGACCACAGCCGAATGGACATGATTGTGATGGCTTCCCTTCGTAAGCGGTAATAGGTTCTTGACGTCATGCGAAGCTCTTTGAGGATTTCTTCATGTTTTCTCTCAACAGGGTCAAGATATGTCGTATAAAGGACGGAGTACAGATCTTCTCCGTTGCCGGGTTTCTTCCGGATAACCGCAAGAGCTTCATGGATGCGATCTACCAGATATCGGGTCTTCATCATGGCATTTACCCGACTTTCGATCCGCGCATTTTCAAGGGAGGTCTGGATATCGATTTTCTCCGCCAGAGCATCGATGTCATGTACAGGGACTTCCAGCTCATCGGACAGTTCTCCGGGGATGCATTCCAATACCCAGATAATCAGACGATACTGGCTCAGCAAGACCTCGGTATTGTGATATGCTCTCTGTGCAGTATCCTTTTTGGCCTTCCGGACACGCTCGTTGTCGATGTTATGATCTTCAAGGACACCTTTCCGTGTCAGGAAATCTACAAAGGAGGCAGATTGCAGCTGAATCTGCTCCTCCTGTGCATCGTATAGTGACGGCTTTTTACTTTTCATGGCAAAATCTCCTCGTTGTTGTAATTGTGGTTTTCAACTTGTGTACATGGTCCTCTGATTTCATGCCCAGAACGGAAAAAGCAGGGGGTTCCCTCTAACGTACCCGGGCAGGCATAATGGTAGTTCCTACAATGCTCACAGTTCCAACCATGAGAAAGATACGCGCGCGTTATGGGGTCAGAAAGCGCAACGCGGCATTCTGAAATCTCAGGGACAGGTTGCATCTGCTGAGACAAAATGACCGCTCTGCTATACCATGCAACCATGTGATTTACACGTAGGTTCTCACTGCCGCCCTTGCACTTATAAGCTGAGCAAATAAGTATTTTACGCAAAATACGCATAACTATCTCCTGCTCCGGAAGCTGAATATCAGCTCCGGTCGGGTAGGAAGCGTTAAACACGAGACAGCCATAGGAACTGGGCAGCCGGTACAGAGAAAAGACATCCCCATGCTTTTTGAAGAACCTCCATACCTTTGTTTTCTCCCAGCCCCAACGCTCTCCCAGCGTTTCCAAAGTCAGGACGCTCCCGAATCTACCGTATTGCACGACAGGTGCAAGAAACGAGAAGGCGTTCCCATAGTCCTCATAGGTGGTATGACACCACAGATCAAGCCATGCATCCGCTTCATCGAAAACTCTCTTAGCGTTTGCCAGCCGCTGCGTAATGTTCCGCGGCAGGCATAGAAAACCATACCCTGTGGAAGCGTAAACGGTCCCGGACATACATTCAGCCCCGGAACACTTAACCACCCAATCGGTGATCTCATAGGTCAGCTTTTTTGTCTGGCTGTCAAGAGAGTATTTCAGAAAGCCAAGGGAGGAAAGCTCGCCGAGTATCTGCAGCGCCTTGGTACGGCTCCTGACACCCAGAATACTCTTGAGACCGACAACACCACCCGCCCACATTCCGGGTGCTACGGGATTGCTGTGGCCGCAGTAACTGGCATTGCCCTTGCGGAAGGCTGCGCGGAAGGCAAGCATGGCCCAGTAGGCCATCAGCCCTTTTCCCATATCCGGAATATCTCTGGGCAGCTTGACCCACTGATATTTGCGCAGACACTTCATGTTGCTTTCCTCCCTGTGAAATAGAAAAGGCCAGCAGGATGCTCCTACTGGCCAGTTATGCTTTTAGATTCGGACGATCAAACCGACGAGATCATCCGTATCGACGCCGACGAGATACCAATCGTTTCCCATTTCAATACGAGTGGAAACCCATCTCCCATTGATCTTTACATCTAAGGTTTCACCGCAATGCAATCCTCCGTAATAGTTATTGGGAGAGAAGCGAATGTCCATCCGGCCTGTGTCTCGCTGCGGCACCAATGTTCCTATTTTCATAATCCGAATATGTCACTATGCTAAAAGGCCCCGAACGGTGTGACAGAAACCGTCCGGGGTCCCATCCTGTGTGGCAGGATTTGGAAAGTTGCGCTATATCAAATTATGTGGAGCTATTCGGATGCTCCGAGCAAATGAGAAATTATCACCTCCAATGTGGGAGAAGTTAAGAATCGGACTTCCCGGAGTACACAGCTATGCATAGTTGCATTTGTTGCTGCATCGCTTTTTGATTCTGACTGTCAGGCCGGTGATATCTTTTGTTTCAATACCAATCAGGATCCAGTTGTCAGCCATCTCAAGCCGTGTCGGGATCCATTCTCCGTCTACCCGCACTTCCATTCGCGTTCCGCAGGAGAGAAAACCGTAGTAGTCATTTAAGCCAAACCGAATGTTCATGCGACCGCTATCGGTGTCCAGTACAAGCGTTCCCTGCCTTGTGGACGCCTCTTTTCCATCGGCGGCAAGCGACGCCATTTGCTCAATATGATACTGCTGCCGAAGGTATTCATCAAAGATAGTACGGCGGATTAGTACCTTCTTGCCTATCTTGTAGACAGCGCCTGCTTCGTGAGCCAATCTGGTGAACATCTTCAAGCCCAAACCGTAATAATCTGCGCCTTGATAGTAGGTGATAAACTCATGCTTCATGATCTCAATATCCTCATCATCCAGCTTATCAGAAAACATCCACAGGTTCCCGCTCATTGTTTTTCCTCCGCTTGCGTAAGGGTACTGGGCTCGTGAAACTGCTCCAGATACTGATCGAAGATATCCCGGTTAATCAGCACAGTGCCATCGATACGATAAATAGCGCCTGCTTTGTTGGCCATCTCCAGAAGCTTCTTATGGTGGATGCTGTAAACAATCTCCGCGTCTTTATACCTTAGAAATTGCCGGCGCAGCCTCTTTGCATGCTCACGAACATCGTTTCGCTTTCCAAGTTCAAAGTATTCTTTTGTCTGTTCACTGATCATTCGTTCAAAATCCTTTCAAATTGGAATTTGTCAAGACAGATGCTGCAACCTGCAAAAAGAAAAGGACACTTTCTGGAAATTCGTACAGAAAGTGTCCTCAAATGATACATGCTGTTTTGCGCTGGGGTCTAACAAAACTTCATCCTGCGTCACATCACTTCGTATTGATATACGAAATTGTTGTCAATTTGTTGTCAACTGAAGAATATGAGGGCAAAAGTTATTGCAGCGCAATGACTTTTTAGTCTTGGGGCTTCATAGTGGGGAACAAAATAACCTCCCGAATGGTATCGGCGCCGGTGAAGAGCATGACGGCGCGGTCGATGCCCATGCCCATGCCGCCTGTGGGGGGCATGCCGTATTCCAGCGCGGTCAGGAAATCCTCGTCCAGCATCTCCGTCTCGTCGTCGCCCCGCTCGCGCTGCTCGACCTGCTTCATGAAGCGCTCCCGCTGGTCAATGGGGTCGTTCAGCTCGGAATAGGCGTTGCCCATCTCGCTGCGGTTGATGAAGAACTCGAAGCGCTCCGTCAGACGGGGATCTTCCGGGGACCTCTTGGTCAGAGGGGAGACCTCCACCGGGTACATGGTGATGAAGGTGGGCTGCACCAGATGCTCCTCGACCTTCTGGTCGAAGCAGGCATACAGGGCGTTGCCCCAGGTCTTCTCGGCGGCGTCGGCCAGCTCAACACCCACGGCCTTGGCGGCGGCTACGGCCTCGGCGTCGTCGGTGATGGCGCCAAAGTCAACGCCTACGTACTTCTTGACCGCTTCCACCATGGTCAGCCGGGGCCAGCCGGGGGTCAGGTCGATCTTCTCGCCCATCCATTCCAGCTCGTAGCTGCCCATAACCTCCTTGGCGAAGGTGGTGTAGATGCCCTCGGCAATGTCCATCATGTCGTGGAAATCGGCGTAGGCCTGGTACAGCTCCACGGTGGTGAACTCCGGGTTGTGCTTGGGGTCCATGCCTTCGTTGCGGAAAATGCGGCCGACCTCGTACACCCGATCCATGCCGCCGACGATCAGCCGCTTCAGGGGCAGCTCCGTGGCGATGCGCATGTACATATCGATATCCAGCGTGTTGTGGTGAGTGACGAAGGGACGGGCGGCAGCGCCGCCGGCAATGGTGTTCAGCACGGGGGTCTCCACTTCAATGTAGCCCATGCTGTCCAGATAGTTGCGCAGGTGCTTGATGAACTTGGAGCGGATGACAAAATTCCGCTTGACCTCGGGGTTCACCATCAGGTCAACATAGCGCTGACGGAAACGGGCTTCCTTGTCGGTCAGGCCGTGGAACTTGTTGGGCAGGGGCAGCAGAGACTTGCTCAGCAGGGTGACGACCTTGGCGCGGATGGAAATTTCCTCGGTCTTCGTCTTGAAGACCTCGCCCTCCACGCCGACGATGTCGCCGATGTCGTACTTTTTGAAGCGGTTGTATTCTTCCTCGCCCAGCTCGTCGATCTTCACGAAGATCTGGATGCGGCCGGCGCGGTCCTGCAGATCGCAGAACATGACCTTGCCCTGACCGCGCTTGCTCATCAGACGTCCCGCGACCTTGACGGTCTTGCCCTCGAAGGCTTCGTAGTCGGCCTTGATGGCAGCGGAATCGGCATTGAAATCGAATTTCGTCTGGATGAAGGGGTCGCGCCCCTCGGCCTGAAGCGCCGCCAGCTTTTCCCGCCGGATCTGCATCTGGTCATTCAGAGACAGCTCCGGCTGCGGTATAAACTTTGCCATGGCTCAGCCCTCACGGGAAACGCTGACCACCTTCATGGTGAAGGAGCCGGCGGGGGCGTTGACGGTGAAGGTCTCGCCTGCGGCCTTGCCAACCACGGCGCGGCCGAAGGGGGAGTCGTCGGAAAGCTTGAACTCCATGGGGTTGGCCTCCTGAGAACCGGTGATGCGGTACTCGGTCTGCTTGCCGTGCTCGTCCTCGACTACCACGGTGCAGCCCAGACCCACCCGGCCGTTGGCTTCGTTCTCGTCCTCAATGATGACGGCGTGGGACAGAACGTCCTCAATCTCAGCAATACGGCCGTAGAGCTTGGCCTGCTCGTTCTTGGCGGCATCGTACTCGGAGTTTTCGGACAAGTCGCCGTAGGAGCGGGCTTCGGCGATCATGGCGGCGACTTCGCGCTCACGGGTGGTTTTCAGGTAATTCAGTTCCTTTTCCAGGTCGGCAAGACGCAGACTGGTGATCTTAAATTCTTTTGCCATATTCAAAATCCTTTCTCAGATAAAAATATCAATAGCTCCAGATATTATAGAAGAATTATGCCCCATAGTCAAGTTTTATTTGCGGTTTTCGGGGAAAGAATGTCCGCCCGTGGGAGAGCCACGGGCGGACGATAATATGGGAGAATCAGTTGCTGACGGCGTTCTCCGATTCCGCCCGGTACAGCCGGACGGTGAAGACCACGGTCACGATGACGATGACCGCCAGAATGGCCTCCAGAGCGGGGATGGGAACGGCGTCCTTGAGCAGCGCGGCCAGGGCGTCCACGGCGAAGTGGATGCCCATGGCGGCGAGGAAGAAGCCCCGGCGGTGATACCGCACGGCGCGGTACACCAGATACGACAGGCAGATTTGCAGAGCAAACGCAATGAGTCGCTCTACGCCGACCATGTAGAATAGGTAGGAGGGAAGCGTCCACAGCTGAGAGATTGTCTCCAGGGAGGTCGCCCGGGCGGCTTCGTCCAGCCCGGCGAGGGCGCTTTCCAGCTTGCCGCCGTTGATCATGGAAACGGTGGCAAGGTTGGAAACGCAGGTCAGGGCGCCGATGGTCAGCGCTTCAATGCCGCCGTGGCCTACGCCGTACATCAGGGCGGTATCCTTTTCCAGCTGGTTGTCCAGCAGATACTTCATGGCGATAAGGCGACCGAATTCCTCAAATACCGCAGCCGCCGCGCCGCCGTACAGGGCGGACAGCCACAGATTGCCGGTCAGCCTTTCCCCAAAGGCGGAGAGCATGGCCATGTGGAGCAGCTGCTCCAGAAACCGGGCGAAGAGGATGAAAATCACCACGCCAAGGAACATGTCGGAAAGCTTCGCGGCGGTTTTGCGTTTCAGCAGGACGCACAGCGCCACGGGCGCCGCTACGCAGAGAATCAGGCTGACGACCATGCCGGTAATGCTTGCAGAAGATACGGTGTTCATATCGTTTTCTCCTTTCCGTTATAAGCCGGTTTTTGCCACAAGGGTATCGTAGAGAGTTCGGGTGCTGTCCGCGCTGCTGCCGCTGAGAACCAGCGTTTTTCCGTTCACCGACAGAATGACGCAGGCCTCCGGACGGTAGTAGGTGTAGCGGGTATAGGTGCCGAATTCCGCATTTTCAAACGTTCCCAGCAGCAGCCGGAAGCTGCCCACGCCGAAGGTTCGGGTGCCGTCCACGTTGCCCTCCCGGTATTCAATGCAGTCGATGGCGTCGTATTTTACGGTGAGGTCGTCGAAATAAGAGGCTTCCACGGTAAAGCTGTCGCTGTCGAACCGGTAATGGAGATTGCCGGTGAACAGCATGACCGCGACGAACACCGCAATCACCGCCGTGAAGATCAGCATGCCAACGGAGATTTTCTTGGACAGCGGGTCGGGTTCACTTTTCGTTCCGTGGATCCGGTGGTAGCGGTAGGAATAGGCAATGGGAAGGATGGACAGAGCGGCCACGGCGAGAATGGTGACGATAATCCTCGGCACCTCCGGAAGCAGAGCGGCAAGCACCATTATAAGACCGCCGATGACCCAGACCTTACCGGCGAAGCGGTGGGTTGCATTCCAGTTTTCCTCGCTGCCCAGCGTCCAGGAGACCCGAATGCCCACGGTGCGGTTGGGGCGGCACTTGGGGAGATAGTTGCCGATGGCGGCGAACATCAGTCCCAGCCCCGCGAAAAGAAGGCCGGCGAGCCGGAATTTCCACCCCAGCGCCACCGCGTAGGTGATGCCGCTGACGAGGATGGAGACGGCGGGAATCATCCAGAACAGCAGCCCCACCACTTTTTTGCTCTGATTCCGGTTCTTTGCGTCGCGGAAAACGAGAAACAGCACCAGATAATGGGCGGCCAGCAGCAACAGCGGCCGAAGAAACACGGCGGCGGCCTTGCCGCTCCATCTGTCCGCGCCGCTCATGCCCCAATGGGTGGCAAGCTGGCCGGGAAGCCGGTTCCACAGAAGCAGCCCTGCGGCGATGGGGAGAAGGGCAAGCAGCGTGGAGACAATCAGTTCTTTTTTGTACTGCTTTATCATGGGGCAGCGCCTCCTTTCAAATCCGTGAGCCAGAGCATGATCTCCTCTAAGACCGAGGTGTTCAGCTCATAAAAGATGAATTTTCCCTCCCGGGTGTCCCAGATCAGGTCGGCATCCTTCAGAACGGACAGATGCCGGGAAACGGCGGCGGGGGTGATGCTAAAATGGTCGGCAATTTCCCCGGCGGACAGTCTGCCGGACTTGAGCAGATTCAGAATTTCCCGCCGGGTCGGGTCGGACAGGGCTTTTAGGGTCTGCTGTAATGCCAAGGGATTCACCTCCGATCAAACATTTAACAATTAGCTGAATTGTTAAATGTATTGTACAACGGAAACGGCTCTTTGTCAAGAGGAAAAAAGGAGCGGCAATTTAACGGGTGGTCATAAAACAGTGAGTGGAGCGTATCGGTGCGGATACGCTCCATTTCCCGTGCAAACATGCGATTAGTACAGCCCCTTGGCTCTCCCCTTGGGAGAGCTGTCACCGAAGGTGGCTGAGAGGGTGTTGCGCCCATGTGTACCCTCTCCGTCTTCGCTTCGCTCAGCCACCTCTCCCATAGGGAGAGGCAAGGGGTGCAGCTCATTATGGCCGCCCATGTAGTCAGATAGATTCAAAAACCAGCTCGTCATACCCGGTTTCTCCGTCCTGCTCCACGCCGAAGCGGACGCCGGGAAGCTCCCCGATCACCAGCTCGCAGGTGGTGTTGACGATGCAGCCGGGGCAGAGATGACCACCCAGGGTGGAGAGGTCTTCCCGGGACAGGGCAATGTGCAGGTGGCACCGCTGCTCGCTGACGGTGCCGTTCAGGCTGACGATCTCGCAGTGTTCCCCGATGGAGCGGATGTTCACGCCGCCGGCGTCCCGCACCTTCGCCTCCGTGACGCAGCCAACGGCGGAAAGCACCACGCCCGCGGCAATATGCTTTTCCCGGGCAAGCTCCCGGATGGAGAGAAGCAGATCGTCTCCCCGGTGAAGACGGACGCAGTGGCAGACCAAAGCGCCGGATGCGGTCACAATGGGACGGTTCATCGGTAATCCACCAGCTCTCCCATGTCCCGGCGCTTTTTCTCCCGGAGGGGATCGCCCTCCTTCGCGTAGCCCAGAGCGATCACCAGCCGCACCGGCTGATTCAGGCCGCAGGCTGCCCGGAGCTTGGCGTCGTCCAGCCAGCCGATGATACAGGTGGAAAGCCCCTGAGCGGTGGCCTCGGCGGTGAGATAGGCAGCGGCAATGCCGATGTCGATGGAGCGGTAGTCTACCTTCGTGACTCTGGAGCCAAGAGCGGCGGTTTTATTGTAGGAACGCTCGGAGATTACGATGAGCACCGGCGCCTGAGCGGTAAATTTGTTCATGCCCATGCCGGTCACACCGGCGACCACGGCCTTGGCGGCCTGCCCCCGGCAGACGGTGAAATGGTAGGGCTGGGCGTTGCAGGCGGAGGGAGCCAAACGGGCGGCTTCCAGCACGGCGTCCAGCTTTTCCTGTTCTACAGGCCGGGTCTCGTCATAGCTGCGGCAGGATTGCCGGGCGCGGGCAATTTCCAGAAAGTCCATCATTCTTCTCCTTTTTTGTCAGATTTTCAGGATGCGGTTCGCCGCCCGCTCCTTGGGGGCGGGGTTCTCGTCGGCGTAGCCCAGAATGCAGCAGCCGATGCCCCGGTAGTGTTCCGGAACGCCCCACTTACCGAGAAGCGCCTTGCCCTCCTGGGTGTCGAACATCTCCCGGGCGCGGTTGATCCAGCAGCTGCCAAGTTTCGCGGCGTGGGCGGCGTTGAGCAGATTGCCCAGCACCAGAGAGCCGTCCTCCACCCAGGTGGGATAGCCGGGGTCGGCCAGCACGACGATGACGCAGGGTGCGCCGTAGAAGGGGTCACGGTCGGTACCCATCACGGCGGCGTTCATCCGGGAAAGCTGATCCCGGATAGCCTTGTCCCGGACGGCCACCATGACGGGCTTCTGGTTATTCATGGCGGAGGGGGCGTAAAGCCCGGCCTCCAGCACGGCGTCCAGCAGCGCGTCCGGCACCTGCTCGGGGCGGTACTTGCGGACGCTGCGGCGGGGTTTCAGAAGTTCACACATAGAAAATACCTCCTTTTTCTGAATACTATACCACAATTTCCCGAGAAAGGCAAAGGAAAACTGCCGGAGAGATACCCCGGCAGTTTTGGTAGTTATTGATGCAGCCCGAACAGAGGCCTTGCCACCCGTTTATACAGCAGCATCGTCAGCACGGAGACGACGGTGCCTTTCAGCAGGTTCAGGGGCGCAACACACAGCAGAACAAAGGTGGAGATATTGCTGACCCCGCCCCGGATGGCCGTTCCCATGGCGATGATGGTGTCCAGGGGAATGCCGTACAGCTGGGCAAACTTGGGCAGAAGGTAGACGGCGTTGAAGGCGCTGCCGAACACGGTCATGACCAGCGTGCCGATGGCAAGGCCGATGATGGCGCTGTGCTTGCTCTTGTGGGCGTGGTAGAAAACGGTGGCGGGGAGAACCAGGGAGCATCCCACCACGAAGTTGGCAAGATCGCCCACAAAGGCGGTGGAAGTGCCTTTCAGAAGCAGCTTCAGCAGAATTTTCACGCCCTCGCAAATTACGGTGGCGCTGGGCCCCAGGTAAAATCCGCACAGCAGCACGGGCAGCTCGGAAAAGTCCAGCTTGTAGAATTCCGGCGCGAGAACCACCAGAGGAAAGTCCAGCACATGGAGCACGGCGGCGATGGCGGCGCTGATGCCGATGATGCTGACCCGCCGGGCGGGACTGACCTTCCGCTTTTCCGGGAGAAAACGCTCCTCCAGCCGTGCCAGCAGGGCAAGCCCCACCACGATGGCGAGGCTCACGCCTACAAAGGACAGATTGTCTAAAATTTGTTTCCACAGATCGGTCATTGGTATCACCTCAAAACAAAAATGCGCCCTGAGTTTACACTCAGGGCGTGAAAAAAACGCAAATATCCTTTGCGTATCTTCTTCCATCCAGACTGTACTGTCGGTATCGGAGTTTCACCGATTCAACGCTGACGCGCTCGCGGACTTGGGAACCTCTGAATCAATCGTCTTCGGCTGAGCAGCGAATCTTTTCCTCTATCCGTGCAGCTTCAAAAGCGGGAAATACATACAGTATTTCTCCACTTTTGAAGCTTTCGTCCAGAGAAAAATCTCTCGCTGTCAGCTCTCGCCGATTGAATCAGAGCTTCCTTTACCGCCGGTGGGGAATTTCGCCCCGCCCTGAAGATACTGTTCAGTTCGGTTACACAGTAGCACAGAGCGGGGCGCTTGTCAAGAGCGGAATTGTGTGATACCATAGATAAAATACGGCGGCTTCTCTTTGCTTACTGCGTGGTTTCCGGCGTGGTGGCGGCGGTTTCCGTGGGGAGGCTGGGAATGGTGGGGACGGTCGTGGCCTCCGGCATTTTGAAGCCGCGGATCTTTCCCTGGGCGGCGGTGTCCGTTATGTCGCCGCCGATGATCTGATTCTTGTAGACCAGCAGCGTCGCGTACACCGGCTCGGTGGCGCCGGGGTAGTTGTTGATCTTGTAGACGTAGCGCATGACCTTCTTCCCGGCGTACTGCCCCAGGTCGTAGCCCTGGCTCTTTTGCAGGGCGTTGTAGCGCTCGAATACGTCGCTGGACGCCGCGGGGATGCGTACCTGACTGGAATCTGTGGGGGACGTGGTGACGTCCCAGCCGAGATCCGTCAGAAATTTCACCCGGCCGTCGTTGCTGGAGGCCGTGGGCGCGGAAGTCTCGGCGGAGTCCCCGCCCCCGCCCAGCAGCAGAATCAGCGCCACGATCAGCGCCGCCACGGCAGCAAGGGCGATCATTGCCTTTTTCAGATTGACCTTCGCGGTCATAACCATCATAATAAATCCCTCCCGGTTCATATTTCGGTGGTACAGCCTATGCGCCGGAAGCGGGAAGCAGAACGGAGGAGCTATGGAACGACTGGACAAATTCCTGTGCGACAGCGGCACAGGCACCCGCTCTCAGGTGAAGACCATCCTGAAAGCCGGACGGGTGACCGTGGACGGAAATCCTGAGAAGGACGGCTCCCGGAAGATCGACCCCGCCGTCCACACGGTTGCCCTGGACGGAGAAGCCTTAAGCGGAAAGCGCCGGATGGTGGTGATGCTCAACAAGCCGGCGGGCTACGTCACGGCCACGGAGGACGCGAACGAAAAAACCGTCATGGAGCTGCTGCCGGAGGCGTGGCGGCACATGGACTTAAAGCCCGTAGGCCGCCTGGACAAGGCCACCGAGGGGCTGCTGCTGTTTACCAACGACGGCGAGCTGCTCCACCGGCTGATTTCGCCGAAAAAGGAAGTGGCGAAAATTTACTATGCCCGCCACGAGGGACAGGCAAATGCCGACGACGCAGCCGCCTTTGCCGCGGGGCTGACCCTCCGGGACGGCACGGTATGCCTGCCCGCGCTTTTAGAGCCGCTGGGAGCGGGGGAGAGCCGGATCACTGTCCGGGAGGGGAAATACCACCAGGTGCGGCGGATGATGGCCTCCCGGAATATGACCGTGACCTACCTGGAGCGCAGACAGGAGGGAGCGCTGACCCTTGGCGATCTGCCGAGAGGCCGGAGCCGGGAGCTGACGGAAGAGGAGATTGCCCAATTGGAGGAGAAGCCCCAGCCATGAACGGTCATTTTGCTGGAAGAAACAGACTGCGTAGGGACCGCTTGCCGGTAAACCTTGGTATATTATCTAAAAAACATAAGAGATTTTGCAATAAAATGTCAAAAGGCACTTGCAATGTGCGCAAAAGCTGTGTATAATAATAATGCGTTTTTGTGAAATGCGCATTTATGCAAGATACTAAGGAGTGACTGTAGATATGTCCAACAGCGTTTTTCAGAGTGTCATTGTTCAGTTGCGGGATATTACGGACCGCAGCTTCGGCGTAATCGATACCGAGGGGTGTGTGGTTTCCTGCACCGATATGTCCATTCTGGGTGAGCGCTGGACGGACGCCGCGCTGAAGGTGGCGAACGCCGCCGACAGCATCGTCACCTTCGGCCAGCGCAGCTTCAAGGCCATTCTGGGCAATTCCAACGTGCTGGAATACGCCGTTTTCTGCTCCGGCGACGACGAGATGGCACGGAGCTTCTGCCAGATGGCCTATATCGCCCTGAACGATGCCAAGACCTTCTATGAGGAGAAGCATGACCGGGGAACTTTTGTAAAGAATATCATCATGGACAATATCCTGCCCGGTGATATTTACATCCGCGCCAAGGAGCTGCACTTTGCCACCGACGCCCCCCGGGCGGTGTTCCTCATCCGGCAGGTGGGTCACAGCGACGTGGCCACCGTGGACGTGCTGGCGGGGATGTTCCCGGACAAGATGCAGGACTTTGTCCTGTCCATCAACGAAAGCGACGTGGCGGTCATCAAGCAGATCACCGGCGGGACGACCCCCGAGGACTTGGAGAAGATCGCCAAGTCTATGGAGGACACCCTGAAAAACGAGCTGCGGATCAAGACCGTCATCGGCATCGGCACCGTGTCCGACCATCTGCGGGAGCTGGCGGATTCCTACAAGGAAGCCCAGACCGCCATTGACGTGGGCAAGGTGTTCGACACCGAAAAGAGCATCATCGACTACGAAAACCTGGGCATCGGCCGTCTGATCTACCAGCTGCCAACCACATTGTGCGAGATCTTCCTCAGCGAGGTGTTCAAGAAGAATTCCATCGATTCTCTTGACCAGGAGACCCTGTTCACCATCAACAAGTTCTTTGAGAACAACCTGAACGTCTCCGAGACCTCCCGGAAGCTCTTTGTCCACCGCAACACCCTGGTCTACCGTCTGGAAAAGATCAAAAAGCTCACGGGACTGGATCTGCGGCAGTTTGACCACGCCATTGTCTTCAAGGTGGCGCTGATGGTGCGCAAGTACCTCACTTCCCGGGAGACCCGGTGAAGAAGCATATCCTGCGGGGCTGCATTTGCAGCCCCGCTTCTGTATGCCTGACCCGGTTTTGCGGAAGGAGTTTCCTGTTTTTGGGGCGTAATATAGGAGAAATATGAAAGAAAGCTGAAAAAATCGGGGGAATAATTGTGGATAATCTGTTAAATCTGCGCTTTTGCCCCATTTATTTCGGAATGTGATTGACATTGATTTTGTGATGTGTTACAATTCGGTTACACTGCGGGCGGTATGGGGTTGCGTTGACGGCAATTCCGATACCGCCTATGACGGGAGAAAGATGCGAATATGATTGAATTTACTGATGTTGTAAAATCCTATACGCAGGGTAACAAAGCCCTTAACGGCGTTACCATGCAGATCGAGGACGGCGAGTTCTGCTTCCTGATCGGTCCTTCCGGTTCCGGTAAGTCCACCATCATCAAGCTGATCACCGGCGAGCTGAAGCCCACCTCCGGCACCGTCCACGTCAACGGCTATTCCCTGGAGCGGGTTCGCAAGCGTGAGGTTCCCTATCTGCGCCGCACCGTCGGCGTCGTGTTCCAGGACTACCGCCTGATCGAGAAAATGACGGTCTATGAGAACGTGGCCTTCGCCATGCGGGTCGTGGGCGCGAAGGAATCCGAGATCAAGGAACGGGTTCCCTATGTGCTGGAGCTGGTGGGTCTGGAAGGCAAGATGAACCGCCACCCCAACGAGATGTCCGGCGGCGAGCAGCAGAGACTTGCCATCGCCCGCGCCCTGGTGAACAATCCGTCCACCATCATCGCCGACGAGCCTACCGGCAACCTGGATCCGGAGCGCTCCTTTGAAATTATGGCGCTGCTGCAGGAGATCAACAATCTGGGAACCACCATGCTGGTGGTCACCCACGATCAGAATCTGGCAAAGCTGTTCCATAAACGCACCATTGCCATCAATGAGGGCGTCGTGGTGAGAGACGGAATCGGGGAGGAAAGCAAACATGAAGCTCAATAATATCGGATATCTGCTCAAGGAGGGCTTCCGCAGCATTTTCCAGCACGGCTTTATGTCCTTTGCCGCTATCTGCGTCACGGTGGCGTGTCTGATCATCGTGGGCAGCTTCTCCGCGCTGGCCTATAACCTGGACATCATGGTGCAGGACTTAAATAAGACCAGCGAAATTCTTGTGTACATCGACAGCAGCCTGTCCGACGCCGAAGCAAGGTCGATCGGCACCAAAATTAACCTCCTGGACAACGTTCTGGAGGCAAAGTTCGTTTCCCGTGAGGAAGCGCTTCAAAGCTTTGTCAGCGACCACGACAACGACAGCGCCTTCAGCGGCGTTCAGCCACAGGATCTGCGCCACCGCTATGTGGTCACCCTGGAGGACAACACCAAAATGCAGCAGACCGCCGAGCTGCTTTTGCAGCTGCCCGGCGTGGATAAGATCAACGCGGCCTACGAGCTGGCGGAGGGCTTCACCACCATTCAGAGCGTGCTGCACATCGTCTCCGTGGCGGTGATCGCGGTGCTGCTGGTGGTCAGCCTGCTGATTATTTCCAACACCGTCAAGCTGGCCATGTACGACCGGCGGGACGAGATCGCCATTATGAAAATGGTGGGCGCCACCAACGGCTTTATCCGGCTGCCCTTCGTGGTGGAGGGCTTTTCCCTGGGCATGATCGGCGCCATCCTGGCCTTCGGCCTGGAATGGCTGGGCTACGACGCGATGCTGAATAAGATCGGCAGCGTGGACGCCTTGCAGCTGTTCAACTTCGTACCCTTCCAGGAGCTGCTGCTCCCCATGGTTGCTACCTTCGCCGCCGCCGGTATGTTCGTCGGTATCGTGGGCAGCTGGACTTCTATCCGAAAGTTTATGGACGTATAACTATGAGCAAACACAGAGAGATAACCGTGAGATCGCTGGTCGCCCTATGTCTGGCGGCGGTGATGGCGGTGAGCATCGCGCCGGTTCCGGCGGATGCCGCCACCTCCGGTGAAATCCAGAAGGAGATTGACGCACTGGAGGAAAAGAACAAGGCCATCCAGGCGCAGATCGACGCTGTGCGAAGCCAGTACGACGCCAATTATAGCGACATGGCCGATATCGTGAGCAGGAAGGAAGCCATCGACGAGGAAATCGCCCTTCTGACAGGCAAGATTGAGACCACCAACGCCCAGATTTCCGCCTACAGCCAGCTCATTGCGGACACCCAGGACACGCTGGACGCCGCCGAGGAGGAGCTGCGCACCCTGAGCGAGCAGCACCGGGAGCGTATCCGGGCGATGGAGGAAGGCGGCAGCATTACTTACTGGCAGGTCATTTTCGAGGCCAACAGCTTTACTGACCTCCTTGATCGGCTGAACATGATGCAGGAGATTTCCCAGGCCGACCAGCGCCGTCTTCAGGAAATGCGCATTGCGTCGGACATTGTTGCCGCCACCCGCATGAGCCTGGAATCGGAAAAAACCGAGCTGGAGGGCACTTGGGAGGAGCTGACGGCGGCGGAGGCCGAGCTGGAGGAAAAACGCACGGAATCCGACGACATGCTCCGGGAGCTGGAAAAGAAGTCCGAGGAATACCAGCGGATGATGGACGAGTCGGAAGCCCTTCAGGACGACCTGATGCAGGAAATTGCCGCCAAGGAAAAAGACCTCAAGCAGGCAAAGTACGACGAGTATCTGGCCAAGCTGGCCATGCAGGGGGAAAACCCGCCCTCCAACGCCTCCTGGACGACCCCGGTGTCCGGCTATACCATCACCAGTCCCTTCGGAATGCGTACCCACCCGATTTTGGGCACCCAGAGAATGCACAACGGCATTGATATGGCCTGCAATCAGGGAACACCCATCTACGCTACGAGAGCCGGCACCGTCACGGTGGCCTCCTATCAGGCCGGCGGCGCAGGCTACTATGTCAGCATCAACCATTTGGACGGCTTCGCCTCCATCTATATGCACATGACCAACTACGTTGTCTCCGCGGGACAGAGCGTGTCCCAGGGGCAGCTCATTGGCTATGTGGGCAGCACCGGCCTTTCCACCGGCCCGCACCTTCACTTCGGTATTTCTTACGCAGGAACTTATGTAAACCCATTGGCATATATCTTGTAAATCCATTGGCATTGCGTCTGCTGATGACAATGCCCGTCCCCATCGTGAAAAGGAGATTCCTATGAAAAATCGCAAACGTTTGGTATCCGTCCTCGCCGGCGTCATGGCGGCGGTACTGCTGCTGACGCTTCTGATGAGCATTCTGCCCACCTTCGCCGGTGCGGCATCCTCCGGCGAGATCCGCAAGCAGATCATTGCCTTGCAGCAGGAGCGCAAGGAGGTACAGAATCAGATTGCGGATGTGAAGAAGCAGTACAAGGAGAACGAGAACGAAATTGCGGATCTGATTGCCCAGAAGAACGTGGTCGATCAGGAAATTCAGCTTCTGAATACCCAGATCATCAACATCAACGAACAGATCTCCGCCTACAATCTGCTCATTGCCGACAAGCAGGACGAGCTGGACACGGCGGAGGATCGTCTGGAAGCCCTGAATCAGGAAAACAAGGAGCGCATCCGCACCATGGAGGAGGAGGGGGAGGTTTCCTACTGGGAAGTTCTCTTCAAGGCCAACAGCTTCTCCGACCTTCTGGACAGGCTGAACATGGTGGAGGAGATCGCGGCCTCCGACAAGCGCCGTTTGCAGGAGCTGAGCGACGCCGCCAACAAGGTGGAGGAAGCCCAGGCCGAGCTGGAAACGGAAAAGGGCGAGCTGGAAACCACCAAGAAAGACCTGGACGACACCCAGGCGGAAATGAACGAGAAAAGCAAGGAATCGGAGGCGCTGCTCCAGGAGCTGCTGCAAAAGGCCGACGATCTCCAGGCGCTGGAAGAGGAATGCAAGGAGCAGGAAAATGCGTTCCTGAAGCAGATCGCCGCCATGGAAGTACAGTTCAACGCGGCGAAGCAGCGGGAATGGGAAGCCTGGAAGGCAACCTCCGTACCTCCCACGACCCAGGCCGGCGGCACCGGCGGAAGCAGCTCCGGCGGAACGTCCGGGAGCAGCGGCGGCGGCAGCGGTGGAAGTGGCGGCTGGCTGGTTCCCTGCAGCTACACCTCCATCACCAGTCCCTTCGGCAACCGTGTTTCCCCCACCTCGGGTGCGTCTACATACCATCAGGGCGTTGACCTGGATACCGGCACCGGCGATCCTGTGTACGCGAGCCGTGCGGGCGTCGTCACCGTAGCGGGCTGGGGCAATGCCGCCGGCAACTACGTGCAGATCAACCATCAGGACGGCTTCTCGTCCATCTACATGCACTTAAGCAGCTCCTGCGTATCCGCCGGACAGATCGTCAGCGCGGGACAGCTGATCGGCGCTACCGGCGCCACCGGCATTACCACCGGCGACCATCTGCACTTCGGCATCTCCTACAACGGCGTCTACGTCAATCCGTGTAATTACGTCGCCCTGTACTGATTCAATACCATTCCCACAGTTCATACTATGGACTGTGGGAATCCTTTCTATGAGGTGGTTATTCCGTGAAAAAGAAAATCCTGATCTCTTTAAGCTATCTTTTGGTCGCAGTGCTGGCCACGGTGGCGACCCTGGCGGCGGTGGGCTATCCGGGGTATGCCTACGGCTCTAAGCTGGAGCAGCTGGAAAGCCTGATTCTGGAACGCTTTATCGGGGACGCAGATCAGATGTCCATGGAGGACGCTGCGGCGGCCGCCATGGTCAAATCCCTGAATGACCGGTGGAGCTACTATATCCCTGCCAGCGAATATGCCGCCCATGAGGAGCAGGTGAACAACGCCTACGTGGGCGTCGGCATCACCATCGAGGCCAAGGAGCAGGAGGGCTTCCTGGTTAAGGCCGTGAACGAGGGCAGCTCTGCCGAGGTCGCGGGCGTTCAGGTGGACGATCTGCTGGTCGAAGTGGAAGGCCAGGACGTCCGGGAAATGACCGCCGCGGAGGTTCGGAATCTGGTGCGGGGAGAGGAAGGCACCTATGTGTCCCTGACGGTTCTCAGGCGCGGGGAGCGGGTGACGCTGTCCGTGGAGCGGCGGCAGGTGCAGACCGTCGTTGCCAGCGGACGGATGCTGAGCGGCGATATCGGGCTTGTGACCATCGGGAATTTCGACGCCCGGTGCGCCGAGGAAGCCATCGCGGCCATTGACGGGCTGCTTGCACAGGGGGCGGAAAAGCTGATTTTCGACGTGCGCAACAACCCCGGCGGCTATGCCAAGGAGCTGGTAAAGGTGCTGGACTATCTGCTGCCCGAGGGAGAGCTGTTCCGCACGGTGGACTATGCCGGGAAGGAGAAGGTGGACTATTCCGACGCGGATTGCCTGGACATTCCCATGGCGGTGCTGGTGAACGGGGACTCCTACTCCGCAGCGGAGTTCTTCGCGGCGGCCTTAAGCGAGTACGGCGTTGCCGACGTGGTGGGAGAGAAAACCTGCGGCAAAGGGTATTTTCAGAATACCATGCGCCTGAGTGACGGCTCCGCGGTGGGTCTCTCCGTGGGGAAGTATTTTACCCCCAAGGGCGTCAGCCTGGCGGGAGTGGGAATCACGCCGGACGTGGTTGTGCCGGTGGACGGGGAAACCGCCGCCGCCATCTACTACGACCAACTGGAACCGGAGGAGGATCCTCAGATTCAGGCGGCGCTGGAGCTGCTGGAAAAGAAATAACCCTGACGGGCGGCAGAATAGACGGGGCTCAATGCGATCATCTCTTGCCTCTCCCTTTGGGAGAGGTGGCCGAGCGCAGCGAGGACGGAGAGGGAAAACCGGGGTGCAGTACCCTCTCAGTCACCTTCGGTGACAGCTCTCCCAGAGGGAGAGCCAAGGGGCTGCGTATGGTGTCACGGGAAATGGAGCGTATCTGTACCGATACGCTCCATTCGCTGTTTTACGCTCCCCTAAATGCTGCCCGTCAGTATTTTATATGTAAAAACATTTACCGGAAACTTGCTTTCAGACTATTTACTTCATTATGCTAAAGTGATATAATGAACGAAATTGTTTTAGGGGAGAACGCAAATGCGCATTGTAATCAAAATCGGCACATCGACTCTGGCGCATCCCACCGGCCACTTAAATATCCGCCGGGTGGAGCAGCTTTGCGAGATCATGAGCGATATCAAAAATGCCGGACATGAGCTGATCCTGGTTTCCTCCGGCGCCATCGGCATGGGGGTGGGGAAGCTGGGACTGCGGGAAAAGCCAAAGGACATCCCGTCCAAACAGGCCGCCGCCGCTGTTGGGCAGTGCGAGCTGATGTATGTATATGACAAGCTGTTCAGCGAGTACCACCACACGGTGGCGCAGCTGCTGATCACCGGCGACGATACTGCCAGCAATACCCGGCGCTTCAACTTCACCAACACCCTGAACAGGCTTCTGGAGCTGGGGGCGCTGCCTATCATCAATGAGAACGACACCGTCGCCACCGATGAGATCGTCATCGGCGACAACGATACCCTCGCCGCCATCGTGGCAAGGAGCGTCCACGCCGAAATGCTGATTCTCCTTTCCGATATCGACGGCCTGTACACCGCCGACCCACACACCCACCCGGAGGCGAAGCTATTGCACCACGTCGCCGGAATTGACGACCATATCCGGGAAATTGCCGGGATCAGCAGTTCTGCCCAGGGAACCGGGGGAATGGTCACGAAGCTCCATGCCGCCGAAATCTGCCTGGGCTGCGGCTGCAAAATGGTCATTGCCAACGGAAATAATCCGGGAAATCTCTATGACATTCTGGAAGGAAAGGCCGTTGGCACCACGTTTTCGGAGGAACGCTTGTGAAAGAAATGCTGGAAGCCGCCAAGGCGGCAAAAGGGGAAGTCGCTGGCCTGACCACGGAGCAGAAGAACGCCGCGCTGAACGCCATGGCGGACGCATTGATTGCCTGGCAGGACGCAATTCTCGGCGCGAACGCATTGGACATGGAATCCGCGAAGGCGCATATCTCCCCGGTCATGCTGGACAGACTGAAGCTGACAAAGGAGCGCATTGCCGGGATGGCGCAGGGCATCCGGGAGGTGACGGCGCTGCCTGACCCGGTGGGGCGGATTTTGCAGACCCACACCCGGCCGGACGGTCTGGAAATTCAGAAGGTATCCGTCCCCATGGGCGTCATTGCCATTATCTACGAAAGCCGCCCCAACGTCACCAGCGACGCCGCCGCTCTGGCACTGAAAAGCGGGAACGTCTGCGTCCTCAGAAGCGGGAAAGAGGCGTTCCGCAGTGCCAACGCCATTGTGGACGCCCTCCGCTCCGGTCTTAAATCGGTGGGGGTTACGGAGAATGCGGTGAATCTGGTGCAGGACACATCCCGGGAAAGCGCCGCTGCGCTGATGACCGCAAACGGCTATATTGACCTGCTGATTCCCCGGGGCGGTGCGGGGCTGATTAACGCCTGTGTAAGCACTGCCACCGTGCCCTGCATCGCCACCGGCATCGGCATCTGCCACGTATATGTGGAGAAGTCCGCCGACCTGAACATGGCGCTGAACATCGTGGAAAACGCCAAAACCAGCCGCCCCAGCGTCTGCAACGCCGAGGAGGTTCTGCTGGTGGACAAGGCCATTGCCCCCAAGTTCCTGCCCATGCTTTATAAACGTCTGGTCACTGACCGGGAAAAGGCGGTGGAGCTTCGCCTGGACGAGACGGCGGCTGCCATCATTCCCGGAAAAAAGGCCGGGGAGAAGGATTTTGATACGGAATTTCTGGACTATATCCTTGCCGTCAAATGCGTGGAGGATGTGAAGGAGGCGGTTGCCCATATCGCGGCGCACTCCACCGGCCACAGCGAGGCCATTGTGACCCGCAGTCCGGAGGCGGAGCGGTATTTTACCGCCAATGTGGACAGCGCGGCGGTGTATGTCAATGCCTCCACCCGGTTCACCGACGGCGGCGAATTCGGCTTAGGGTGCGAGATGGGCATTTCCACCCAGAAGCTCCACGCCCGGGGCCCCATGGGCTTGCAGGAGCTGACCACCTATAAATACATCATTCACGGAAACGGACATATCCGCTGAGGAGGAAACGTATGAAGTACGGATTTATCGGCTGCGGCAACATGGGCGGCGCCATTGCCAAAGCCCTGAGCAAGGCCACAAAGGAAATCATGGTGTCCGACCGTTCCGGCAAGGCAAAGGCGTTTGCCGAGGAGCTGGGCATCGTCTATTCCGACGCGGAAACCGTCGCCGCCCGGTGTGACCGGATCTTTATCGCAGTGAAGCCCCATATGGTGCAGGAGGTGCTGTCTCCGCTGCAAAAGGTTCTGGGAAAGCGCAAGCCGCTGATCATCACCATGGCGGCGGGCATGGAAATTGCAAGATTGGAGCAGCTTGCCGCGGCGGAGCTGCCCGTCATCCGCATCATGCCCAACACCCCCACGGCCATCGGCAAAGGCGTGATTCCCTATTGCCGCAACGCGCTTGTGGCGGAGGAAACGCTGAAGGACTGGCGGGAGGACATGCGCTTCTGCGGTCTGCTGGACGCACTGGAGGAGCGGCTGATCGACGCGGCGAGCGCTCTGTCCGGCAGCGGCCCGGCCTTTCTGTACATGTTCGTGGAGGCACTGGCCGACGGCGCGGTGGCCTGCGGCCTTCCCAGAGCCAAGGCAATGGAATACGCCGCCATGACCATGGCGGGTTCGGCGGAAATGCTGCTTGCCACCCGTCAGCACCCCGGCGCATTGAAGGATGCGGTGTGTTCTCCCGGGGGCAGCACCATTGTCGGTGTTCAGACGCTGGAAAACCACGGCTTCCGCGGCGCGGCAATGGACTGTGTGATTGATACCTATAAGAAGAACAAAGAGCTTGGAAAGTAACGGAACGGGTCAGCGGAAGCTGACCCGTTTTTTATGATCGGACAGGTTGTTTTTTCAGCGATTTTGCCGTATAATGTCAGAAACGGAAAGGAGCGCGTGACTATGGAATACAGAATCCTCGGCAAAACCGGACTGAAAATCTCCCGCATGGGCTTTGGGGGAATCCCCATCCAGCGCATCGACGCGGAGGGAACCAAAGCCCTTATGCACAAGCTGCTGGAAAACGGCGTCAATTACATCGATACTGCCCGGGGCTATACCGTCAGCGAGGAATACTTGGGGGTCGGTCTGGAGGGCATCCGGGAGCATTTTGTGCTTGCCACAAAGAGTATGTCCCGCACGGCGGAGGCCATGGCGAAGGACATTGACATCAGCCTGAAAAATCTCCGCACCGACTATATTGACCTGTACCAGATTCACAACGCGCCCCCTGTGGATTTGGAGAAGGTCTGCGCCCCCGGCGGCGCGCTGGAAGCCCTGACGGCGGCGAAAACGGCCGGGAAGATCGGCCATATCGGCATCACTGCCCACTCTCTGGAAACCTTCCGGATGGCGCTGGAGCTGCCATGGGTGGAAACCGTCATGTTCCCCTACAACATCGTGGAAGATCAGGCAAAAGAACTGATCCACGCTTGCGCCGAAAAGAACATAGGCTTCATTGCCATGAAGCCCCTGGCGGGCGGCGCGATTGAGGACGCCGTGACGGCGCTGCGCTATGTCTGCGCCAACCCGGATGTCACCGTGGTGATACCCGGCATGGCGGACATTGCCGAGCTGAATCAGAACCTCGCCGCAGTAAACGACGCTTCCCCGCTGTCCCATGAGGAAGAGGGGAAGCTCCGCGCCATCCGCGACGCCCTGGGAACCCAGTTTTGCCGCCGGTGCAATTACTGCCAGCCCTGCAGCGCGGGCATCAGCATTTCCAGCGTGTTCCTGTTTGAGGGATATCTGACCCGGTACGGTCTGGCGGACTGGGCAAGAAGCCGCTACGCGACGCTTACGAAAAAAGCGTCGGACTGCATCGGCTGCGGCGCCTGCGAAAGCCGCTGCCCCTACCATCTGCCTATCCGCAGTATGCTGAAAGAGGCTGCGGAAAAGTTTGGAGAATAAAGGAGAAAATCCATGAAGCTGTTAATTGTGCGCCACGGCGACCCGGACTATTCCATCGATTCCCTGACCGAAACCGGCTGGATAGAGGCGGAGCTGCTGTCTCAGCGCCTGTGCAAGCTGGACGTGAAAGCGTTTTACTGCTCCCCAAAGGGACGGGCACAGGACACCGCCAAGGCTACCCTGGAAAAGCTGGGGCGGCAGGCGGAAATTCTTCCCTGGCTGCGGGAATTCTCCCCCCAGGTGCTCCGACCGGGGAAGGACAAGCCGGGCGTTGCCTGGGACTGGCTGCCCCAGGACTGGACGGCAGACAAGCGCTTTTACGACCGGGAACACTGGTGGGAAAACGACCGTTTCACCGCCGCCGGGGTGCGTGAAGAAGCCCAGTGGGTCTGGGACGGGCTGGACGAGCTGCTTGCCCGCCACGGCTACCGCCGGGAGGGGGATTACTACCGGGTGGAGCGGTCCAACGAGGATACGATTGTCCTGTTCTGCCACTTTGGCGTTACCTGCGTCCTGCTGAGCCATTTGCTGGGAATTTCCCCCATGGTGCTGTGGCATGGCGTCTGTTCTCTGCCCACCTCCGTCACCATCCTGAACACGGAGGAGCGCCGGGAGGGCATCACGTCGTTCCGCATGAGTGCCTTCGGGGACACCTCCCACCTGTACGCGGCGGGACGGGAGCCGTCCTTCTCCGGCCGGTTCTGCGAAACCTACGAAAACTGGGAGCAGCGCCACGATTGACGATGATACTAGTTTTCAATAAAACGGTTAAAAACCGTTTTATTCGGCTGCTGTTTCAGCAGCCAGCGGCGTAGCCGCAAAAAACGTAAGTCCATACATTTCTCGCCGCCACCGGCGGCCTGCGAAGGATTCGCAGGATAAAATGGTGTTAACCATTTTATCGAGAAATAGTATGAATCCTGAAAAAAGCGTCCTGCACGGAACATGCAGGACGCTTTTTCTGCCCCAAGGGGCGTTTCTTGACTTTTGACTGATTTTTGCATATAATAAAATCGAACGATTATGGATTATGCAGGCAGGTATGCAACATGAAAAAACAGGAACAATACGGAAATTCCAGTATCTCCATGCTCAAGGGCGAGGATCGGGTGCGTAAGCGTCCGGCTGTCATCTTCGGCTCGGACGATCTGGAGGGCTGCAAGCACGCGGTGTTTGAAATTCTCTCCAACGCCATCGACGAGGCGCGGGAAGGCTACGGCGATACCATCATCGTCACCCGCTACGAAGACTTAAGCGTGGAGGTGGAGGATTTCGGCCGGGGCTGCCCCGTGGACTACAACGAAAAGGAAAAGCGCTACAACTGGGAGCTGGTGTTCTGCGAAATGTACGCCGGCGGCAAATACGGGGAAAACGGGGAAAACTATGAGTATTCCCTGGGCCTGAACGGCCTTGGCTCCTGCGCTACCCAGTACGCTTCGGAGTTTTTTGACGCCACCATCCGCCGGGACGGCTACCGGTACGATCTGCACTTTGAAAAGGGCAGAAACAAGGGCGGCCTGAAAAAGGAGCCCACCGACCGGAAAAAGACCGGCTCCTGCTTTCACTGGAAGCCGGACAAGCTGGTGTTCACCGACATCAACATCCCCGTGGAATACTACCGGGACGTGCTGCGCCGTCAGGCGGTGGTGAACAAGGGCATCACCTTCCGCTTCCGCAACCAGGTGGGCGGCAAATTCGAGACGGAGGAATTTTGTTATGCCGACGGCATCCGCCAGTATATCGAGGAGCTGGTGGGGGACAACGCCTTCACCATGCCCGTCTACTGGGAAGCCGAGCGCCGGGGTCGTGACGCGGAAAACCGCCCGGAAATGAAGCTGAAGATCACGGCCTCCTTCTGCTTCTCCAAGCAAATCAGCCATATCGAGTATTACCACAATTCCTCCTGGCTGGAATACGGCGGAAGCCCGGACAAGGCGGTTCGCTCCGGCTTTACCGCGGCCTTCGACAAGTACCTCCGGGACAATAACAAATACACCAAAAACGAGAATAAGATCATTTTCCAGGACATTCAGGACTCTCTGGTGCTGGTGACCAACTGCTTCTCCACCATCGGCTGCTTTGAAAACCAGACGAAAAAAAGCGTCAACAGCAAATTCACCCAGGACGCCATGACTGCCTTTTTCAAGGAGCAGCTGCAGGTCTGGTTCATCGAGAACAAGCAGGAGGCCGACAAGGCGTCGGAGCAGATTCTGGTGAACAAGCGCGCCCGGGAATCCGCCGAGAAGACCAAGTCCAGCGTGAAAAAGAAGCTCTCCGGCTCCATCGACATTGCCAACCGGGTGCAGAAATTCGTGGACTGCCGCAGCCGGGACGCTTCGGTGCGGGAGCTGTATATCGTGGAGGGCGATTCCGCTCTGGGCAGCGTCAAACTCAGCCGGGACGCGGAATTTCAGGGCATCATGCCGGTTCGGGGCAAAATCCTCAACTGCCTGAAGGCGGATTACGGCAAGATTTTCGCCTCGCCCATCATCACCGACCTGATGAAGGTCTTGGGCTGCGGCGTGGAGGTGCAGGGCAAGAAAGCTAAGGAACTGTCGTCCTTCGACCTTTCTCAGCTGCGCTGGAGCAAGGTGGTCATCTGTACGGATGCCGACGTGGACGGCTTCCAGATCCGGACGCTGATATTGACCATGCTTTACCGCCTGTGTCCGACGCTGATCCGGGACGGGTACGTGTATATCGCGGAATCGCCGCTGTTTGAGATCACCTGCAAGGACAAGACCTGGTTCGCCTACAACGAGCAGGAGAAGACGAAGATACTCAAGGAATTGGAGGGCAAAAAGATCACCATCCAACGCTCCAAAGGTCTCGGCGAAAACGACCCGGAGATGATGTGGATGACCACCATGAACCCTCAGACCCGCCGCCTCATCAAGGTCATGCCGGAGGACGCGGAGCGCACGGCGCATTACTTTGACTTCCTCCTGGGCGACGGCTTGCAGGAGCGGAAGAACTTTATCGCGGAAAACGGCGCAAAGTATCTGGAACTGGCGGATATTTCGTAAGGCCGGCCAGACAGCGAATTCATAAATCTTGTAAAGGAGCCAACCATGGCACGGAAAAAGCAAGAACCTGAAAAAAAGAAGATAAACACCGACGGCATTATGGGTCTGCACGGCTCCACCACGGAGCAGGCCATTTCCGAGACGCTGGAATTAAACTACATGCCCTATGCCATGTCGGTGATCGTTTCCCGGGCAATTCCCGAGATCGACGGCTTTAAGCCGTCTCACCGCAAGCTACTGTATACCATGTACAAAATGGGTCTGCTCACCGGCGGACGGACGAAGTCCGCCAACATCGTCGGCCAGACCATGCGCCTGAACCCCCACGGCGACGCCGCCATCTATGAGACCATGGTGCGTCTTGCCAAGGGCAACGAGACGCTGCTGCATCCCTTTGTGGATTCCAAGGGCAACTTCGGCAAGGTGTACTCCCGGGACATGGCCTACGCCGCCGCCCGTTACACCGAGGCCAAGCTGGATTCCATCTGCGCCGAGGTGTTCAAGGACATCGACAGCGACACCGTGGACATGGTGGACAACTACGACGCCACCATGAAGGAGCCTGCGCTGCTGCCCACCACGTTCCCCAACGTGCTGGTTTCTGCCAACCAGGGCATCGCCGTGGGCATGGCGTCCAACATCTGCTCGTTTAACCTGCGGGAGGTGTGCGACACCGCCATTGCCCTGATGAAAAATCCCGACCACGACATTCTGGAGACCCTGCCCGGCCCGGATTTTTCCACCGGCGGCGAGCTGCTGTTTGACGAGGCCGCCACACGGGAAATCTATGCCACAGGCCGTGGAAGCTTCCGGCTCCGGGCAAAATGGCGCTACGTCAAGGACGGCAATCTCATTGAAATCACGGAGATCCCCTACACCACCGCCACGGAAGTCATCATGGACAAGGTGGCGGAGCTGATCAAGGCGGGGAAAATCAAAGAGATTTCCGACATGCGGGACGAGACGGATTTGGGCGGCCTGAAGCTGACCATCGACCTGAAGCGGGGCGTTGACCCGGAGAAGCTGATGCAGAAGCTGTTCCGTCTGACGCCCTTGCAGGACAGCTTCCCCTGCAATTTCAACATCCTCATCGCGGGAATGCCCCGGGTGATGGGCGTGGGGGAGATTCTGGACGAGTGGACGGCCTGGCGCACGGACTGCGTCAAGCGCCGGATTTTCTTCCAGGTTCAGAAGAAGGAAGACCGCCTGCACCTGTTAAAGGGTCTGGAGCGGATTTTGCTGGACATCGACAAAGCCATTTCCATCATCCGGGAGACGGAGCTGGAAAGCGAGGTCGTACCCAACCTGATGATCGGCTTCGGCATTGACGAGATTCAGGCGAATTACGTGGCGGAGATCAAGCTGCGCAACATCAACAAGGAATACATCCTCAAGCAGACCCGTGCCATCGACGACCTGGAAGGGGAGATCGCCGATCTGAGAGACACGCTGAACAGCCCCCGGAAGCTGAAAAACGTCATCATCAAGGAACTGCAGGCGGTGGCCGACAAGTTCGGTCAGCCCCGGCGGACGGAGATTCTCTATGACGCCCAGGAGACTGCCCCCGAGGAAGAGGACGACGTGCCGGATTACGGCGTGACGGTGTTCGTCTCCAAGGAGGGGTATCTGAAAAAGATGACCGCCCAGTCCCTGCGAATGAGCGGCGAGCAGAAATTCAAGGAGGGCGACAGCCTGTCCTTCTCCCAGGAGACCACCAACAGGGCGGAATTTCTGGTGTTTACCGACCGGTATCAGTGCTACAAATCCCGCCTTTCCGACTTCGACGACGGCAAGGCGTCCCAGTTGGGCGATTACCTGCCCCAGAAGCTGGGCTTCGAGGCGGGAGAGAATCTGGTGGCGCTGGTGTTCTGCGGGGACTACAAGGGCTTTGTTCTGTTCTTCTTTGAAAACGGCAAGGCGGCGAAGGTTCCCCTGTCCGCCTATGAGACCAAAACCAACCGGAAAAAACTCACCGGCGCCTACAGCGACAGAAGTCCGCTTATTAGAGTGGTGGCGCTGGATACGGATGAGCAGATGGCGGTGTACTCCACCGACGGCCGGGCGGCAATCTTCTCCACGGCGCAGCTTCTGCCCAAGACCACGCGGAATACCCAAGGCGTGGCGGTGATGACGCTGAAAAAGAAGGCGACGCTGCGGGACGCGGTGCTGCTGAGTCAGAGCGGCATCGTCAACGAAAGCCGCTACCGCACCAAGACCATCCCCTCCGCCGGGGCGCTGCTGAAAGAAGAGGACTCGGCGGAAAAGCAGCAGACCTTCGAGGTGTAAAAACGAACAGATTGGAAAGAAGAGGACGTTTATGCGCAAAATTTGGGAAGATTACCGCTGGATTCTGGCGACGGCTGTGGGAAGCACGATTTTCGCACTGGGCTTTTCCCTGTTCCTACAACCCAATGAGATCAGCCCCGGCGGCATTTCCGGCCTTGCGCTGGTGGCGGTGGAGCTGCTGGGCTACGGCAGCGTGGGCGTGCTGACGATTATCATCAATTTGCCCCTGTTTATCCTCGGCGGTGTGAAGATCGGCAGACGGTTCTTTTGCGGCAGTCTGCTGGGAATGGTTCTCAGCTCGATCCTGATCGACGCTTTTGCCAAGGTCGCGATGCCGCCCATGGATTCGCTGCTCTGCGCCCTTTACGGCGGCATGATCTGCGGGCTGGGGCTGGGCATGGTGTTCATCTGCGGCACCTCCACCGGCGGCTCGGACATCGTGGTGCGGCTGCTGAAGCTCAAATACCGGGATGTTCCCATCGGACAGATTTCCATGTGCTTTGACGCCGGGGTGGCCGTCCTGACGGGCATCGTGTTTCAGGACATCACCAAGGCGCTGTATACCGGCGTGGCGGTGTTTGTTACGGGCAAGGTGCTGGACGCCGTGGTGTACCGGTTCGACTATTCCAAGGTGGCGCTGATCATTACCAAGGAGTACGACGCGGTGGAGGAGGCCACAATGCCCCCGCAGGACGCTGACGGCGGCCAGGACGGCACCGAGAACGCCGACACCACCCAGGACACCCAGGAGGTAACAGACGCCGCAGAGGGCACCCAGGAGAGCCAGGAGAACCACGACGGCAACCATAGCGGTGAAAGCACCGACATGGTGGAGGGCCACCTGGATCCTGCACAGCTGGAAGAAATGAACAAGGACGACCTGAAAAAGCTGGCCAAGGACATGGGCGTGGATCTCCCACGCGGCGCTGCAAAGGCGCTGATCGTGGAACGCCTGGCGGCGGCTATCGTCCAGACCCCTGCGGCGGCCATTGTGCCGCCTGCTGCGGATAACGGCGGGGGTGCCCAGTAATGGGCGCCCCTACGTTCAAGGAACAGATCGCGGCGGACATTTCCACCACATTCCTGAACTGCCTGGAGTTCGCGGACACCCACACGGTCAACGGTAAGGAAATGGCCGCGGTGGTGGACGACAACGAACTGCTGGAGCGGGACAAGGCCAAGATCATGGCCGCACAGACGGAGGGCACATACAAGGCCCGGCGCCTGGTTTATGTGGCAAAGGCTGATTTTGGCCCACGCCCCGCCCAGGGCGTCGTGTTGACGCTGGACGGCAAGGCGTACAAGGTGAAAACCTGCACCGAGGAGGCCGGAGTGCTGGCCATTGAACTGGAGGCGGTGAGATCGTGAGCGATCAAAGCATTTTGCGGATCGACACCGACGAAGAACTGGCCAGGGTCATGCGGCAGCTGAAAACGCTGCCCCAGCAGCTGGGGGCGCCCAACGTGCTGAAAAATGCCCTGAACAGCACCGCCAGAAAGGTACGCCGGCAAATCATAAAGGACAGCAAAGGCCGGTATGCGCTGAAAGAGAAAAAGGCGCTGCAATCAGAAAGCAAAATCCTTTCCGCCAGCGCCTCCACCCTGGAGGCCGCCGTGCTGGCCAAAGGCCCCATGCGGGACATTATGGACTTTATGACGCAGCCGAACACGGACACAGCCGCGGCGGCGGCAAAGGTCCTGAACAGCGGGGCCATGAAACCGCTGGAGGCGGGCGGCCTGAAAGCGTTTATTACCACGTTCCGATCCGGGCACACCGCCATTGTGCAGCGGCGCGGCGCGGAACGCCTCCCCGTCAAAAAGCTGCTTTCGCCTGCCGTTCCCCACATGATGGGAAACGAGGAAGTGAGAGCGGAGGCGGAGGCCCTGGCATACGAAACCCTGCAGCGTGAAATCGGAAAGCGGATCGAGCAGCTGACAGGTGCAAGGGCATGAAAAAGCGGCCCCATATAGGAGCCGCTGGAGATCAGCAGGAATAAAAATCGTCGCTTGTATATCCCATTTGCAGGGCAAGGAAATATATGTGCTTGCACGGTTTACTCCGTTTGTCGAAATCGGGGCAAGTACATTCATCAAGGCTTGTCATATAGGTGTCGGAACCAGATCCCTTTATTTCCGCAAAACCATTTTGGGCGTTATAGGACAGTATGGCCATAGGCTGATGAACAGCTTTTTCAAAGCGTTCAAGTTGCGCCTGCCCGGTGTGTACTTTGGGATCCCAATGCCCAAACGTGCAATTTCCGGCGCATGGCGTACCGGTGAAGCGAAGAAATTTCTTTGCCGGCTGGATCTTTTTGGGCAACCAAAAGACAAGCGCCAAACCGAGCGCCGCGAAAGCTACACCGGCGGGGGAAATCAACGTCAGCACAGCCCCCATTAAGATCAAAGCCACGCCAACAATTCTATACACCAACCGCAGGGCGCTGGGATCTGATAGCTGATAAACGGCCCCGTTTTCAGTTATGACAGTTTTAGGCTTTCCCATTTCTATTTCCTCCAATGCTGATTATTACCACATTATGCTGATTATTACCACACCGCAATTATAAGTGACAAACGGAAACAAGTCAAGGAGGCGCAACCGCGTGACACAAGAGTTTTTGCAGGACGCCATTGTGGAGGACCTGAAACAGCTTTTTTCCCACTATACCCTGACCAATTCCCTGGGCGTCGAGCGGGCGGTGAAAATCGTCCCGCAGGGCCTCCCCATTCGTGAGGGTGACGACGAAGAAACCGACGCGGAAGCGCCGCCGGAGCCTTATGTGGCCGTGAAACTTTCGGACGGAGAGGTGACGGCGCAGGACGCACGGCAGACCGTAAACGTGGTCATGGTCATTTGCGTGTGCGACCCGGACCCGAACCGCCAGGGCTACCGCGACGCCCTCCACATTGTCAACGAGATCGTGAGGCATTACGAACGTGACGGGATCGTGGCAAACCGCTATGAAGCACAGCACCCGATCCGGTGGGCGACCCAGGAGGAGGACACACACCCGTATTATTTCGCCGCCGTGGGGCTGCCGTTCTACGCGCCGGCGATTTTCAAGGAGGTGCCAGAAACATAATGGCGAAACCCAAAAAGGCCGAACAGGCCACCACTGTGGTTTACTGCGGCCCGTCCATTCCGGGCGTGGCGAAGCAGTACACCGCATACACCAACGGGATCCCCACCGCGCTGGCGGAGGCTATCGTGAAGCAGCCGGCCATGGAGGGCCTGGTGGTGCCCCTGGAGCAGTTACCGGAGGCCATGAAGAACCTGCGGAGCGGCACGGGGCATATTTCCCGCCTGTATCGTCTGGTACAGGTCAAACACTAAACAGGAGGTAGAACAACATGGCATACAAACACGGTGTATATAACACCGAGCAGGCCACCAGCCTGACCGTACCCATTCAGGGCAGCGCTGGCCTGCAGGTCATTTTCGGCACGGCGCCCATTCACCTGGCGAAAGACCCCGCGGCGGCGGTCAACACCCCCAAGCTGGTTTACAGCTACAAGGAGGCTGTGGAGGCTGTCGGCTATTCGGACGATTTCGAGAACTTCACCCTTTGCCAGAGCATTAGCGCCTGTTTCCAGGTTTTCAACGTTGCGCCCATTATCCTGGTGAACGTGCTGGATCCCAATAAGGCGGCCCACGTCACGCAGAACCAGGCGGAAAGCTGCGACGTTGTGGACGGCGTGGTGCTGTATGACAAGAAATATGTGCTGCTGAACACCCTGGCCGTGAAGAACGGCAGCGCCACCCTGGTGGCCGGCAGCGACTACGAGGCGGCACATGAGGACGACGGCAGCGTGGCCATTACGCTGCTTTCCACGGCGGCCAAGGAGGCCAGCAGCCTGACCGTGAGCAGCACCAGCCTGAAACCCTCCGGCGTGACCGCTGCCGACATTGTGGGCGGCGTGGACGCTGCCACGGGAAAGGAAACCGGACTGGAACTGATCCGCCAGATTTACCCCACCCTGGGCATGGTGCCCGGCCTGATCCTGGCACCCGGCTGGAGCCACACCCCCACCGTAGCGGCAGCCCTCCAGGCCAAGACCGAGAACATCAACGGCAATTTTAATTGCAGTTGCCTTTTGGACATTTCCGCGGACAGCGACGGCGCGGTGGTTTACACCAGCGTAAAGGGCGCCAAGGAAGCCCTGGGCGCCAGTTCCGCCCATGCGGCGGCCCTGTGGCCCATGGTGGCCGTGGGCGAGAAGAAATATTATTTCTCCGCCATGTTTGCCGCCCTGACGGCCTACACGGACGCCAACAACGCAGATGTGCCCTATGAAAGCCCGTCCAATAAGGACCTGCGGATCACCGCCACGGTTCTGAAAGACGGCACCACGGTGGCGCTGGATCAGCAGCAGGCCAACGACGTGCTGAACGCCAACGGCGTCATTACCGCGATCAACGCCAACGGGTTCAAGTCCTGGGGCAACAACACCGCGGCCTATCCCTCCACCACGGATCCGAAAGATCGCTGGTGGGCCGTGCGCCGTTTCTTTGACTGGGACGGAAATAATTTCATTCAGACTTATTTCCAGAAAGTTGACAAGCCGGGCAATAAGCGCCTGATCCAGTCTATCGTGGACAGCCAGAACATTATCGGCAACGGCTACGTTGCCCGCGACTACTGCGCCGGTTATCGCGTGGAGTTCCGCAGCGACGAAAACCCCGTTACCAACCTGCTGGCCGGCCACCTGACCGTACACACCTACCTGGCCCCGTACATTCCCGCGGAATATATCGAAAATATCCGTGAGTATGACGTGGACGCCCTGGAAAGCGCAATCGGAGGTGAATAAAGATGAACACGATCCCCACTAAGATCAACCGTTACAACGTCTACAACAAGGGAAACCGCCTGCTGGGTGTCGGTGAGGAAATGACGCTGCCGGACTTTGAGCCGTCCAGCGAAACCGTGACCGGCGCCGGGATCCTGGGTGAGATCGACGACCCCACCGTGGGCTATTTCGGCAATCAGGAACTGGAAATCCCGTTCCGCCTGCTGGACAAGGAAACCGCCGATATGATGGACATGACCAAGGCCGTGCAGCTGGAGATCCGCGGCGCCCAGCAGACCACCAATACCGAGGGCGATATTGAGTTCAGACCCATGCGCGTGGTGGTTCGTGGCCGCGGCGGAAAGCTGACCACCGGCAAGGTCAAGGCAGGCAGTTCCATGGACACTAAGATCACGCTGACCACTCTTTACATTCTCATTGAGGTGGACGGCAAGACCGTGGTGGAACTGGACAAGTTGAACGAGGTTTACAAGGTCAACGGCGTGGACGTTCTGGCCAAGATCAAGGAGATGTGCTGACATGAGCGACGAAAAGAGAATGGACACCGCCCTGCTGGCGGAGAATGACGAAAACACCGCGGCGGAGGAAAACGCCCTGGTTATGAAGCTGGACAAGCCTTTCACCTTTGAGGGGCAGACGTACACAGAGGTGGACCTGTCCGGCCTGGAGGACACCACGGCGGCAGACCTGCAGGCCGTGGGCCGTTTCGTGACGAAGAAGAACCCGGCGGCGAACCCCGCAACCGTGGAAATGACGCTGGAATACGCCCAGTTCATGGCGGCCCGCGTCGCCCACCTGCCGCTGGAGTTTTTCGAGCGCCTCCCCGCAAAGGAGGCAATCAAGCTGAAAGGCATTGTCGTGGGTTTTCTTTACGGCGGGGCTGGGGACAACTAACGCCCGCCGTCATAAACAGGGCCTGCGTCGGGTTGTCCATACAACTGCGGACAGGGCTGGATTATCTTCTGGCCCTGTCCGTTTCGGACTTGAACGAACTGGCGGACACGGTGACGCAGTACGCGGAGGAGGTGGCAAAACATGGCAGGCAAAAATAAAACGTATGAGTTAATGCTGAAAATCGGCGGCAAGGTGGACGGTTCCCTGAAAACCGCCTGCAGCACCGCAGACAAGAACCTGGCTGCGCTGGGGAAAACGGCAAAGACCGCGGGAAAGATCGCTGCCGGTGCCATGGTAGCAGCCGCCACCGCTGTGGCGACCCTGGGAACCGCTGCGGTGAAATCCGCGGCGGAGTATGAGGCCCAGCTGGCCAACGTTTCCACGCTGCTGACCGGCACGGAGGCAGAGGTGGCCGCACGAACGGCGGAAATCGGGGATCAGGTTCTGGAAATCTCCAACCGCACGGGCGTGGCCACGGCTGACCTGACGGACGGAATGTATCAGGTGGTTTCCGCTTTCGGTGACAGCGCAGACGCCGCGGCCATTCTGGAAACCGCGGCAAAATCCGCGGCGGCGGGAAACGCGACCACGACGGACAGTATCAACCTACTTTCTGCCGTAACCAAGGGTTACGGCGATACCTCCGCGGAGGCGGTGCAGCAGGCGGCGGATCTGGCATTTGCCACCGTAAGACTGGGCCAAACCTCTTTCCCGGAACTGGCCGCAGGCATGGGAAAGGTCATTCCCCTGGCCAGTACCCTGGGGCTGGAGCAAGAACAGCTATGGGGCGCCATGGCCACGCTGACCGGCGTTACAGGTTCCACGGCGGAAGTGGTTACGCAAATGAAAGCCACAATGCAGGCGTTCCTCTCCCCGTCCAAGAATATGCAGGCTGCCCTTAAAAACATGGGCTATGAAAGCGGCCAAGCGCTGCTTGAAAGCAAGGGCCTGCAGGGATCTCTGGACGCCCTAAAGGACGCTGTGGGAGGCAACGAACTGGCGTTTGCTGGCCTGTTCTCCTCTGTGGAGGCACAAACCGCGGTGCTGGCTATGGCAGGCAACCAGGCCGAAAACCTGACCAGCAAGACGGCGGAAATGTACGAGGCCACCGGCGCGGCAAACACCGCCTTTGAGCGGCAGACCAACAGCCTGAAATATGACATTCAGATGATTAAAAACCTGGGCGCCAATTTCTTGACGCAGCTGGGCACCAACATTCTGCCGTATGTGCGGGAGTTCGCGGAGGCGGCCCTGCCGGTGGTTTCGGAGGCGCTGGAGAAGATCGGCAGCTACATGACCGGAACCATCATTCCGGCGGCGGAAACCGCGGTGAAATGGATTTCGGAACACCGCACCCTGATCCTGGCGCTGGCGGCGGGTATTGCCACCGCTGTGGCGGCCTACAAGGCGTATAAAGTGGCGATCACCGCCTACAACGCAGTTATGGCCGTGTATAAAGTGGTCACCGCAGCAAGCGCCACGGGCACCTTTACCCTGGCGGGCGCCATGACGGCGCTAAATCTTCCCGTGCTGGCAGTTGTGGCCGCCATCGGCCTGGCTGTGGCGGCGGGGATCCTGATTTATAAGAACTGGGACAAGATCAAGGCCAAGGCTGCGGAACTGGGCGCGAAGATCTCCGAGGTATGGGGAAACATCAAGACCGGCGTTTCCGAGGCCGTGGCGAACCTGGTTTCTGCGTTCCAGTCTAATTTCCCCCTGCTGTCCGCTTATTTGAGCGGGTGGTGGGAAAGTGTTTCGGCGGCCTGGGAAAACGTCAAGGCCATTTTTGCCAATATCATTGACTTTGTGCAGAACGTATTTGCAGGCAACTGGAGCGCCGCCTGGGACAATATCGTGGCCATTTTCGGAAACGTGTTTGGCATGATCGTGAACCTGGCGAAAGCCCCAATAAACGGGGTTATTTCCGCAATCAACTGGGTGCTGGAGAAGATCAACAGCATTTCCGTGACAATCCCGGACTGGGTTCCGGGCGTCGGCGGGAAAACCCTGGGCTTTAACATTCCGACGATCCCCGCCCTGGCTGCCGGTGGTATTGCCACGGCGCCCACGCTGGCGCAGATCGGTGAGGGCGGAGAGCCGGAGGCGGTGCTGCCGCTGTCCAAGCTGGCGGCCCTCCTGGACGAATGGACGAAGCCGAAGCCGACACCGGGCGGCGGAACGGGCGGCGGCGGTGAAACCGTCGTTTTCTCCCCGGTATTCAATTTCTACGGCGGGACGCCGAGCCGCGAGGAGGCCGAGGAGGCCGGGCGGATCAGTTTCGCGGAGTTCAAGAAACTGTATAGGCAGATGAAAGCCGAGGAGAAGCGCAAGCAATTCAGCCCGGCATAAGAGGAGGACCACACCATGGAAAGCACCTACACCACCAAGCAGGGGGACGTATGGGACAAAATCGCCTATGAGGTGTACGGCGACGAAGAATACACCGGCTGGCTGATGGAAAACAATTTCCCGCTGCTGGACACGTTCGTGTTTGACGCCGGGGTGGTCCTCCAGACCCCGGCCCCGCCGGAACAGACCGCGGCCAATGACCTGCCGATCTGGAGGAGCAAGGTATGAATACACGGCGGGCGTATGTAGACCTGATTTACAACGGAACCGCAGCCACGGCGGAAATTTCCGGTTTCGTGACGGATATTTCATACACGGATCCGGCAAGCGGAGAGGCGGACAGCCTGGACATTACGCTGCAAGACCGGGATCGCCGGTGGACGGGGGCATGGATCCCCGTCGCCGGTGACACCCTGGCCGCGACGATCCGGGCGCTGAACTGCCAGTATTCCGGGGACAACCGGATCCTGCCGTGCGGTTTCTTTATCGTGGACAGTTTCAGTTTTTCCGGCTGGCCGGTTTCCGGGAGCATTTCCGCAATCTCCACGCCGCTGGACAGCAGTTTCACCACCACCCAGCGGACAAAGACCTGGGAAAACGTGACCATAAAGGAGATCGGAACCGAGATCGCAGGCCGCGCCGGGATCGCGCTGGCCTGGGACGTGGAGGGCGACCCGTTCACGATCAAGAGCGTGGAGCAATCGGAACAAACCGACTGTGAATTTTACATGAACCTGTGCAACACCTACGGGCTGGCCATGAAAGTCTACGCCCAAAAGATCGTGGTGTATGACCGGGAGGCATACAAGAAAAAGGGCGCGGCGGCGGTGCTGTCCCCGTCCAGTATGAAATCCTGGTCATGGCAGCAGGATCAGGCCGGAACCTACACCGGCGGAGAGTTCACATACACCAGCCCGGCCACGGAAAAGGAAATCAAGGTGACCGTGGGCAAGGGCAGCCGGATCCTAAAGCAGAGCGGCAAGGCCGACAGCAAGGCCGACGCGGAGCGGAAGATCAAGGCGGCGGTGGCCAAGGCCAACCACGGAAAGACCAAACTTTCCGCCACCATTGTGGGAAACGCCTCCCTGGTGGCCTCCCAATGCGTCCAGGTGGTGGGCCTGGGGAAGCTGTCCGGCAAGTATTACATTGACACCATTACCCACAGCGTCAGCGGATCCGGCGGCTACACCATGGACCTGGAAATGTCGCTGGTGGAGGAATGACGCGAGGAGGAACGCATGGAAAACAATATCCGGCTGGGAAAGATTTCAGCCGTTGATTACGCCGCGGGCACGGTCCGCGTGGTGTACCACGAAAAGGACGACGCCGTGACCGCCCCCATTCCCCTGATTTCATCGGAGTATTTCATGCCGGAGGTGGACGACATGGTTATGGTGCTTCACCTCTCCAACGGCACGGAGGCGGGCGTGGTCCTGGGACGACCGTGGAGCGAAAAGAACAAGCCCCCGGAGGGTTCCAAAGGGCTTTACCGCAAAGACCTGGCCCGTTCGCCGGGTGAGGCCATGATCCGCTATAAGGACGGCACCATGACCATCAAGGCCGCCAAGCTGGTGATTGACGGAACCGTGACCGTCAGCGGCGACGTGACCGCCGGCGGGGTTTCCCTGGACAACCACACCCACACGGACAGCATGGGCGGCGGAACCTCCGGGCCATCGTAAGGAGGCGATTTACACATGATCGGAACGCTGGGGCGCAAAATCATTTTTGAGGTGAGCGACAACAGGGTTTTGACCTTTGAGAGCATGAGCCGCGAGGTTTCCGGGCGCTGGACCGAACACGAAGTTTTAGGCGTGAAGCCGAAAGCGGAGTTTTTAGGGCCTGGCCTCCAGACCATAAGCCTGACCATTCACCTGTCCGCTGCCCTGGGCGTGAAGCCGCGGCGGATCCTGGACATGGTGGAGCGCATGGTGGAAAGAGGTTCGGCGGAGTACCTGGTGATCGGCGGCAGACTGGTGGGCCGCCGTCCGTTCCGCGTTACAGGATCGAGTGAAGCCTGGGACAAGGTTTACAGCCGCGGAGAATTGGCCAAGGCTACCCTGACCATTTCACTGGAGGAATACGCATGAACGAAAACGACCTTTTCAATTTCCAACTGGAATATACGTTCACGGCGGACTGGCTGGCAGAACTGGATCGGCAGCTGGCCCTCCTGCTGTCCACACGGGAGGGCACCATGCCGTTGGATCGGGCTTTCGGCCTGAACATGGATTTTGTGGATATGCCGCCAGAGGCCGCAAAGAGCCTTTACACGGCGGAGGTCACCGAAAAGGTGTCCAAATTCATACCGGAGGTGCGGGTGCAGGAAGTGACCTGGACCGGCGGCAACACCGGAAAACTTTTTCCCAAGGTGGTGATAACAAGTGCCTGATATTTCCGCAATTCAGAACACCCCGGACGTGTCTTTCATCGACAACAAGACCATTGACGACGTGCGCGGGGATATGGTGGCAGACTTTGAGGCGTTCATGCTCCAAGCGACGGGCAGCAAGGTGTCCCTGGGCCGCGCCTCTGTCCACCGCATGATCCTGTATTCGGCGGCGGCGCAGATTTACCAAGCCATGCAGTACGTTGACCGAGCGGGCAAGCAAAGCCTTTTGAAATACTCCTATTCGGAGTTCCTGGACAATCTGGCGCTGCTGAAAGGCGTTACCAGAGAACCGGCCAAGGCGGCCACGACCACGATCCGCTTTACCGCGTCGGCCACCAGGACGCTGGCCACACCGATCCCGGCGGGCACCAGGGTTTCCTCCAGCGGTTCCATTTATTTCAGCACGATGGAGTACGCAGAGATCCCGGCGGGCAGCCTGACGGTGGACGTGCTGGCGGAGTGTACCGCAACAGGCAACGCGGGCAACGGACTGGCGCCTGGCGAGGTGTCCACCATCGTGGATCCCGTTCCCTACATTACCAGCGCCGTGAACCAGAACACCACGGAGGGCGGCGCAGACGTGGAGAACGACGAAAGCCTGGCGGAGCGGGTTTACCTGGCCCCTGGCGCCTATTCTACGGCAGGCCCGGAGGACGGATACCTGTACCACGCCAAGAAGTACAACGCCGCCATTGGTGACGTGGTGGCCACCAGCGACCACGAAGCGGGCCAGGTGGATATTGTTTTCATCATGGCCGACGGTTCCAAGCCGGGCGCGGCCATGATCTCCGGCCTGCAGGCGTACCTCTCCGGCAAGACGATCCGCCCCATGACGGACAAGCTGACCGTGAAAGCCCCGGAGGAGGTCACATACAGCATTAACCTGACGTATTACATCAACCGCAGCGACAGCGCCAGAGCGGTGGCAATCCAGGCGGCGGTGGCCCAGGCCGTGGAGGAATATAAAACCTGGCAGCGCACCATAGGCCGCGACGTGAACCCGTCGCAACTGGCCGCCATGGTCATGGAGGCAGGCGCCAAGCGTGTCACCGTGACCGCGCCGACGTTCGCGGCGGTGGCCGCCACCAAGGTGGCAGCATTGACCGGATCGGCCACCGTGACGTATGGAGGGCTGGAAGATGATTAAACTTTCCGGCAGCCGCTTCACGGACATTATGCCGGAGAACCTGGCAGAGCAGCCGGAGATCCAGGCGCTTGCCTACGCCGTGGGCAGGCAGGTGGAGAAGCTGCTGGCCTATGCCGACGGCGCCCGCACCTATGCGGCGATCTATGCTGTGCCGGAAAAGGTGCTGGATCTGCTGGCCGTGGAACTGCGTACCCCGTCCTATGACGAAAACTTTTCCATTAAGGTCAAGCGAACCCTGATCGCGGAAAGCCTGCTGTTTTACGCACAGATGGGCACCCCGGCAGCGGTGAACCGGATCATTGAAACCATTTTCCAGGCCGGTCATATCAGCGAGTGGTGGGAATACGGCGGGAAACCCTATCACTTTAAGGCATACACCACGAACCCGGCCATTACGTCGGACGACGTGGAGGAGTTCAAGCGGGTGCTGGGCACCGTCAAGCGCCTTTCCGCCTGGCTGGACGAAATCGTGTTGGATCTGTCCACACCTCCGGCGGAGGTATTCGTGGGCCATTGGATCCACACGGGCGATTTTATCACCCTGCAAAGGGCGACTATGTAACAGGAGGTTATCAGCCATGTTTCAGGCCCCGAAACTGACAGACGCCGGCAAAAACCTGTATTACAGGAATATGGCCGGTGAGGGGATCAAATTCACAACCATTCAACTGGGCAACGGCACAATCAGCGGTCCGATCTCCGCTATGACGGCTCTTGTCAGCGCCGTGGTGACCATTGACGCCGCGGTGAAAAACAACGCGGAGCAGTACGCCGACGTGTCCGGCCATTTCTCCAACGCAGAACTGGAGGAGGGTTTTTACTGGCGCGAGATCGGCGTGTTTGCGGCGGATCCCGATTACCCCAATGACCGCAGCCACGACATTCTTTACTGCTACCAAAACGCCTATGACACGGCGGACTTTATCCCCGTGGCGTCGGTGGAAACGGTGGAAAAAAACATTACCGTGCCCATTATCGTGGGCGACGCCTCCACAGTGTCCTGCACCCTGTCCAGTTCGCAGGTGCTGGTGTCGGAGGCGGACCTGGAGGAGCACGACAAGGACGCGAACGCCCATAATGCCCTGTTTGAGAAGATCAACAAAGAACTGGAAAAGAAACAGGACACGATCACCGCCAAGGGCATTTTGAAAGGCGGCCAGGACGCAAAGGGAAACCACACCGTGACCAAGGCCACGCCGGGCGTGGACTACCAGCAGCCCACCCAGGTGCTGACGGAAAGCAACGCCATGGCCCTGACGGACACGGTTCCGTTTTTCTCCGGTGCTGACGGGCAAAATCGTAAGGTCACGCTGAAAAAGCTAAAGGAGGCCCTGGGCGTCCAGTCTGCCAGTATCAACGTGACGACCTGCGCCGGCGCGGCGGTGGTTTGCACGGACGGAGAAACCACCCTGAACGGCGTGGGTTCCACCAAGTTCTCCCTGCCGGAGAACACCGGCACCTGGGAGGTAACCGCCACCCTGAACGGCCACACGGCCAGCGCCGTGGTGGAGGTCACCGGCGCCATGCAGTACAACGTGGATCTGGTGATTACCTCCAGCGTGGCAGTCACCCACGCACCCACGAAAACCACCTACAACGTGGGGGAAACATTCGACCCCACCGGCCTGGTGGTCACAGCCACCTATGCCGACGGCACCACGGAGGACGTAACCGACGGCTGCACGTTCAGCCCCACCGTTATGGCAGCCAGCACCACGGCGGTGACGATCAAATACCAGCGGGCAGGCGTGACAGTCACGACCACCCAGGCGGTCACGGTCCTGGAAATGTCCAGCATTTCCGTGAAAACCGCACCCAACAAAACCGCGTATTACATCGGTGAGAGTTTCGACGCCACCGGAATGGTGATTGAGGCCACCATGTCCAACGGCACCAAAAAGACCGTGACGGGCTGGACGTACACCCCCAGCGGCGCCCTTTCCAAGACGGACACGGCGGTGACGATCTCCTACACGGAAAACGGCGTCACAAAGACCTGCACCCAGGCGATCACGATCCGCACCCTGTCCAGCATTTCCGTGACGACGGCACCCGCGAAAACCGCCTACAAGTACGGGGAGAAGTTCAGCAGCGCCGGAATGGTGATTACCGCTAAATATTCGGACAACGCCACCCGCGTGGTGACCGGCTGGACCTATTCACCCACCGGCGCCCTGGGACTGTCTAATACCACGATCACGATTACCTACGCAGAGGGCGGCGTGAGTAAGACCTGCACCCAGGCCATTACCGTGAGCAACTACCTTTCCAGTATCGCGGTGACCCACGCACCCACGAAAACCTCCTATTTCACCGGCGAAACGTTCAACAGCGCGGGAATGGTGGTCACCGCTACCATGGCAGACGGCAGTAAAAAGACCGTCACCGGCTACACCTGCAGCCCCACCACCATGACAGCCAACACCACGGCGGTCACTGTCAGCTATTCCGAGGGCGGCGTGACCAAGACGACCACCACCCCGGTGACGGTCACCAGCATTTCCAACACGCTGGCCTCCAACAGCTGGGCAACGATCCGCGCCGTGTCCGACGCCGGAAAGGGGTCCAATTACTGGAGCGTGGGCGACGCCAAGGGGATCACGATCAACGGCAAGGTGGGCGCCACGACGTTCTCCAATCTGGCCATTTCCGTGTTTATCCTGGGTTTCAACCACAACGCCAGCCGCGAGGGCAGCAACCGGATCCATTTCCAGATTGGCAAGATCAACGGCACCCTGGTGGGCCTGGTAGACGGCAATTACGGAAACAGTACCAGCACCACCGGCGCCTTTACCATGAACACGTCATACACGAACAGCGGCGGGTGGAATAACAGCCACATGAGAAAGACCGTGCTGGGCAGCAACAGCGCCAGCGCCACCAGCCCCGCGGCCAATACCCTGCTGGCAGCCCTGCCGGCGGATCTCCGGGCGGTTATGAAGCCGGCCACCAAGTACAGCGACAACACCGGCGGCGGAAGTGACACCGCCAGCTATGTCACCAGCACCACGGATCTGTTACCGCTGCTTTCGGAGTTTGAATACCACGGGGCCAGGTCCTACGCCAACAGCGCGGAGAAGAATTACCAGGCCCAGTATGACTATTACAAGGCTGGAAACAGCAAGGTGCATTATAAGCACAACGCCACCGGCACGGCGGCCTATGCGTGGTGCCGTTCCGTCTATTCGAGCAACAGCAGCGATTTCTGCCTTGTCGGCACCGACGGCAGCGCCATCAATCACTACGCCTACGGTTCCTGGGCGCTGGCCCCCTGCTTTTTTGTCTAATCGCCGCAGCATATCCGGCAAAATCCCGCCCACGGAAGTGGGCGGGAAACCCGGACAGAGAAAGAAAACCCGTGAGGTGAAAGAATGTCAGTTCTGAAAGAAAAGCGGACCGTGAGCAAAGCGGAGTATGTGAACACCGCAAACCAGATTTATGTGGAAACGGTGGGCTTTTTGACGCGGCTTTCCGCCCGTTATTCCCGGCTGATTGCAGAGGGCACCGCGCAGCTGGCCGGTGAGGTCATGGACCACACCGAAAAGGCCAACAAAATATACCCGTCGGACGAACAGCGCAAAGCCCAGCGCAAGGCGCATTTGCTGGAGGCGCTGGCCTCCCTCTCTGCGCTGGACGTGCGCCTGACCCACGCCTATCTGGTTATGTACCAGAACCCGCAAGGGTGCTTTACGGCGCCCAGCGGAAAGACGGTCCCACCCAAGGAGGCCATGGACAAGCTGGACCGCATGGCGCAGAGCCTGGGCGAACTGATAGACCGGGAGGACACCCTGCTGCGGAATATCCTGGAGAGCGACAGGAAGCGGAAATAAGTCATTTTTATGGGTGTATCTTTGAAAACGCGCCGGGAGGCAGGGCGGCTTTCCCCTCTGACGGCGGCCAATGCGTGGTGCCGTTCCGTCAATTCGAGCAACAGCAACAATTTCTGCCTTGTCAACACCGACGGCAGCGCCAACAATAACAACGCCAACAATTCCTGGGCGCTGGCCCCCTGATTTTGCATAGCTGGGTCAAATGCAGTAACGAACGTGAACCGGACCCATGTAAAAGGAAAGATACTTCCCTGGCGAAAGCCTGAAACTGCCCGCTGATGATCCCGCGCGGACGCTGCTTGCATGGCGGGGGTATTGTGCTAACCCCGTTTCATGCGCTGGATCGAAGCAGTTTAGACGCACACCAACACCACAACTGTACGGAGGGCGAATACTTTTCTATGACAAGCGAACAGCGCCGCGAGGCGCGTTACAGACGCCGCCAGACAAGGCGGCAGGCAAAGCGAAAGGCCCGCAGCGACGCCCTGGGGCCGATTGAGGAAGTTTTCAGTTACCGGGCCATGTTTTTCTATGGCCGGAAATGCTGCAACGGCGTGAGGTGGAAAGCCAGCACACAGCGGTTTGAAATGCACCTGTTTTCCGGCACCGCCAAGCGCCGGCGCAAGATCCTAAATGGAACATGGAAGCCGGGCAAAACCGCCCATTTCACCCTGAAAGAACGGGGCAAGGTTCGGCCAATAGACGCGCCGCACATTGAGGATCGGCAGGTTTATAAGGTTCTGACCAAAAAGGTGCTGGTGCCGCTGTATGTGCCCAGTATGATCTACGACAACAAAGCCAGCCAGAAAGGCGGCGGCCTGCATTTCCATTACAGACGCCTGGCCAAGCACCTGCGGGACCATTACCGCAAGCATGGCCTGGAGGGCGCCCTGTTCCTGATGGATTTTCACCACTTTTTCCCGGACGCGCCCCACGCGCTGCTGTATGAGCGGCACCGGGGCATGATCCTAAACCCGGACCTGCGGCAGTTGGCCGATCTGGTGGTGGCAGCTGTGCCGGGCGGCGTGGGTATGCCGCTGGGCGTGGAGCCAAGCCAGCAGGAAATGGTGGCGCTGCCGTCCTCCCTGGACAACCGGATCAAAGCCCAGCTTTCGATCCATGGTGCTGCCCATTACATGGACGACTATTACACCATTCTGCCGACGAAACAGGCGGCGGAGGTGACCGCGGCGGACGTGATCGGCCACGCGGAGGCCATGGGCCTGCAGGTCAACGCCGGAAAGTCAAAGGTGGTTCCGTTCTCCAGACCGTTCCGGTTCTGCAAAGCAAAGTTTCAGGTGACGAACACCGGCGCCGTGAAGATCCACGGCTGCCGGGACGGCATGAAGCGGGCGCGGCGGAAACTGCGGCTTTTCCAGGCGCGTGTGGCCAGCGGTGAAATGACGGTGGAGCAGGTGGCCCAATGGCTGCAAACACCGATTTCCTACTATGAGAACTTCAACGATCACGGCAGGGTGCTGAAACTGCGGCGGCTATTTTATGCGATTTTCAAAACGGAGGTGTAAACCATGTTCAAGATCACAAAAGACGGGGCGACCGTGGCCATGACCGAGGCCCCCAACTACATCAAGCAGGCGGAAAACGGCTGTTTCGTGCTGTGCCCGGAGGCGGAGGCCACGGGGATCGCGCACAACGGCACCGTTTACCACCTCCTGGGACGCCCTGACATGGCGGGGGCAGAAATCACGGTCATGCTGGAAGAAACGGACGCGGGAGTGGAGATCGCCAAGGCGGCAGACGCTACGGGGATCGTGTTCGTCACAATGGCGGAGGCCGGAAGCGTGGACGCCACAACGGCGGCGGAACACGCGGACCTTTTCGCGCCGTGGGCGGTGCCGGTGGCCTATACCGTGGGCCAGATCCGCAGATATACGGACGGGAAGCTGTATAAATGCGTTCAGGCCCATACGTCACAAGCGGACTGGACGCCGGACAAAACCGCAAGCCTTTGGACGACGGTTTCCGATCCGGCGGAGGAATGGCCGGAATGGTCCCAGCCGGTTGGCGCACATGACGCATACAGCAAGGACGCCAAGGTGTCGCACAATGGCAAGCATTGGACCAGCACTGTGGACAGCAACGTGTGGGAGCCTGGTGTGTACGGGTGGACGGAGGTGTAAGCCGTGGGCGCTGCCTACATCGTAAGAAAAAGAGCGCGGTTTGTGAGTATCAACGGCCCCGTAAACCTCCGGTATGGTACGCCTGTGGACGCTGTGGACGGGTTTCTGGTACATAATGGCCGCCCATTGTGCGCGGTCACCAGCGAGAGCGCACACCGCTATTTTGCACGAAATGACGACGGAAACGGGAAAGCCCGCGGCGCCCTGATCGGCGCCATCACGGCCAAGCTGGAGCGGAAAGACGCCGGCCATCAAATGCGCTGGGATCTCCTGTGGAGCGACCCGGAGGCGCAGAAATTACGCCACCCGGATCATGCGGATTTCTGGCTGTGGGGCCATGCCTTTTTTGAGGCGGACATGGCAGACCTGGAACACGTCGCCGGGCTGATCGGTGCGAGGAGGTGACGCTGCCATGGATTATATGAAGCTGGTGGCGGACCTCTGCGGGATCATTGACCGCCAGAACGAAATCACCAAGGCCATGGCGGAGCAGCTGGGCCAGCGCGACGCCCTCCGGTATGAGGAGGAAATGGCGGCGGTTCGGCGGGACTACGATACCGCCATGGGGGAGGTGGATCCGTGCAAAAACTAATTGAAACGCTGTCCACCGTGAGCATAGGCCAGGCGCTGGCTGGCGGCGTCACCGTGGTGGCGCTGGTGTCCGTGTTTATCGAAATTACCCCGGTGAAGATCAACCCCGTTTCCAAGTTCCTGGCCTGGCTGGGGCGGAAGATCAACAGCGAAGTGATCGCCAAGGTGGACAGGCTGGAAACCGAGGTGCAGGCCATGAGGAAAGCGGACGGAGAGCAGGAGGCCATAAACTGCCGTTACCGGATCCTACGGTTCGGGGACGAAGTAAAACACGGCACCCGGCACAGTCAGGAACATTTTGAGCAGATCCTGGCCGATATTGACGCCTACGAAATCTATTGCAAGGATCACAAGGATTTCAAGAACAACAAAACCAGAGTGACCACGGAGCGGATCCTGGACGTTTACCGCGAGTGCGTGGAAACGGACGATTTTTTGTAATGGGAGGAAGCCGTGAAAATCTTTATTGTGGCCGCGGCGGCGTGGGCTGCCGGTGCCCTCCTGGGTTATTTCGTGGCCCGGCTGGCGTATAAGCACCTGCGGAAGCGTCTGCGGACGCTGCGGCAGGAACGGAAGCCGCCTAAAAAGAAAATGGGCACCATGGACAGGATCCTGGTTCTGGAAGCGGTTTTCCTGGTGGCGTACACGGTGGCCGATCTGGTGGTTTTCTGGCACACCGGATCAGAGCCTGCCACACTGACCGGCTGCGTGTTCGGCGTGTGCGGCCTGGAAAACGGCGTCATGGGCTGGATTAAGACGAACAAGGACACGGCGGCGGAGGCCGCCAGAACGAGCGGGAGCGGGCCGCAGCCTGCCCCGGAGGAACCGCCCGCGGGCACCGGAGAACCACCGGACGCGGGCCTGTGAGGAGGTATAAACATTATGACCGGAAACGAACTGCGCCAAAAGGTTGCGGACATTATCAACGCATGGAATGGAGCAACCAGAGGCAGCGCCAAGCACCTGGAGATCCTGAACATCTACAACAACCACAAGCCGCTGGCAAGAGGTTACCGCGTACAGGTGGGTGACGCCCATTGTGCCACCACGACCTCCGCGGCGTACATCAAGGCAGGGATCGCGGAGTACACCGGGACGGAGTGCGGCGTGGGAAAGTACGTCGAGATCGCCAAGAAAAAAGGGATCTGGACGGAGAACGACGCATACACCCCCAAGGTGGGCGACGCCTGCGTGTACGACTGGCAGGACGGGGCCAACTACGCCACCACCGACAACACCGGCGCACCGGATCACATTGGCATTGTCACCAAGGTGGGCGGCGGCACCTTTGTGGTCACAGAGGGAAACATGAACGGCGGCAAGGTGGGCAAGCGCACCATGAAAGTGAACGGGCGGTATATCCGCGGTTTCATTACCCCGGACTTTGACATGATCGCCCGGAAACTGGGCGGTACGTCCGGCGGGACGGTGGACAAGCCAACGAAACCGACGACCCAGGCGGCGGGTACATACACCGTAAAGAGCGGCGACACCCTTTCCCGTATCGCCGCGAAGTACGGCACAACCGTGGCCAAACTGGTGGAGATCAACGGCATTAAAAACCCGAACCTGATCCGTGTGGGCCAGGTCCTCCGCCTGCCCGGCGGAGCCGTCAAGTACACCGTTGTGGCCGGGGACACCCTTTCCCGTATCGCCGCGAAGTACGGCACCACCGTGGCCAAGCTGGCAACAGACAACGGGATCAAAAATCCGAACCTGATCCATGTGGGCCAGGTTATCACCATCAACAAATAATTTTGCCGGAGGTGCTGAAATGGTTATTTTCAAGGTGCTGGCCTGGGTGCTTTCCCTGGCCGCTGTGGTCACCTGGCTGGTGGCCCTGGTACGCTGGGACGGTTCGATCCCCTGTGATCGGAGCCAATGCGAAAGCTGCCCATTTCCGCGGTGCCACGAAAATGGCCAGGACAGCACTGGGCAGGAATGAGAGGTAAAAATGGAACAGACTATTATCCGCCTGGCCATTGGCCTGGTTCTTCTGGTGGCTGTCAACGTCGTGCTGGGCAGCCTGAACGCCCTTTTTGACGGTACTTTCGACCGTATCAAATGCCGGAACGGCGTCATTAAGGGGATCATTATTGCCGCCTGTTTCGTCGCTTTCTATGTAGCGGGACGCCTGAACCCCGATATTGTGGCAATCGACATTGACGGCGAAACGGTCAACGTGGCAACAGCCGCCAACCTGGCCATGGTGACGGCCTATGTGCTGTATGCGAAAGACGTTTTTTCCAAGCTGTCCAAGCTGGTTTTGAGCAAAACGAGCGGGACGCCGGAGCAGACCGGCGGAACCACGCCGCCCGCATTGGAGGAACCGGCGGACGCGGCGGAGGCCACCGCAGCAGAATAAAAAAGGAACCCCGGCGCCGCCCTGGCGTCGGGGTTCTTCTGCGGGTCACATACTGGCAGGCATGGCCCGCATGACTGTTTTTCTGCTGTATTCATCGGTGAGGACTAACACCACACCGCGCCGCCCGTCAGCCAGCGGGACCGTGACCACCTCCAGCGTAACAGCCGGGGCCGCTTTTTCCATTTTCCCCATTCTCATTTCCTCCCATTGAAAAGTTTACGAAGCAGCCGGATCCCGTAGCGAACCGGAATATAAACCGCCACGAATATGGCCACAAAAAGCAGGTATTTCATGCGCTGCCCTCCTATTGACATTTTAGTGGGTTTCGTTTATATTGAGGGTGCGGGGGTTACCCCCCGCCCCTCTGTCTGTTACCAGTTCAGCAATTTGAGGATTGCCGCTGTAATCAGACCGGAGATTGTGCCCGCCAGGATTGTGTCCGCCAAGACCTGCAACCTGTTGGGCTGCGCCGTCGGCTTATGCCGTCGGCGTTTTTTCTTTGCCATATCAACCACCCCCTTTCTGATTATTATTATATACTTGCGTAAGACAAAAAGCAAGACGGAATACTGCACAAATATACTTGCGTGAGTTTGTATATATTATATACTTGCGTAAGTTAAAATAATCTGATACAATACAGAAAAAGGAGGCGATCCCATGGAAAAGAAAACAGGGACGGCGGCGACCAAGGCAAAGAACAAGTATAACGCCGCGAATTATGAGCGTCTTTACCCGTTTGTGAAGAAAGGGAAAAAAGAGAGATACCAGAAAGCGGCGGAAGCTGCTGGGTTCAGCCTTAACGAGTTCATGGAAAAGGCTATGGACAGCCTGGCGGCGGAGATCCTGGGAGAATAAAAAGCATAAGCCCCCGACGCACACAGCGCCGGGGGCGTTTCGGCGTTTGCCCTCCAGAGTGTTCAATATTTTTCGGTGCTGATTATTAACACGGGTTCGTGGAAACCTATGTGTTAATATCAAGAAAACTGCTGAACATTACCACGCGCCTGGAGGGCTGCCCATGAAAGCGTATGATTTCCACGGGAAAAGAAATATATGCGGTGACCGGATCCGGGAGGCCCGCCTGCGGGCGCGGCTGTCACAGTCTGATCTCTGCCGGCGTCTGCAACTGGCTGGTGTCATTGTGGAGCGGGACGTGATAAGCAGGATCGAAAACGGCGGCAGGTTTGTGGCTGACTTTGAGGTGGTGGTGATCGCGGACGTTCTGGAGGTTTCCGTGGACTGGCTGCTGGGCAAAGAATAGGACGGCGTGGAGTGCTGTATGCACCGCGCCGTCCATATTTTTTTGAAAGTGAGGGCACGGGCATGAAAGGATATAAGCACCTGACGGAGTTTGACCGGAACAAGATCGCCAGAATGAGAAAAGAGGGCGCCACCATGCGCGAGATCGGCGCGGCCCTGCACGTCAGCGCCGCCACCGTCTGCCGCGAGATCAAACGCGGGACATACACCTACATGAACGCGGATTATATCGAAGTGACCGAGTACATACCGGAGCGGTCACAAGCCCGCTACCGGGCCAACATGGCGGCCAAGGGCGGCCCCCTGAAAATTGGAAGTGATCGCCGGTACGCCGAAACCCTGGAGGCGCTGATTGCTGACGACAATTACAGCCCGGAGGCAGCCCTGCATGAGATTGAGAACAACCCGGAAAAGTACGGCAGCTTTGAAACGCGGATCTGCCGCCAAACCCTTTATGCCTATATTGACAAGGGCGTTTTTCTCCGCCTGACCAATAAGGCGCTGCCGTTCAAGGGTTCCCGGCGGAAGAAGAAAACCAAGCACGTCCAGCGGGCGAAACAGCAGCCAAAGGGTGAGAGCATAGAAAAGCGCCCGCCGGAGATCGACGGGCGCCAGGAGTTCGGCCACTGGGAAATGGATCTGGTGGTTTCCTGCAGGGGCGGGCATAAGTGCCTCCTGGTGCTGACCGAGCGCGTCACCCGCATGGAGGTGATCCGCCTGATCCGCGATAAATCCGCGGCCAGCGTCGTCCGTGCGCTGGACACCATGGAACGGAAATGGGGCACCCGCTTCCCGCAGGTATTCCAATCTATTACCATGGACAACGGAAGCGAGTTTGCGGACTATATCGGGATCGAACGGTCCGTATATAAACGCTGTGAGAGCAAGCGCACCCGGACATATTACTGTCACCCATACTGCAGTAGTGAGCGAGGAAGCAACGAAAAACAAAACCAGATGATCCGGCGGAAGTTCCCCAAGGGAACAAACTTTGATAAGGTCACCCAAAAAGACGTGGAGGCGGTGGAAAGCTGGCTGAACAGATACCCCCGCCAACTGCTGGGCTGGGCCTCTGCCGGGCAGCTGTTTGAGGGCTATTTGCAGACCGTCTAAAAATATTTTTTCGTTTTGTTACACTTTCCTATTGACATTTGCCCAATTTGCCACGAATTTGCCACGATTTCAGCTGGGTCGAAGGTGCATATCTGTATTTTCAAGCTGCAAAAAGAGATACCCAATCCCTACGGATAGCCATCCGTTTCCTACCCACGCCCTTATATAAACTCTGGCAGACGGAGAATCTACACGCTGCGCTCCATCTAATAAACACAAGTTCAAACACAAATGAACGGACCTGGCTTGCATAACAAGCCAGGTCCGTTTGCGTTTAAGGAACTTTTAGAGGCAAACTTACAGTTCCGTCAAGCCATCTTTGTCAGGCTGGGCAGCCAAGTGCCGATCTGGGGGAAAAGCACCAGCAGAATTGCGGTCACAATCAGACCGCCCACATAGGGAAGAACTTCGCGGCTGACCTTCTCAATGGAAACCTTGCCGATATCGCAGGCCACAAACAGGCACAGGCCCACAGGCGGCGTAACCTGACCGATGGCCAGCACGAACACCAGGAACACGCCAAAGTAGCAGATATCGATGTTCATTGCCTGAACAACATTGACAAAGATAGGAGTCAGCAGAATGACGGCAACAGCGTTATCCAGGAAGCAGCCGGCAATCAGCAGGACGATCATGATGAGGAACATGATGATCGTGGGATTGGTGGTGAGACTGGTCATCAGGATTGCCAGCTTCTGGGGAATCTGCTCACTGGACAGCAGGTAGCTGAAAATATGAGCATTCGCCACCAGGAACAGAATAGAGGCGGTAGAAGAAGCAGATGCGGACAGCACATGGAGGAAATCCTTCATGCCCATATTGCGGTACACAAAGGCGCTGACAATAATGCCATAGAACACGGCAATAGCGGCAGCTTCAGTAGGGGTGAACAGGCCGGAATAAATGCCGCCCAGAATGATGACGGGCATCAACAGCGCCCAGATACCGTTTTTGAACGCCTCAGCAACCTGCTTGCCGCTGATATGCTCACTGCCGGCGTAACCCCGCTTTTTGGAGATCAGGTAGTTGATTACAATGATCACTACCGTCATCAGCAGACCGGGTCCTACGCCGCCGATGAACATTTTACCGACGGAAGCATTGGCCAGAGTGCCGTACATAACCATGGTGTTGCTGGGGGGGATGATCAGACCGATGGTACCGGAGGCGGCAACCACAGCAGCGGTAAAGGCTTTATCGTAGCTCCGCTTTTCCATCTCAGGCACCATAACAGCGCCGATAGCGGAAGTAGTAGCGGGGGCGGAACCGGAGATCGCGCCAAAGAAGGTGGAGGACAGCGTTGCCACGTGAGCAAGGCCGCCGGGCATCCGGCCCACCAGCGTTGCGGCCATATCGGTCAGGCGCTTGGAAACGCCGCCGCGGGCCATCACGTTACCGGCAAACACGAAGAAGGGGATTGCCAGCAGGGTGAAGGAGTCGATGGCGCGGAACGTTTTCTGCACCAGATTGATAACGGGGATTGCGCCTGTGGTCATAACCGCCGTGAAGGAGGAAATGGACAGGGCGAAAGAAATGGGGACGCCAATGAACAGCAACAGGAAGAAGCTGACCAGCAGAACAATTACCAGCATATTACTTTACCTCCCGCTTTCCGGCGGCAACGCCCCAGATTTTTTCGATTTCAAAGAGAATATAAATAACGTAGTTCAGGGGGATCTGGAAGAAAATCCAACTCATCTTGATCCAACGAACGTTGGTGGTGGTAGAGCCGGTATTGTTGTACTTGATCACCATCATGGTGGAATAGTAGCAGACGATGCAGCAGAAAGCCATGACAATGATGTAAGTAATGATAGCCAAAACCTTGCGGGCCTTGGGATTTTTCTTTTCAATAATACCGGTGATGGCGGTGATCGGTGTGTCCAGGGTATCCATGATCTCAGCGATCTTGCGATCCATTTCTCTGACCTGTTGTTTTAAAAAATCGAGGTGCTTTGCGTAAAGTCGGATCATCGTGCTGAAAACATCGCCGGCCA
>URBH01000001.1 GCA_900546075.1 uncultured Eubacteriales bacterium | reverse complement strand
CTCTCAGTCACCTGCGGTGACAGCTCTCCCAGAGGGAGAGCCAAGGGGTTGTGCCCCGTTATATGTATGAGAAATGGAGCGTATCTGTGCCGATACGCTCCATTCACTATTTTACGATCACCCATCAAATGGCAAGAAGTTCTTTGCAAATTCAGAACCGATTATCGTCAGGGAAATGCTCCATGATGTCCTCGACGCGGCATTGCAGGATGTTGCAGAGTTTGTCGATGGTATTGATCTCCACGTTCTCATTGTGCCGGAGCCGGTTGAGCTGGGAACGGTTTACATTATAATGGGTATAAAGATCATACTGGGAAACACCCCGCTGCTTCATGGTCTGCCACAGACGGTCGTATTTTATCATTTTGATTCCCCCTGGTTCCTTCATTTTAGCATTCGCTCTCCCAAATTGCAACAGGAACGATGCTCGGATAAGGATACTTACGAGGGACGCAGGAATTCTCTGTTTTCACCGAAAATAAATACAAAACTTCGTGAAAAATTCTGAAAAAGTTCTTGACAAATGGGGCAGCACATGGTATCATAATCGGGCATGTGTAGGGAGATTCTGCGCGTGCACTGCGATGATGCGGGAGATTGCGTTGAAAAACGGTAACTTCCGCGGAGTATGTCCGGTCATCGGGCGGCTGAACTGCTTCTGGAAGCGCTGGCGTATATCGCCGGGAACGGAAGAAGGGTCGGCCTCGGTCGGCCATTTTTCGTGGCTCGGAATGATACGCACGGCGGCGCGGACAACAGTAGTTCGACCGTACCCAGACACTACGCAAACTGAGTACGTAATTCAAGGAGGAAAACAAACATGGCAAACCAGATGATCCGCATCCGGCTGAAGGCTTACGATCACCAGCTGATCGACTCCAGCGCTGCAAAGATCGTGGAGACCGCAAAGCGCAACGGCGCCCAGGTTTCCGGCCCCATCCCGCTGCCCACCAAGAAGGAAGTCGTCACCATCCTTCGGGCTGTCCACAAGTACAAGGACTCCCGTGAGCAGTTCGAGCGCAGAACCCACAAGCGTCTGATCGATATCCTCAACCCCAACCAGAAGACCGTCGAGGCTCTGATGAGCCTGGATCTTCCCGCTGGCGTTGAGATTGAGATAAAGCTGTAACGGCGCGCAAGCGAAGTTATGGCAGCCCGCACTGTCTGGCATCGGGCGGACGGGTCATGTCGGCTGGCCTCCCAATGGGCTGCCGACCAATAACCTATAAAAAAGGAGAAACCAAACCATGCAGAAAGCAATCATCGGCAAAAAAGTGGGTATGACCCAGATCTTCGATGAGAGCGGCAAGGTGATCCCTGTGACCGTCGTGGAAGCAGGCCCCTGCGTCGTTACCCAGAAGAAGACCGTTGAGACCGACGGCTACACAGCCGTCCAGCTGGGCTTTGGCGACGTCGCCGAGAAGAAGCTCAGCAAGCCGGAGGCAGGCCACCTGAAGAAGGCCGGCGTTGCCCCCAAGAAGTACCTGAAGGAGTTCAAGCTGGACGGCGCTGCCGACATGAACGTCGGCGACGAGGTCAAGGCGGACACCTTCGCTGCCGGCGACAAGATCGACGTTACCGGCATCAGCAAAGGCCACGGCTACCAGGGCGTTGTGAAGCGCCACGGCGCCGGCCGCACCCCCATGACCCACGGCGGCGGCCCTGTCCACCGTCATGCCGGTTCCATGGGCGCATCCTCTCATCAGTCCCGTATCTTCCCCGGCAAGATCGGCGCCGGCCAGATGGGCAATGAGCAGGTCACCATCGAGAACCTGGACGTTGTGAAGGTGGACGCAGAGCTGAACATGATTGTCATCCGCGGCGCCATCCCCGGCCCCAAGGGCGGTCTGGTCTACATCCGCAACACCGTCAAGAACAACAAGGTCAAGAATGTCGAGCTCGGCATCAGCAAGAACCCGCAGAAGGCTTCCGGCAGAAATCCCCAGAAGGCTTCCGCAAGAGGCTAAGGAAAGGAGATCTTAAATCATGCTTAAGACCAATGTTTATGATATGTCCGGCAAGCTGGTTGGCGAGATCGAACTCTCCGAAGCAGTTTTCGGCATCACCCCCAATGAGTCTGTGGTTCATGACGCTGTCAAGAACCATCTGGCCAACAAGCGTCAGGGCACCCAGAGCGCTCTGACCCGCGCTGAGGTTTCCGGCGGCGGCCGTAAGCCCTGGCGTCAGAAGGGCACCGGTCGGGCCCGCCAGGGCAGCACCCGCGCTCCCCAGTGGACCCACGGCGGCATCGTGTTCGCCCCCAAGCCCCGCTCCTACAGCTACACCCTGAATAAGAAGGCCAAGCGCCTGGCGCTGAAGAGCGTCCTGAGCGCCAAGGCTTCCGAGGCAAATATCGTGGTCATCGACGCCATCAAGATGGACGCCCCCAAGACCTCTGAGTTTGCCAAGTTCCTGAAGGCCGTCGGCTGCGAAGGCAAGACCCTGGTCGTCACCGCCGCCGCCGACCAGAACGTGGTAAAGTCCGGCCGCAACATCCCCGGCTGCGAAGTCACCTTCGCCGGCGTGCTGAACGTTTACGACGTGCTGAACGCCACCAAGCTGGTGGTTGACAAGGCAGCTCTGGCCACGATTGAGGAGGTATTCGCATAATGAACGCTTACGATATCATCAGAAGACCTGTCATCACCGAGCAGTCCATGGAGTCTGTCGCTGACAAGAAGTACGTTTTTATGGTGGACGTGAACGCCAACAAGACCGAGATCAAGGCCGCAATCGAGCAGGTTTTCGGCGTGAAGGTCGCGAAGGTCAACACCGTCCGTATGCAGGGCAAGGTCAAGCGCACCGGCGCTTATCCCGCCGGCAAGCAGGCCGCCTACAAGAAGGCTGTCGTCACCCTGACCGCCGACTCCAAGACCATCGAGTTCTTCGAGGGTATGGTCTAAACCAAATCTCAATAAAGGAGAGAAACGCAAATGGCTATTAAGACTTTCAAGCCTTACACCCCCGCCCGCAGAAACATGACTGTTTCCGCTTTCGACGGTGTTGATAAGAAGGCAAAACCTGAGCGTAGCCTGGTTGAGACCCTCAAGAAGAACGCAGGTCGCAACAGCTACGGTCACATCACCGTCCGCCATCGCGGCGGCGGCAACAAGCGCAAGTACCGCGTCATCGACTTCAAGCGTCTGAAGACCGATATGAGCGCTACCGTGCAGCGCATCGAGTACGATCCCAACCGCTCCGCTTTCATCGCGCTGATCAAGTACGAGGACGGCACCCTGAGCTACATCCTGGCTCCCTACGGCCTGAATGTGGGCGATCAGGTTCTTTCCTCCGCCGGCGCCGATATCAAGCCCGGCAACTGCCTGCCCATCGCCAACATTCCCGTCGGTACCGTGATCCACAATGTGGAGCTGCAGCCCGGTCACGGCGCTCAGCTGGTTCGCTCCGCCGGTACCGCCGCGCAGCTGATGGCCAAGGAAGGCGAGCTGGCGCAGATTCGTCTGCCCTCCGGCGAAGTCCGCTACGTTCACACCAACTGCACTGCCTGCATCGGTCAGGTGGGCAACCTGGATCACGAGAACGTCCACATCGGTAAGGCCGGCCGTACCCGTCACATGGGTATCCGTCCCACCGTCCGCGGCTCCGTCATGAACCCCAACGACCATCCTCACGGTGGTGGTGAGGGCCGCGCCCCTGTCGGCCGTCCCGGCCCTGTTACCCCCTGGGGCAAGCCTGCTATGGGTTATAAGACTCGTAAGACGAAGAACCCCACCAACAAGTTCATCGTCAAGCGCAGAAACAGCAAGTAAGGAGGAAATGAAATGAGCAGAAGTATCAAGAAGGGCCCTTTCGTAGCTCCTGAGCTGTACAAGCGCGTGGAGGAGCTGAACAAGGCCGGTGACAAGAAGGTTCTGAAGACCTGGTCCAGATCTTCCACCATCTTCCCCTCCTTCGTCGGTCACACCATCGCCGTTCACGACGGCCGGAAGCATGTTCCCGTCTATATCACGGAAGATATGGTCGGCCACAAGCTGGGTGAGTTCGTTCCCACCCGGACTTTCCGCGGCCACTCCGGCAACAAGACCGCGAACGCCAAGTAAGGAGGTACGAAAATGGAAGCATTTGCATATGTTAAATTTGTCCGTATGTCTCCTCGTAAGGTCAAGCTGGTTTGTGATATGATCCGTGGTCAGGACGTCAAGACCGCCACTGCTTACCTGAGCCAGATCTCCAAGGCAGCCTGCGAGCCTATGGCCAAGCTGCTGAAGAGCGCTGTCGCCAACGCTGAGCACAACCACGGCATGAACGCTGACAATCTGTACGTCTCCACCGCCGTTGCCAATCCCGGCCCCATCCTGAAGCGCGGCCGCATTGCATCCCGCCGTGGTTTTGTACGGATCAATAAGAGAACCACTCACATCACCATCGGTGTGAGCGAGAAGGCTTAATCAGGAGGTAGCTATGGGACAGAAAGTTAATCCCCATGGACTGCGGGTTGGCGTAATCAAGGACTGGGATTCCCGCTGGTACGCCCGCGAGGACAAGGTCGGTGACCTGGTCGTCGAAGATTACAACATCCGTAAGTATCTGAAGAACAAGCTGTACGCCGCCGGCGTGGCTAAGATCGAGATCGAGCGTTCCAATGGCAAGGTCAAGATCAACCTGTGGTGCTCCCGCCCCGGTGTCGTCATCGGCAAGGCTGGCGCCGAAATCGAGAACCTGCGCAAGGAAATGGAAGCCAAGCTCGGCAAGAGCGTGAACCTGAACATCGTTGAGGTTCGCTCCCCCGACCTGAACGCCCAGCTGGTTGCCGAGAACATCGCCCAGCAGCTGGAGAAGCGTATCTCCTTCCGCCGGGCCATGAAGAAGGCCATGCAGCAGGCCACCCGCCTGGGTGCCAAGGGCATCAAGGTCACCTGCGGCGGCCGTCTGGGCGGCGCGGAAATCGCCCGCTCCGAGAGCTACCACGAGGGCACCATCCCCCTGCAGACCATCCGCGCCGACATCGAGTACGGCTTCGCGGAGGCTGCCACCACCTACGGCCGCATCGGCGTGAAGGTGTGGATCTACAAGGGCGAAGTCCTGAACACCACTCTGCGTGCCGCGACTCCCGAACCCGCTCCCCGTGAGCGCCGCGAGCGTCGTGACCGTCGGCAGGGCGACCGCCGTCAGGGCGGCGACCGTCGGCAGGGCGGCGAGAGAAGAAATTACAACCGTGAAGGAGGAAACCGCTAATGCTGATGCCGAAAAGAGCAAAGTACCGCAAGGTTCAGCGTGGCCGTATGACCGGCGCTGCCTCCCGCGGTAACAAGGTTAGCTACGGTGAATTTGGCATCCAGGCTCTGGAGCCCGGCTGGATCACCGGCAACCAGATCGAAGCAGCCCGTATCGCCATGACCCGTTATACCAAGCGTGGCGGTAAGGTCTGGATTAAGATCTTCCCCGACAAGCCTTATTCCAAGAAGGGCCTGGGCACCCGTATGGGTTCCGGTAAAGGCGCTCCCGAAGGCTGGGTCGCAGTCGTTAAGAATCAGAAGGTGATGTTTGAGATCGGCGGCGTAACGGAGGACGTTGCCCGCGAAGCTCTGCGTCTGGCACAGCACAAGCTGCCCATCAAGACCCGGATCATCACCAAGGAAGTCGAAACTGAGATTGGTGGTGAATAATGATGAAGGCAAAGGAAATCAAGAACCTGTCCGCGGAAGAGCTGAACAAGAAGCTTGACGAGCTGAAGAAGGATCTGTTCATGCTGAGAATGCAGCATGCGACCAACCAGCTGGACAACCCCATGCAGATCGCCGCTGTCAAGAAGGACATTGCCCGCATCAAGACCATTATTCGTGAGAAAGAGACCAACGTCTGAGGAGGAAACGTAAATGACTGAGAATAGAGCATTCCGTAAAACCAGAATCGGTCAGGTCGTCTCCGATAAGATGGACAAGACCATTGTGGTTGCAATCGAGGATAGCGTCCAGCATCCTCTGTACAAGAAGACCATGAAGCGGACCTACAAGCTGAAGGCTCACGACGAGAACAACGAGTGCGGCATCGGCGACACCGTGGAGGTCATGGAGACCCGTCCCCTGTCCAAGGACAAGCGCTGGAGACTGGTCCGTATCATCGAAAAGGCGAAGTAAGGAGGTCGGAAACTTATGATTCAGGAAGAAAGCTATCTGAAGGTTGCCGACAACACCGGCGCTAAGGAAATCCACTGCATCCGCGTTTTGGGCGGCTCCAAGCGGAAATACGGCAACATCGGCGATGTGATCGTGGCTTCCGTTCGGAAAGCTGCTCCCGGCGGCACTGTGAAGAAGGGCGAGGTCGTCAAGGCGGTTATCGTCCGTACCAAGCGGGGCGTCCGCCGTGAGGACGGCAGCTATGTCCGCTTTGATGAGAACGCGGCCGTGATCATCAAGGAAGACAAGAACCCCAAGGGTACCCGTATCTTTGGACCGGTGGCGCGTGAGCTGAGAGAAAAAGACTACATGAAGATTCTCTCTCTGGCACCCGAAGTCATCTAAGGGGGAACCGAAGAAATGAACATTAAGAAGAATGATACCGTTATCGTTCTGTCCGGCAAGGACAAGGGCGTTAAGGGCAAGGTCCTGACGGCCATGCCCAAGGAGAACAAGGTCATCGTGGAGAAGGTCAACGTCGCCACCTGCCACACCAAGCCCCGCCGTCAGGGCGAGGCCGGCGGCATCGTCAAGCGCGAGACCCCCATCCGCTCCTGCAAGGTGGCTCTGTTCTGCGAGAAGTGCAACAAGGGCGTTCGCGTCGGCTACAAGATGGACGGCGACAAGAAGGTCCGCATCTGCCGCAAGTGCGGCGCCGAAATCTGATGAGAGGAGAGTAATTTCATGGCTAGCAGAATGAAAGAAAGATATGTCGCCGAGATCGCTCCCGCTCTGAACAAGAAGTTCGGCTACAAGAGCGTTATGCAAATCCCCAAGCTGGACAAGGTCATCGTGAATGTCGGCTGCGGCGAAAGCAAGAACAACGCCAAGGAAATCGAAGCCATCTGCAAGGACATCGCCACCATCACCGGCCAGAAGCCCATCACCTGCAAGGCACGCAAGAGCGTGGCAAACTTCAAGGTGCGTGAAGGCGAGACCGTCGGCGTGAAGGTCACCCTCCGGGGCGACAAGATGTACGAGTTCCTGGACCGTCTGTTCAGCGTGGCGCTGCCCCGTGTCCGTGACTTCCGGGGCATCAACCCCAATTCCTTCGACGGCCGCGGCAACTACGCCTTCGGTCTGAAGGAGCAGCTGATTTTCCCTGAGATCGAGTATGACAAGGTGGACAAGATCCGTGGTATGGACATCTGCATCTGCACCACCGCTTCCACCGACGAAGAGGCCAAGGAGCTGCTGACGCTTCTGGGCGCTCCCTTCACCGCTTGATTTAGGAGGAATCAATAAATGGCTAAAAAGTCTATGATCCTGAAGCAGCAGGCTGAGCCCAAGTTCTCCAGCCGCCGCTATAACCGCTGCAAGATCTGCGGCAGACCCCACGCTTACCTGCGGGATTACGGCGTATGCCGTATCTGCTTCCGGGAGCTGGCCTACAAGGGTCAGATCCCCGGTGTCCGCAAGGCCAGCTGGTAAGGTAAGGTCGAATCCAAATGTGAAAAAGATCCAGAGAGTCCCGGGAAGATGGCTCCGCGATCCTAGCGGAGCGCATTCCCCGGATACCTTTGGGTCTCCACGGGTAAAGCCCGTAACTTCTATAAGGAGGATATAAACATGCAAATCACCGATCCCGTAGCAGATATGCTGACCCGTATCCGGAATGCGAACTGCGCAAAGCACGAAACCGTGGATGTCCCCGCTTCCAACCTGAAGAAGGCCATTGCCCAGATTCTGCTGGATGAGGGCTACATCAAGTCCTTCTCCGTGCAGGACAACGGCAACCAGGGCGTCATTCACATCACCCTGAAGTATCTGGCGAAGAAGCAGCCTGCCCTCTCCGGGCTGAAGCGCGTTTCCAAGCCCGGCCTGCGTATCTACGCCGGCGCCGATGAGCTGCCCAAGGTTCTCAAGGGTCTGGGTATCGCCATCGTCTCCACTTCCAAGGGCGTTATGACCGACAAGAAGGCTCGCGAAAACCACGTCGGCGGCGAAGTCCTGGCTTTCGTGTGGTAAGGAGGATTCCGTAAATGTCTAGAATTGGTAAGAAGCCGGTTATCATTCCGGCAAACGTTACGGTTGACATTGCCGAGGGCAATGTGGTGACCGTGAAGGGACCCAAGGGTACCCTGACCCATGCGTTCCATCCCGACATGATCCTGAAGATCGAGGGCAACGAGCTGCTCGTTGACCGTCCCGATGATGAGCATCTGCACAAGTCCCTGCACGGCCTGACCCGTACCCTGATCCACAACATGGTGGAGGGTGTTGAGAAGGGCTTCAGCAAGGAACTGGAAGTCAACGGCGTTGGCTACCGTGCCGAGAAGAAGGGCAACCAGCTGGTCATGCGTCTGGGCTTCTCCCACGAAGTCTTCGTGGATGAAATCCCCGGCATCACCATTGAGGTTCCCGCTCCCAACAAGATCATCATCCACGGCATCGACAAGCAGACCGTCGGTCAGTTCGCCGCCGAAGTCCGCGGCAAGCGTCCCCCCGAACCCTACAAGGGCAAGGGCATCAAGTATACCACTGAGGTCATCCGCCGTAAGGTCGGTAAGACCGGTGGCAAGAAGTAATGGAGGTGTGCCGAAATGGTTAGCAAGATCAATAAGAAAGCAATGCGCATGCATCGGCATGTCCGCGTTCGTGGCAAGATCTCCGGCACTCCTGAGCGTCCCCGTCTGAACGTGTTCCGCTCCAACGCGAACATCTACGCCCAGATCATCGACGACGTCAATGGCGTGACTCTGGTTTCCGCCAATACGCTGGAGAAGGAATTTGAGGGCGCTACCGGCAACTGCGAAGCTGCCAAGAAGGTCGGCGCTGTTCTGGCTGAGCGTGCCAAGGAAAAGGGCATCGAAGAGGTTGTCTTCGACCGCGGCGGTTATGTGTACCATGGCCGTATCGCTGCTCTGGCCGATGGCGCCCGGGAAGCCGGACTCAAGTTCTAAGAGTGAGGAGGAAAGATAATGGCTTATAATAAGACGAACAATGATGCTCCTGAGCTCATTGAGAAGGTCGTTTACCTGAACCGTGTCAGCAAGACCGTTAAGGGCGGCCGTGTCATGAAGTTCTCCGCTCTGGTTGTTGTTGGCGACGGCAAGGGTACCGTGGGTTACGGCCTGGGCAAGGCTGCGGAAGTCTCCGAGGCCATTCTGAAGGGCATCGCCGATGCCAAGAAGAACATGGTCAAGATTTCTCTGGCCGGCACCACCATTCCCCATGACACCATCGGCATCTTCGGCGCCGGTACCGTTCTGCTGAAGCCCGCTCCCGAGGGCACCGGCGTTATCGCCGGCGGCGCTGTCCGTGCCGTTATGGAGGCTGTTGGCATCAAGAACATCTGCGCCAAGTGCCTGCGTTCCAACAATCCCCAGAACGTTGTCAAGGCCACTATGGCTGGTCTGACTTCCCTGCGTTCCCCCGAGCAGGTTGCTGCTATCCGTGGTAAGAGCGTAGAGCAAATCGTAGGTTAAGGAGGGCAATTAACATGGCAAACCTGAAAATTAAGCTTGTTAAGAGCCTGAACGGCCGTCTGGAAAAGCACATCGCTACTGCTGAGAGCCTGGGTCTGCGCAAGATCGGCCAGGTGACCATCCAGCCGGACAACACCCAGACCCGGGGCAAGATCGCCAAGATCGGCTATCTGCTGCAGGTCACCGAAGTTGAATAAGGAGGGGAAGAATAATGAAGCTTCATGAACTTTCTCCTGTTGCTGGCTCCACCCAGGTGGGCAAGCGTAAGGGTCGCGGTACCGGCTCCGGCAACGGCAAGACCGGCGGCCGTGGCCACAAGGGTCAGAAGGCCCGCTCCGGCGGCAAGGTTCGCGTGGGTTTTGAAGGCGGCCAGATGCCTCTGGCTCGCCGTGTCCCCAAGCGCGGTTTCCACAACATCCATGCAAAGCCGCTGACTGCCGTCAACGTTGCTGCGCTGAACTGCTTTGAGGACGGCGCAGTTGTGGATGCAGCCGCTCTGATCGAGGCCGGCGTGATTTCCGCCTGCCCCTATGGCCTGAAGGTGCTGTCCAACGGCACTCTGACCAAGAAGGTTACCGTTAAGGCCGCGGCTTTCTCTGAGTCTGCCAAGGAAAAGATTGAGCAGGCAGGCGGAAAGGCCGAGGTGGTATAAGTGCTGCAGACACTCAAGAATGCCTGGAAGATTCCTGAACTGCGGAAGAAGCTCCTCTTCACCCTGTTCATTCTGCTGATTTACCGTTTGGGCAGCGTCATTCCGGTTCCGTTCATTGACGTGACCACTCTGGCGAATTACTTCGACAGCGTTCTGTCCAGTACTATCCTGGGCCTGTACAATGCCATGTCCGGCAGCGCGTTTTCCCGCGCCACCGTGCTTGCATTGGGCATTCAGCCCTACATTAACGCCTCCATCATCATCCAGCTGCTGACCGTCGCCATCCCCGCTCTGGAGCGGATGGCGAAGGAGGGCGGCGAGGATGGCAAGAAGAAGATTGAGCGCATCACTCGCTACACCACGGTCGGCCTTGGCCTGCTGATGGGCTGGGCGTACTACATGATGCTGCGCAACTACTCTTCTCAGATCTCCATCATCACCTCCGAGGGCTTCCTGCCCGCGCTGGTTATCATTCTGGCGTTCACCGCCGGCTCCGCTCTGGTCATGTGGCTGGGCGAGCAGATCACGGAATTCGGTATCGGCAACGGTATCTCCATGATTCTGTTTGCCAACATCATCTCCAGCATCCCCGGGATGGTCGGCACTCTGGCGACTCTGGTCTGGTGGCAGATCCTCATCGTGCTGGTGGGCATCGTCGCTCTCGTGCTGTTCATTGTCTTCATCAATGACGCCGAGCGCCGCATCCCCATTCAGTATGCCAAGCGGGTTGTAGGCCGGAAGGTCTACGGCGGCCAGAACACCAACCTGCCCATCAAGGTGGCAATGTCCGGCGTTATGCCTATCATCTTTGCCCAGTCCATCTGCAGCCTGCCCGCTACCATCTGTGCCTTTACCGGCAAGACCAGCGGCTGGTGGTATGACCACGTCTGGAGCTCCTCCAGTTGGATCTACGCAGTGATCTACTTCATCATGATCTTCTTCTTCAGCTGGTTCTACTCCACCATTCAGTACGATACCGTGGAGATTTCCAACAACCTGAAGTCCAACGGCGGCTTCATCCCGGGCTTCCGTCCCGGCAAGCCCACCGCCGACTTCATCCAGAAGGTCATTAACAAGATCATCGTCTTTGGTTCCGTATATCTCGGCATTGTCGCCCTGCTGCCCATTATCGCGGGCAACCTGATGGAAGGCGTTAAGAACCTGGCCATCGGCGGCACCTCCGTCATCATCGTTGTGGGCGTTGCCCTTGAGACGGTGAAGGCGCTGGAGGCACAGATGCTGATGCGGCACTACAAAGGCTTCCTGGACTAAGCAGGAGGTATGGCAGGATGAATCTCATTCTACTGGGCGCTCCCGGCGCCGGGAAGGGAACACAAGCAGAGCTTCTTGTTAAGAAGCTCTCCATTCCCGCCATCTCTACCGGGAACATGCTCCGTGAGGCCATGGCCAACGGCACGGAGCTGGGAAAAAAGGCCAAGCAGTACATGGACGAAGGCGCGTTGGTTCCCGATGAGCTGATCCTCGGCATCGTAGCCGACCGGGTGGCTCAGAGCGACTGCGCGAAGGGCTTCATTCTGGACGGCGTGCCCCGCACGCTGGCTCAGGCGGAAGCCCTGGAAGCCAAGGGCGTCCGCATCGACCATGTCATTTCCATCGAGGTTGACGACAGCGAGATCGAGAGCCGGATGACCGGGCGGCGTGTCTGCCCCAAGTGCGGCGCCAGCTATCACATCGTCGCCAATCCTCCCAAGAGGGACGGCATCTGCGATGCCTGCGGCAGCGAGCTGATCGTCCGCAAGGACGACGCGCCGGAAACGGTGCGCAAGCGCCTGGAGGTCTACCATGCTTCCACCGAAGTCCTGAAGGATTTCTACGGCAAGCTGGGCAGACTCCGCACGGTCAACGGAAGCCAGTCCATTGAAGGTGCCAATGAGGATATCCTCAAGGCGATAGGGGCAAAGGCATGATTGCAATCAAAAATGAACATGAGCTGGAAGCGATGCGCGAGGCCTGCAAAATTACCGCGGCAGCCCGTGCTTTGGCAGGGGAAATGGTAAGACCCGGCGTATCGACAAAGGCAATTGATCAGGCCGTTCACGATTATATCGTCTCTCAGGGCGCGAAACCGTCGTTCCTGAACTACAGCGGCTATCCTGCCAGCGCGTGCATCAGCGTCAACAGCACGGTCATCCACGGGATTCCGGGACATTACATCCTGAAAGACGGGGACATCGTGTCGGTGGACGTGGGCGCGTACTATAAGGGATTTCATGGCGATTGCGCTGCAACCTATGCCTGCGGCAGCATCAGCACCGAAGCGCAGAAGCTCATTGACGTGACCCGGCAGTCCTTTTTCGAGGGCATCCGGTTCGCCAAAAAGGGCATGCGTGTGCAAGATATCTCCCACGCGGTTCAAACGTATGTGGAGTCTAACGGTTTTGCAGTTGTGCGTTCCTTCGTAGGTCACGGCGTAGGGCGCAACCTGCATGAGGAGCCGGAAGTTCCGAATTTCGGAAATCCCGGCCGGGGGCCAAGGCTGCTCCCCGGCATGACCATCGCGGTAGAGCCGATGGTGAACGTGGGCACCTATGAGGTCCGTGTTCTCAAGGACGGCTGGACCACGGTGACCGCCGACGGAAAGCTCTCGGCTCACTATGAAAATACTGTACTCATCACCGACGGCGAGCCGGAAATACTCACCGTCACCGAAGGACTTTGATCTATGGACTCCGATTTGCCAGACATTCAGATTTCGGACGTGGTGATGTCAACCGCCGGACGGGATCAGGGCGAATGGTTTTACGTAATAGACGCAGATCCTGTTTACCTGTTCCTGGCCAACGGGAAAGACCGCACCATAGAGAGACCCAAGCGGAAAAAACGGAAGCACACGAAAAAAGTCCTTCGCTCTGAGACCAGAGTTGCCGGCAAGATCCTGTCCGGCGACAAAGTGCTCAACAGCGAATTACGAAGAGACCTGGCGTTCCTCGCCAGGGAAATGCAAGCGAATAACCTGGGAGGGTAATAACTTGGCGAAAGACGACGTAATCGAGATTGAGGGCATCGTAACGGATGCTTTGCCGAACGCTATGTTCAAAGTTGACATCGGCAACGGACACACCATTCTGGCACACATTTCCGGCAAGCTCAGAATGAATTTCATTAAGATCTTGCCCGGTGACAAAGTAACCGTTCAAATGTCTCCGTATGATCTGACCCAAGGCCGGATCACCTGGAGAAGCAAGTAAATTCAGAGAAGACATTCTCATATGGAGGTTAAACAGTATGAAGGTAAGACCGTCCGTTAAACCCATGTGCGAAAAGTGTAAGATCATCAAGCGCAAGGGTCGCGTTATGGTAATTTGCGAAAACCCCAAGCACAAGCAGAGACAAGGCTAATAGGAGGTGCTGAAAGAATATGGCACGTATTTCTGGTATTGATCTTCCCCGCGACAAGCGGATCGAAGTTGCTCTGACCTATATCTATGGCATCGGCCCCGCCCGTGCAGCCAAGGTTCTGGAAGTGACCGGTATCGACCCCGATATCCGCGTCAAGGACCTGACCGAGGAACAGGAAGCCAAGCTGCGTGATGCGATCGAGCATCACTATATCATCGAAGGCGACCTGCGCCGGGAGACCGCTATGAACATCAAGCGGCTGAGTGAGATCGGCTGCTATCGTGGCATGCGTCATCGCCGCGGCCTGCCTGTGCACGGCCAGCGGACGAAGACCAACGCCCGTACCCGCAAGGGTCCCAAGAAGACCATTGCGAACAAGAAGAAGTAAGGAGGGATATGTAAATGGCTGCTAAAGCTGCTGCTAAGAAGGTTATCAAGCGCCGTCGCGAGCGCAAGAATGTAGAAAAGGGTGCGGCACATATCCGTTCCTCTTTCAACAACACCATGGTCACCATCACCGACCTGGAAGGCAATGCCCTGTCCTGGGCTTCCTCCGGCGGACTGGGCTTCCGTGGTTCCAAGAAGTCCACTCCCTTCGCTGCCCAGACCGCGGCTGAGACCGCTGCCAAGGCTGCGATGGAGCATGGCCTGAAGACCGTTGAGGTCTATGTGAAGGGCCCCGGTCAGGGACGTGAGGCTGCAATCCGCGCCCTGCAGACTGCCGGCCTGGAAGTCGTTATGATCAAGGACGTGACTCCCATTCCTCACAATGGCTGCCGTCCTCCCAAGAGACGTCGTGTCTGATTAAGGTATAGGAGGAATTTGCGTTATGGCTAAGAATATGCAGCCCGTGCTGAAGCGTTGCAGAACGCTGGGCGTTTCTCCTGCCGCGATGGGTTACAACAAGACTTCCAACAAGAACCCCGGCGGCCAGAGAAGAGCGAAGAAGTCTGAGTACGCCACTCAGCTGACCGAGAAGCAGAAGGTCAAATTTGTTTACGGTATCCAGGAGAAGCAGTTCCGGAACTACTACGACAAGGCCGCCCGCGCCGAGGGCAACACCGGTGAGGTGCTGCTGACCTACTGCGAGCGCCGGCTGGACAATGTCGTGTACCGTCTGGGCTTCGCCAATACCCGCCGTCAGGCTCGCCAGCTGGTGAACCACGGCCACTTCACCGTCAACGGCAACCACGTCAACATCCCCAGCTACCTGATCAAGGTCGGCGATGTGGTCGCGGTTTCCGAGAAAGCCTCCTCCAACGCCTTCTTCAAGAAGCTGAAGGAAGACGATGCTTTCGTTGCTGCCCCCAAGTGGCTGGATCGTGATAAGAACACCCTCCAGGGTAAGGTTATTGCTCTGCCCACCAAGGCAGATATCGACTTCGATATCGCTGTGCATCTCATCGTCGAGTTGTACTCCAAGTAATGCCATCCCCCCTATAGTACGCATCATTGTTATGTGGGGAGTTTTTCTCCCCATACCATTAAGGAGGGTTTTGATTCATGGTAGAAATTGAAAAGCCCCGTATCACCTGTCTTGATGCCCCTGAGGATCCCTCTTACGGCAAGTATGTGGTGGAGCCTCTGGAGCGCGGTTACGGCATGACTTTGGGCAACTCCCTGCGCCGCATTCTGCTGAGCAGTCTGCCGGGCTTCGCGGCCACCTCTGTGAAGATCCAGGGCGTGCAGCATGAGTTCTCCACCATCCCCGGCGTCACCGAGGATGTGACGGAGATCGTCCTGAACGTCAAGCGGATCACCCCGAAGCTGCACTGCGCAGGCGTCAAGACTGTGCATATCGACGCGGTCGGCCCCTGTGAGGTCACTGCCGGCGATATCAAGGCCGATGCCGAGGTTGAGATCCTGAACCCGGAGCTGCACATCTGCACCCTGGGCGAGGATGCCACGTTTAATATGGAGATCACCATGGCACAGGGCCGCGGCTATGTTTCCTCTGACCGGAACAAGACGCCCCAGACCGTCATCGGCGTGATTCCCATTGACTCCATCTATTCGCCCGTTACCAAGGTGAATTACACGGTGGAGCCGACTCGAGTCGGCGACAAGACCGATTTCGACAAGCTGACCCTTGAGGTCTGGACGGATTCCACCATCACTGCCAAGGACGCCGTGTCTTTGGGCGCCAAGATCCTGAGCGATCATCTGACGGTTTTCACCAACCTGTCCGATTCCGTCAGCACCTCCTCCACCGTTGTGGAGAAGACCGCTGACCGCCCCGACGCCAAGCTTTCCATGACCATTGATGAGCTGGATCTGTCTGTCCGCAGCTTCAACTGCCTGAAGCGCGCCAACATCAACACTGTCGCCGACCTGATCAACAAGACCGGCGAGGACATGATGAAGGTTCGCAACATGGGCAAGAAGTCCCTGGACGAGGTTCAGAAGAAGCTGGAGATGATGGGTCTGTCCCTGGCCAGCGAGGATTCTGGCAGCAACACCTGAGTTAAGTATCGAGATACCTTTCAAAAAAGGAGGAAACGTTCATGTTCGGCACTCGTAAGCTGGGTAAAACCAGCGCACAGAGAAAGGCCCTGCTGCGTCAGCAGGTAACCGACCTGCTGGCCAATGGCAAGATGGAGACCACCTTCTATCGTGCCAAGGAAGTCCAGCCTGTGGTTGAGAAAATGATTACTCTGGGCAAGAAGGGCAACCTGGCAGCTTATCGTAAGGCGCTGTCTTTCATCACCAAGGAAGACGTTGCCAACAAGCTGTTCAAGGAGATCGCTCCCAAGTACGCTGACCGCAACGGCGGCTACACCAGAGTGACCCGCACCGGCGCCCGCCGGGGAGATGCTGCTGAGATGGCAGTCATCGAGCTGGTGTAAACCTAACAAAAATGAGGAAAAGACGCCTGCCGTCATACGCGGCGGCAGGCGCTTCTTCCGGCAAGCAAAATCCTGCTTTTTTCGCAAAAAAAGCTTGACAATTCGCAGACTCTATTATATAATAGTGAAGCTGTCCGGGTGAAACGGACGCAGAAATGAATATGCTGCTATAGCTCAGTCGGTAGAGCGCATCCTTGGTAAGGATGAGGTCGCCAGTTCAAATCTGGCTAGCAGCTCCAACAAAAACCGCTTAAATCAATGGATTTGAGCGGTTTTTTACTATGCTTTTACAAACTTTCCGGGGAAAAATGAAATTCGGGATTTTTGCGCGATTTTGCAGAAGTATTGAGCAAAGTATTGAGGTGGGCAAAAAATGAACCGGGACAGCGCAAGGCGTCCCGCCGCCTTGCACCAAAGAATATACCACGCCAAACCCAGATTGTAAAAAGCGCCGCCCCGAATTGGGACGGCGCTTTCTTTACTTCTGGAATCCCCGGACAAACCCCCACGCCCTCCGTCGGGATTCACGACGCTTTGGCTACCAGTGCTTTGATGTACAGTGCTTTCAGCCGTTCCAGTGGTATTTCATCCAGCAGCTTCATGAGTCCCATTTTCAGTATTTCGCGATCATCCATTGTTATTTCCTCCTCTTGCCCACATAACGCATTCCTCCGGCGTCTTGTCCGGATGTTCTTGGGAGTACCGAAAAGCGGCCAGTAAGATATACAGTTCATTGACTGACATGTCTTCGATTATTTCTTGGAGCTGCTCCCGTGGCGTTTTCGCTTTCATAAAATGATTCCTCCTTGTTTTGCTTGATATGGCTCTATAATAATCTGTGATTAAACATATATCAAGATGGAATAATGTACAATGATTAACTATATATTCTGTACAATTTGTACATGGTTAATCATATTGACTTATGATATAATAGGCGAGGATAAAAGAGGATAAAAGAGGATAAAAAAAGGAGGTGAATCTATGGCACCATCAGAAGCACAGAAAAGAGCGTCCGCGAAATATCAGAAAGAAAACATTGCGAGTCTGGCGTGCAGGGTCAAAAAAAACCAGGCCGAAAAATTCAAGGACTACTGCAAAGGACAGGGTAAAACCTCTAACGCCGTTTTGCGTGATTATGTGCTTGCTTGCATTGGAGAAAAAGACCCTACCGAATAACAAAAGCCAGTAAGGCCGTAACGGCCTTCCCGGAAGTGCGGAAAAGTCCAGAAATTTCCACCAAAAAAAGACCAGGGAGCCGTCACATGACGGCTCCCATGTTTTTTAGTATTCGTAACCGCAGGAGGCGGGAACGCCGTTGTTGGAGAGGAATAACCCGGCGCGGATACTCTGCGGCTCCCGGCAAACATTGACCGCGCGGGCGGCATAGTCGTTAAACTCAGTCTTACGGGTTGCGGCATCTGCGGGACGGTCAGCGTAAAGGGCGGATTCTTTGTGCCGGTCGGCATACTGACAAAGAAGCGAAAGCATTAAACTGTTGTCCTTGTGCTTGTCGCAAAGCTGCTGATACTGCACCGGATTCATGGGGATATCCATTTTCAGAATTTCCGCATCTGCGTGAAGCTTGGAGCCGTCAAGGGTATTCCACCGGTCTACGGCTTCCGCATGACTGACGCGGATACGCTCGATTTTCTGGACAGTTCCCGCATAGGCAGCGTCTCGCTGTGCCTTCAACGCTGCCCGCTGCTGGTCTGCGGTGACACGTGCGAGGGTTTCCGCCTGTACCTGCTTGTTGATTTCCCGTTCCTTTCCGTCCAGATCGGCCATCATTTCAATGAAGCTGTTGACGGTGTTGTAAATTTTCTGCTGGTAGTTCATATTCAAAAATCCTTTCTTCGGCCACGCCGATTAAAAAATATTTTGTGTGGGGGTGTATTTATATTCCCCGCTGCGTTATTTTCCCGAAATGCCCACTTTGTCCACGGAGACAAACGGCACACGGCCATTTTTAAGGGCTTCAAGCTGTGCGGGTGTTGGCTCCCGCTGCCTGTTCGGATTCCGCCCGAACCGATACGGCCAGAGGGCGCATTGATCAACGGTGCATAGCTTCACTTCGCTAGAGCTGCCACAACAGCAATCTAGGCATTTCCTCCGAATGGCTTTGAGCGGTGTAGTTCCCATGTTTTATTCCTCCTTCCATCGCTTTTATATAGCTCCGCAAAACTCCTATGGATTTATTGACACGGTATCACGCGCGCGGTATAGGTCCATCCAATCAGCAAGCCGCATAGTTACAAGCCAGCTTTCGCGGCTGCGGCGGTGGAACACCGCGGGTGCTCCGTCCTTGAAGAGTTCGCTGTCCCGTTGCGCCTGCTTCATGGCCTCCGACACGTTCAGCCGTTCCACTCTCTTGCACTCGATATGTACGCCGGGTAAGCCCGTAAGGTCTGGAACCTCGCCGAAGGACATAGACCCGCCGCACTCGACGTTGTACCTGTATTCACGGAGTACGGCGGCCAATTCCCGCTCACCGTTTGCCCCTTTACGGGCTGAACTGCTTCCACTCAAAAAAACACCTCCTTCCAGAATACCCCCGTCCCTGCGTCCCTCCTAGAGGGGCGGCGTGTGTCTCCCTCAGGGGCGAAGACAAAAACAATTCTCCCGCTAGGGTGTCCCTCCTAGAGGGACGCAGGGACACCGCGTTACAGCAGATTTATCACGCGGATACCCCTTGCCCCGTTTGACTTGACGCCCATTTGGATACCGATACCGTACCGGGAAAATAGTTCCTCTTTCCGGGGGAGCAGTTGCTTCCGAACTTCTGCCCCGGGGTCAGAAACGAAGCATCCGTAAGCCGATTTAACCAGGGTGTCATAGCTGAATGTTTTACCCTCCTGCTGCCGCTCCGGCGCGTGTTCGATTATCCAGGCACACAGAGGATTCCCCCGCAGGTCGGGTTTTGATTCCATGACCTGCTGCCACTCGCCACAGGTTTCATCAAAGGCGAGGCTGATTTCTCCACCCTTTGCGTCTCTCGGGGTGAACTCCATCGTTGCCCGCCCATCGAAGCGCTTGCCATCTGCCACAAGGGTGACGACACAGTCCGCGCTACCAGAAATTCCCATAGTGCCGGACAAGCGTTCGAACGAGTCTGACGCAAGCCCCGCGCCTTTCTTGTCGTGGTGCACAAACAGCACAGCAATATTTTCTTCAAGCGCCATGCGCTGTACAGGCTCCAGCAATGAGACATCAGCATCATAAGCATTCGCGCCGCTGACCCTCACATTGCCCCGCGCCCGGGAAAAGGTGTCCACGATAATGAATCGGATAGACGGGCGTTCCCGGTGCAGCTGCCGGAGTTTGTCCACAAGTCCATCTGCCAGCCGCTCAGTTATGGAGTTTGTTACAAAGACGTTGCGCGGAATCTTTGTTGACATCCGCTCCGCACGGAAGGAAATGCGGCTCTTGCTGCCCTCGAGGTCAAGGTAAGCCACATCGCATTTCCTGGTGTCATGGCCTAGAAACGGCTGTCCCGTGGCTACAGCGGTAGCCATCTGCAAGGCCATGAACGATTTCCGGATTTTAGGTGCGCCAGATAGGAAAGTGAGGCCGCATGGTATCATGCCATCGATGATGAATTCCGGCGGTCGGCGTTCTTCCTCTGTCAGATCAGGGACGCTGTAAAAACCAAACGAACTGAAAACATCCGGTGCAAAAGCTCCGCTTTCGCTCAGTCGTTCAAAATCGGCTCTATCCATTTATCAAGCGTCCTCCTTCCGCGGTAAATTTGGGCTTGCGCCTCCGCTGTCCCGCCGGTCAGCTCGTCGGCGTAATATTCGACAGTCGCTTGCATCCGAATGGCTGCGGCCTCCTGCTCCGTGAACGGCTCACCCCGCTGTAAGGCGATATGTGCCACTCTAAAGGCGGCGTTAAGCCTCCTTTGAAAAGCGCCACGCCATTCCTCAAAGGCTCTGTGTGCGTCCGCTATCTCCTGACGGTGGCGGGCGGCTCGCTGTTCTTCTCGCGTGGGCTGCCGGTCAAGGGGTAAAGCCAGGCCAAAGTCAGCATTCAGCCGCCGGACTGCCCCCATTGCGTCAAGGCCAAACAGGCGGCCTGTGAAGTCGATAGCGTCACCCCCGACGTTGCAGACCCAGCACCGGAACCGGCCGTCCTTGAACGACATAGAAGCGTGGCGGTCATCATGGAACGGGCATAGCGCCCAGCCCCGGCGGTCGAAAGATAGCCCGTATTGGCGGGCTGCGTCCTGCGCCGATACCCGCCGCCGAACCTCTCCGAAAAGGTCAGTCAAGGCGGCACCTTCTGACAGCCCGCGCCGTGATCTCGATTTCTCTGGCGCGACCCAGCATTGACCGCACAAAAATGTCGATCTCCGTATGATTTTTGGGCAAGAAGTAGCCGGAAGCCCCGGAGATGATGGGAATACCGCCCCGACGCGCTCGCTCGATCTCAAGCCGGATTGAACGCCCGTCAAGGCTGGTCATGCTGCGCAAATCCCGGAGGGTGACGGCGTGTTCCTGCCCTCTGCAAAGCAGGCCGGAAATGTCTAATTGACGACCAGCCGCCGCTGTGGTAGAATGCGAACAGGAAATAGCTGCCCTGTCATAAGCTGCTGTTCCTGCTGCCTGTCCCGTCGTTGCAACGATGGGGCGGGCTTTTCTTTTGTTCATGTATTTGCTCCTTTCATGTTGGCCGCGCTTTCAGTCTCCAAAGATTTGAGGAATAACGGCATACAGACCCGGTATTCCCCGCCGCACATCACATGCGGAATGGTACCCGCTTTGCATCCGGCGCGGATGAAACCTTGTGCAAGGCCGGTGAGACGGCTCGCAGCGGTAATTGACTGATACGGGGCGTCAAGGTTGGTTGTTCTTCTCGGCATTGCTACTTTCCTCCTTTCGCTGCGCGGCTTTTCGCTCCCAGTAGCGGCGGTTATTTTCGCATACACGGTCTATGTTTTTCCGCCGCCATTCGCGCATGTACTCGGCCTGTGCTTTTTTGGCGTCATTTGATAAGTGAGACATTTTTTCACCCCCTTTCTTTACATCTATTTTAATCTTGACAACCCCGGAAGTCTATGCTATTATCTAGATATCGGATGAAAATAAAAGGAGCTGATATCTATATGCCGGATATTTCAATCAACAAAAGACTTGACGAGTTCAGAAAACGGCTTGCAAACGAACGTAAACGGGCAAAGCTGACGCAGGAGGCGCTAGCGGACAAGTTGAACGAACTCGGCTATGGTAAAGGGCAATCGGCTATTTCTGAATGGGAGAAGAAGGACCGCTTACCAGATATCGAAACAATTTTTGCATTGTCAAAAATTTTTGGTTGCGATTGCGGTTATCTGCTTGGGGACTACGAAGAAAGAACGCACGACGCAACAGCCATTTGTCAGGCAACGGGACTGTCAGAAGAAACCGTAAACACACTTTGCAATTTAAGAGCATGGGGAGCAGGAAAAGAACTTACGACAGTGATTGACGCATTGATGTATGATTTCTGTTTTGCAGAAAAAAACGCAGATATTGCGCCGCTTGCATATTTGATAAGTTGGTTCCTGCACTATCAAGGCGGGAATCGGAAGCCTGTGTATGTCGGCATTGATGGAACGGCCAGAGAAAGCAAAGATACGGGTTACGTGCTAAGCGCATTGAAACTAAATGACCGAATCATTGAAAATGCAGCTCTGACAGAAATTGAACGGGGGCTAATCTCTTTGAAGAAGCGTACCCAGCTAAAGGAGTGCGGAGAAAATGGCAAGCACTAAACTGATGGAAACAAAAGACGGGAAGCGCTTTTTTAAGATCAGCGTTTCCCGGGGATATGGTAAAAGCCCTTATACAATGCGCTGGTACTGGCCTGACGGATGGAGCAAGCGGACAGCGGAAAGAGAGCTTGCAAAGCAAGCTGCGGCCTTTGAACTGAAATGCAATCAAGGGGAGATTCTTAACCGCGAGGAGGAACGCCAGAAGGAGGCAGAGGAGCGGGCAGAGGCGGCAAAGCTCAAGACCCTGCGCCAATATGCCGACGGGGTGTTTATGCCGACAAAAGAAGCCACATTCTCCGAAAACGCGCGTTCTAATTACCGAATGTTTCTTGACAAGCACATTTACCCGGTGTTAGGGGATACCCTCTTAACGGAGATCACCCCGGCAATGGTAACAAAGCTGCTGGTTGACTTTCAGCGGGCAGGTTATGCCCACGCTACAACAGTAAAGCTGTATAATATTCTCAACGGCATTTTTGAAATGGCGTTCCTTGATGACAGCGTTCCCATAAATCCCATGTTAAAGGTGAAGCGGCCAGCACCGCGCAAGGATGAAGCCCCGAAGGACGAGAGCGAAAAGGCGCTGACAGTAAAGGAATTGCGCTATGTTCTGGCCTGTGTCGAGAATGAGCCGTTGAAGTGGCAGGTATATGTTAACCTTGCGGCGGATACTGGCTTGAGACGCGGCGAGTGCTGCGGGCTGCAATGGGCTGATATCAACTTCAAGGACGGCTCCATAACCGTCCGGCGCAATCTGCAATACACTGCTTCGGTTGGGGTGTATGAGACAAGCCCCAAAAACGGGAAATCCCGTACTGTGGATGTTGGCGGCGATGTGCTGCGGCTCCTTCGACAGCTGTGGACAGATCAGGCGAAGACTTGCGTTTCCAAGTGGGTATTCACGCAGGACGGGACAACGGAACCGATGCACCCGCAATCTCCCACCAGATTTTTCAAGAAATTTGGCGAGAGATACGGAGTTAATAATTTCCACCCGCATTTGCTCCGGCACAGTTCGGCCAGTATTGCGATTACCAACGGCGCGGACGTTGTCAGCGTGTCCGAAAGATTAGGTCATTCCGATACGGCGGTCACGTTGGGGATGTACGCGCATGCAAACGAGGAATCCATACGGCGGGCGGGTCAGACAGTCAGAGACGCACTGCAAATCGGATAAAAGCAAGAGCGACGCAAACGCGTCGCCCCGTTCAAAAGTATTGAGCAAAGTATTGAGCTACAGGTTAAAAGTATTGAGGTAAAGCAAAAACAAGCTACGGCAAGTTACAACAGGGAAAATCGAAAAAACGTTGGTATGCTTTGCTTTTTTGACGTTAAGCCACGAACGAAACAGCAAGCTACAGCAAGGTAAAATATAATTGGTAAGGATGAGGTCGCCAGTTCAAATCTGGCTAGCAGCTCCAGAAAAAACCCTAGAGCCACAACGGCTTTGGGGTTTTCGCTTTTCTTGGGGACAGACGGTTCTCAGTGGATTTGTTGCCTTTTTGTTTACATGGGAACATAGGGTGCAGAGGAACAATATGGTGAAACACAAGGAAACAAAGAAATTGAAAAATATGAAAAAAGCTGTTGACTTTTTCAAAAATATTAAGTATAATAGCAAAAAGAGCAAAGTATCATAATGAAACATTTTAAGTGCTTAGTTGAGCGAGTTTGTCCAGTGTGACGGCTTCGCTCTTTTTTGTTGCCCAAATTTGTTACCAAAATAAGAAAAGGAAGGCGAACTAAGCATGGCTGAAAAGAATGTTAAATGTGAGATTGTAAAGCATTACGGTGTTATCTGCAAGAAGAAAAGTTATCAGAAAGAAGTGAATCTCATTTCATGGAATGGTAGAGAACCTGTACTTGACATCAGGAACTTTAGGATCAGCCCAGACGGCGAGAGGTGTCCTCTGGCAGGAATTACTGTAGAGAAAGAGGATATGGCGGTATTGAGAGACCTGCTGAATCACATTGACTTGGAGTGTTCGAATGGACAAAGTTAGGTTGAATAAGACGAGATGTAAGCAGGGGCTTGATGGCCTGAATTTCGAATATGTGCTGAATCTGGACGATATGAAGCATTTCTATGCTCCTCCAGAATATTTGACAAACGAAGTAGGTAGAACTATTGTCAAGATGGAGTGTATTGGTGGAAAGGTTAAAGCATTTGTAAATGTAGTACACAGCATTCGTGCAGATAATGTGAAACCCTTTGGTCTTGTGGATGCCATCAAGATGGAGCTTGCCCGGGAACAGGTTCTTGGCTTTATGAGAGCGTATCTGCAAAAGTACCTGCAAAAGAATTATTCAGAAACTTTCATCAGAAATATGAAAGTAACAGCGCTGGAATGCAATATTACCTTACCCACGCTTGGGGGCGCAACTCCATCTGATGTGATTGCTTTGTTTGATTTAGCTTTAGATAAAACAATGGTATTTAGGAAACGTACCAACCAACTGGGATATGGGAAGAAGAATACTGGCTGTGCGTATTCAAAGCCTAAGGAGTACCGGCTAAAAATTTATGACAAAACGGAGGAACAGCAGCAGAAAGGGAATACAGTAGTTCCAGGGAATCTGTTACGCATAGAGGTTGTATTTATAAACAGGTCGCTTCGCCGTATGTATGGAAAGAAAAGAACCCTGATGGATCTACTATCTGTTCAGGCGATGGATACAATGTGCCGAGAGTATAAAAGGGTACTGGAAGATGAACTTATCAATCAAAGCATCAAGCCGTGTCTGAACTACTGTGTGAAACAGCTGGTAGAGAGTTTAATGAATTCAGATGCCGGAAAGGAAATATGTGAGACGGTGATCCGATATAGAGACTTAATACCGGATATTGAAGTACTTCGAAAAGCGTTGAAGCGGTGGTACAGGCTTCGAGGTTTGGAGGATCATTCAAAACAGGCAATCCGTCATTGCCGCATGAAAAATTTAGGAATTGCCGAGGGGGTGTTGAAAACACTTCGGGCATTCCACGATGCGGCTGGTTGAATGAAGGTAATACATCTTGTTACCTTTTTGCGTTTTTTCAAGCCTACGGAAAAATAAGAAAATAGCGTGGAGCGTGTACTTTTGATAGGGTAAACAGCTACTAGAACGCCGATTAAGTATATAGTGTGTATTTTGCTCCCGGTCCAATAAATAAGGACCAATGGGAAAAGAGATAGTTGCCTCAAGTGGAGCACAGTATTATGTCACTGGGTATGGAGTCAAGAAAAGTACTCAAATCCCGGACACTAAAGATAACCGTGTTTGAAGCGGCGGAAATCGGTTTTCTGATTGAGATGCGGTGAGTACCTCCCGGAATAAGGAAAACCGGATATAGCGTCGGTAAATGCGGTAGAAACAAAAAATAGAGAAATGATAAAATAGACCGTCAGGGAACGGTCAGTTGTCCCAGATGGAGACGGGCAACGTACAGCATGGAGTATGTTTGTATTGTGTCCCTATTTTGAAAAAAGGGAGCAATCAAAAATGAATGCACAGAAAATGAGCAACACCCAGTTAAAGCTGGTCGGCAGGAGCGTACCGACTGAACACACTGACACATCGAATCTCCCCAGGATGAAGACCCTCAAAGAAATGGCGGAGCTAACGGGTCTGTCCTATACCGCCCTGCGTAATCTCTGCATGGAAAAGAAGATTGTACATATCCGTGCTGGAAAGAAGTACCTCGTTAACTATGACCGATTCGTGGATTATCTGAACGGTGTCGGCGGTGCTTAAAAAGTATGCTTTCTAAGACCGGGAAATAAGCGGTGAAAAAGTGTTTAAAATCCATGCGTAGCTGGTTTTAAGAATTCTTGAAATTGGCTGTGGACTTTTTAAGAATCCTTGGAGACAATCCGGGCATGGGAAAGCCCAAAAGTCTTTCAGAAAAGGAGCGTTAGCATGAAGACCATAGCATATCACCGAACGAGTACGGCGGATCAACACCTTGATCGTGGAATTGCTGAAATCAAAAAGTATTGTGCAGAGCACGGTATGGCACTCTACAAGGATAAGGTGTACACCGATCAGCAAACCGGAAAGAATTTCAACCGTCCCCGGTATCAGATGCTGAAAGAAGAAATCCTTGAAAGCGGCGATACGCTGATTGTAACGGAGTTAGACCGGCTGGGGCGGAATAAGAAAGCCACGCTGGACGAGCTGCGGTACTATCAAAATAACAACATCCGTGTGATGGTTCTGGAGCTGCCGACCACATTGATGCCCATTGAAGAAATGGAAAATTCCATGGCTCGGATGATGCTGGAAACCATCAACAATATGATGATTGAGTTATACGCCAGTATGGCGCAGGCAGAAATGGAGAAAAAAGAAAAGCGTCAGCGTGAAGGTATTGCGGCAAAGAAAGCCAGAGGCGAATGGGCTGATTACGGTAGACCCCGTGCCATGGATTTGCAGGAATTTGCCAAGCAGTATCAAGCGGTGGAGCGTGGAGAAAAGAAACCCTTTGAACTGATGCGGGAGTTGGGAATGACAAAAGCAACTTTCTACCGTTACAAAGGGCAGCTAACGAAAGAGGGTTAATGTATGGCATCGCTGAAAAGAAATGTGAAAAAGAACGGCGAGGTCGTCTATCGGATTCAAATATCATTAGGCTGCGACCCCAATACCGGGAAACGGATTCCCAAGGTTTTAACATTTAAGCCTAACCAAAATGCCACTCCCAAGCAACAGGAGAAGGAAGCCCAAAAGTTCGCAATGGAGTGGGAGGACAAGCTGAAAAACGGAGAAAGCTATGAAGGTCGGGAATTGTCTTTTGCACAGTACGCAGATAAGTGGCTGGAATACATGAAAACGGAAATCACCTATGGGAGTTACCAAAACAACACCAATATCGTGAATTACAAAATAAAGCCGTACTTTTCTGTGTATAAGATTGCGAAAATCAAAACACCGATGGTTGAGAGTTTTTACATGACGTTGAAAGGCAACTGTGCCAACAGCACCATACAGAAAACCGCCAATGTGTTAAGCGGAATGTTCCGAACAGCAGTTAGATGGCAGATCATACAGACGAATCCCTGCAAAGAAGCCAGAGTGCCAAAGAACAAGGACGAGATAACATCTTTAAAATACTTCACCCCGGAACAGTCTTTGATGTTCCTGAAGTCCCTGGATATGGCTTTTGATGCCACGGTAAAAGGGCATAACAGGGTTGATGATACCGGGAAGGCTTATGCGGTGGATGACTATACAGGGAAGCGGGAACTGCCCTTGCAACTGAAGGTGTTTTATACGCTGTCCCTGTACTGCGGTTTTCGCAAAGGGGAAACGCTGGCTCTGCGTTGGGATGATATCGACTTTGAGAAAAAGGAAATTTCCATCACAAAGTCGGTAGGTAAAGCGGAAGCGGGGACGACGATTAAGAATCCCAAAACGGCAACCTCCATCCGAACGGTGAGTATGCCGGATGCTGTGATTCCTCTGCTCAAGCGGTATAAGCGAGAATACAATCGAAACCGGCTGGAAATCGGTACGGCATGGCAGGGAAACGGTAATCTGTTCACCCAATGGGATGGTCAGCTCATGGGCTACTCAACGCCCTATCAGAGCTTTATTCGCCACATGAAGCGATATAACGCTTGGGTGCAAGAAGATCCGCAGAGAGCAAAGGAGAGGGGCTTTGAGGAATTGCCGATGATACCGCTGCATGGACTGAGACATTCCTGTGCCACCTTGCTGAACTATCTGGAAGTCAATATCATCGACATTAGCAAGATTCTGGGCCATGCGAAAAGCTCCACGACAATGGATATATATGCCCACTCCTTTGAGGAACAGACCCGGGATGCGGCGAACCGACTGGATCAATTTGTAAGCAACCATACATACAAACTCGCATAAAGAAAAAAGAGAGCCTTTGGGGTGACCTGAGGGCTCTCGTTTCTGTTATTCTTCCGTTTCCTTGATTTCCATGTGATCGAGGGCAAACTGTAAAGCCATTCCGATCAATTCATTCCGAGAACGATTTGTCTTGGCGGAGAGTTCGTTGTACTGCTCCTGTATGCTCTTGTCAATACGGATTGTCATGGTGACAACTTTATCTTCCTTGGGAACCACAATGAATTTTTCCATAAAGTCTCAAAACCTCCATACCTTTTGAGTACATTATGGTAGAAAAAACGATTTAATACTATAACACAATTTGAGTTGCAATATGAGTTGAAATAGTAATTGAAATGTGATTTATAGTGTGATACCATGTGTTTAGTAGATGAACTTTACAAAAACACAGGGGCTGGGTGAACGCTATGATGAACATTCAAGCAATCGAGCAGATTCTTTCCGATAGTGATAAGCTATGGGTTGGCATGAAGAAATATAAGCGGATAATGGACACGCTCTACTGGACAGACGTTTCCGTAGACCGGGACTTTCAACGGACTTTTAATGATTTCTTTGTTATGCGGTCAAGGGAGAGCCGGTACTATGACAGCTTCTACACCTTTCTTGAGCAGAAAAAAGACAAGGGAACATCTTTTGAAGAAACCTTGGATTTCTTGAAAGAAGCCAGCGGACGACTGGAAATATCCTTTTCCAGTAAGCTGATTCATGTTATCAACCCCAACAGACCGATTTGGGATAATAACGTATCGGTTCAGCACTTCGGAATGAAGTTGCCCGGCTACAATGTTGACGGCTCTATACGGCAGCGTGAAGCGGTCAAACTGTATCACGAATATTGCAGTCGGTTCTATGAATACATGGATTCCAGCGAAGGACAGACGGTGATAAGGCTGTTCAATGAAAAATATCCCCATACTGGATTTACAGATGCCAAAAAAGTGGACTTTCTCATGTGGGTGGATGTATAATAAAGGAAAACACTGAAAGGGGTTCTTACAAATGGGAATTTTCAAAGAACTGACCGACTACATCCCCGCCCTGCACGGTGGCGAATACGGACAATGGGTGATTGATAGGGAAGGAAAAGGAACCCTTGAGAGTCCGATTCAGATGCCGTATGTGTCATACCGCAGTATTGTACGCCGCTTTCAGCATGATGTGTATGGTTTCATGGAAAATCATCCAGAGTATGCGCTCAACGAGTACCAGAAGATTCTGGAAGCGAACAGTATCCAGTGGGAAACAAATTCCATGGAAACGGCGGATGTGTCCGCTTTGGACGGAAGATGTATCATGGCGTTGCTTGTGGGCATTCTCCGTGCAGATCGGTTTTGTGAGGGAATACTGCTTCGCTTTTTTGAGAGCGGAACAATCGAAAAGTGTCTTTTGAGACTGAAAGAGATTGACAACTGATATATCTGAAAAAGCAAAGCCCTCTGATGTAGGATAATACTACGCCAGAGTGAGTTATTATATGGTGCGCATATTTAGGGTGTTCTGATAGAAAGTCATCACTTCATTAATCTTCTCTCCTTGAATTCTAAAATTTACAAATTTCAAGTAGATTTTCTTTAAATCGTGATGTAGAATAAATTGAAGGTTTTGATAATTATACGTGCAAAAGGAGATTGTTAATATGAGTGAGGAACGTCAAATAAAATTCAAATATGTATTCCCAGAAAACTATAATCCTATCTACTGCAACGGTGCATTTGGCGGTATTTCTACCCATGGTGAAATTGTTGTAAACTTTTTCCTTGAGCGTATGCCAATTCCAAATGCAATGACAAACGTTGTCAATCCTGATGGGTCACTAGGTGGGGTCGTTTCTGTAGATCCTGAGGACTTGAACGAAACAGTCATTCGTCATGTTTCTACAGGAATTGTACTAAGCGAAGAGAGTGCAAAAGCTGTTTATACATGGCTTGGAAATCAAATTCAGGAATTGGAGACCCGAAAAGCTCTCCAACAAACCGAAGCCACAGAAAGCGATTAAATTATGGAGAATAATTCAACAAGGAGAATATACTTTCCAAACAATATACAAGATACAAGCTCAACAATTATGAATCCTCTGTCATCCTACGCTTTTGTGCAGAACTCTCGGTACAAGGACCTTTCGTCGGAGAATATTCCTAATCGTAAAGTGCATATTGATGCTCTTGAAGTTGTTTCGGACAAAAAAGTGTATATTGATTCTCCCATTGAACGAGTGTCTCAATGGTTCTTGAGCCGATCGTCAATGTCTAATAAAAAACTTCAAAAATTGTGTTACTATGCATATTGCTGGTTTATTGTGTTTTTTAATGATATTGAATCGATCACTGAAGACAATATCGGTGAAATCAGGGTTCTATGCACAGATCGTTTTCAGGCCTGGATTCATGGCCCGGTATCACCTCGTCTTTATCACCGATACAAGGAATATGGTTGGCATATTATCCCTCAGCTCGCATCAAAGCCTGAGGTTTCGGCCGAACTTGAATCATTGCTTGAACAGGTTTGGGAAGCATATGGCTCCTTTACGGCTGACGAATTAGAGAATATTTCTCATGGAGAGATGCCGTGGAAAAAGGCACGGAAAGGTTATCAGGACGGAGACGCATGCTCTAATGAGATTTCTAATTATGATATTTTACGGTATTATTCTAGTTTAGGATAAGAAGCTATGGCACCAAGAAAACAAGTAATACCTCCCACGCTTGGAGCAACAAAAAGCACAATAGCAGATCGGATCACTACATCAGAATCTTCCAACAAAGTGATTGTGAATTTTTCTAAGTTAAAGCTGACGCCAATATGTATACCAGGAAAGTTTAACAACTATTTTAAAGATGGAAAACATTTTAGTAGTGTTGCTGCGAGCTTTTTAGGAACAATATTACCTAAAATCACCTCCCACACCTATAGCGAAATATGTGAAGGAGGGACAGAAGGAAGAGCACTTCATTTTCATACTGTTGATGATGCTCATCGCAAAACTGTTCGTGAAATCCTAGAAGAATATCACTACCCCGATAGCAAAATTGACCAGATGTTTGAGGGAAATGACATAGTTGAGTTTTCAGCGGCGTTAGGCCATGTTTACGCAGCTCGAATTGTATGCCACAAAGTTAATAATGTGATTTACCTTTTATTTTTTGATACTAATCATCATATTTACATGAATGAAAAGTATGTAGGAGAAAGTTTGTTTTATGAAGATTGCCCAACGTATGTAAGCAATCATTGTCCCTTTATGCCTGCAGATTGTTTTGCTGTCAGTTATCTGGATGAAGAAAAAATTAAAGAAAGTTTTGGTTATTCTTATACACCAGATGTATGAAGATATTGTACGATATATTTCCGCATCACTAGATAATAAAAACCTTGTTTGGGGATGTTTACAAGTGCTCTAGGCATCGGCTACATTAATGGTGGCATATACCGACGTAGAGCAAAGACATTCAATGAGGCCAATCTGAATGACGGATACGATTATTTCTATAACCACAAACGGATATTGATGGCTGTATAAAACTTAACAATTCCTTTTGATGCAGCCCCGTACATACTCGGGTAGTCGAGTATATGATTGGTTTTTCATAGGAAAATCTGCAAGGTTTTTTTGTTGCATCTTTGTTGCAAAACTTGTGATAGGGCAGATAAAACTTCAACGAGATAATAAAAGAAACCCCCGAAAATATCGCAAAATACCGTGGATTTTTGAACACGAAATAAAGCCAGAAAAAGCTGCGGCAAAATTTGGTAAGGATGAGGTCGCCAGTTCAAATCTGGCTAGCAGCTCCATGTTTATTCAACACTTTAGATGCAACTTGAAATAAGTTGCATCTAAAGTGTTTTTAGGGTAATTTCAGGAAAAATCAACTGAGATTTGTTCGGAAATCAAAGGTAAAATGTGAACACGATTTTTTATTGTTCCATAGATGCAAACACGCTGTGATGCATCTTTTGAACTGTATCAGCCACATGCGCTCAGAGATTGAGCAGCGCCCTTTTTGTTTTCGGAGGAAATTTGAAAAAGGGCGCTGATTTTGTATAGAGTTTTCAGAAAGTTATCATTTTTAAACCTGCCGGGGTTTTTGTGGCGTGAAGCCATAAGAATCCCGGCTTTTTCCATTTTCAAAAAGGGCGCTGGCTTCCAGCTCCCGATTATCAGTCGTTCTCCCGTAACAAGGAGAGCGGCTTTTTTGTTTTCAGAGTCAATTACCAGTGTCTGAAAAAAGGGCGGGAGGAGATCAATAGAAACCCCAAAGATTCGTGTTAACATTTTACCCAGAAAATTCAAACATTACAAGCGCTAATATAGCGAATAAAAAGAAATGTTCACTTTTGCCCGGACTTTTTCGTCCGAGATCAAAAGAAAACATCACTTCTGTATCTGTTCAACACTTTAGATGCAGATGTTTTTGGGGTTGGCTCTGTCTACATATCCGTGAAAAGCAAAGCAATTTCCGTTCACAAATTCCTACATGCCTTAGCCTTAACTATCTTCATTCCAACTCCATTCTGACGTAAGCACCACATCAGCCCCCTTCCTGGGAGGCAGATGCGGTGTTTCCCGGGTGCGTTTTGTGGCGCGCCCTTTTTTATTTGCCGGAACAAAAAAGTCGCTGAAATACAAATAAAGTCGCCGGCGCCCATTTACAGAATGCACTGTAAAGATGGATAATAAGCACAGCAAGTTGGTCATATCGACCAACGGCGGAGGCAAAATACAGGGGTTACCGTATTGCAATCCCGCCAAAAAACTGTACAATATGGATAGACGACCGACAGCTCTGATGCAAAGCCCGGATGGCGGAAAAATACCATCGCGCGACGCTGTCCGACCTTCTTCACCGGCGGATATCTGTATGTACGCCGAAACACGTTCAACAAAAGTAAGGAGGATCAACATGAAAAACAAACTTGCAAAACTGCTTGCGCTGCTTCTGGCCGCCGCGCTTCTGATGGCGTGCATGGCCGGCTGCACAGGAAAGACCGAACAGCCCGCAAAGGCGGAGGCAACTGAGAAGGCAGAGCCGGCAAAGGACAGCACCCCGGCGGACGAAGAAATCACTCTGACCTTCTGGCACACCTACGGCGACGCGGAAGAAGCCCAGTTTAAAGACGTGGTTCTGCCGCTGTGGGAGAAGGCTCATCCGAACATCAAGATCGACGCGGTGCGCCAGGACGGCGGTCAGTTCCACGAGATGATCGTCACCTCCTTCGGCACCGGCATGAGCCCCGACGTTGCCCGCGTTGACATTGCCAACATCGCGGCCTATGCCAAGCAGGGCGGTCTGGTTGCCCTGAGCGATTACGCGGACTTCGCGGAGATCTCCGGCGATTATCTGGACGCGCCCCTGTCCACCAATCTTTACCAGGGCAAGTATTACGGCCTGCCGCTGGACACCAACTGCAAGGCCGCAGTCGTCAACAAGAACGTGCTGAAGGAAATTGGTCTGGATGATGTTCCCGAGACGATGGAAGCCTTCATCGAAGCGGCCAAGGATCGCGGCACCTACAGTCTGAACGTTTCCGGCGTGGGCGACTGGGATATGTACCCCTACTTCTGGCTGTTTGGCGGCACGCTGACCGACGACGGCTTTACGAAGGCGACCGGCTATCTGGACAGCGACGCCAGCATCGCCGCCATGAACAAGCTGATCGAGCTGCACGACCAGAAGATCTTCACCATCCGTGACGTGGACGGCTCCGTGGATGCGTGGGACGGCATCAACAGCGAATACGCTATGTTCTTTGAAGGCCCCTGGTACTTCGGCTCCTATGATGACTGCGAAGCAAAGGGCATCGTTGCCGCGACCATTCCCACCTACGAAGGCCGCAGCGCTTCCGTTGTCGGCGGCGAGGACATCGCTGTTTTCTCCACCAGCAAGCAGAAGGACGCCGCCTATGAATTCGCGAAATTCATGACCAGCGAGGAAGTACAGCTTGCCATGCTGGAGGCCGGTCAGCTGCCCATCCTCAAGTCCCTTGTGGAGAACGACGCAGTCAAGAATAACCCGGTGTGGTCGGTTTACATGAAGCAGATGGAATCCGCCAAAGCGAGAATTCCCTCCCCCAACAACGCCGCGATCCAGGAGATCTGGAGCGAAATGGTGACCAGCATCTTCGTAGAGGGCGCTGACGCTGCGCAGGCGATGCACGACGCCGCCGCAAAGATCGACGGGCAGCTTTCCTAAGGGAAACTCTGAATACCAAAATATCAGGAGCGCAGAGCCGGAGGGTTCTGCGCTCCCTTGGAAAAAAGGAGGCAGCGCCAATGAAGCTGCTGCAGCATGAACCATCCCCGGTATGTGGAAAATCATCCGTCAAAAAGGGCCTTCGGGCCTATGCGGCGGCAGCACCCTTCGTCCTTCCCGGCCTGCTGCTGGTGCTGGCGTTCGTCATCTATCCGATGTTTTTTACCATCCGGATCGCGCTGTCCGAGTACAAAATCGTACAGGGCGAGATCACGTTCATCGGCCTGGAAAACTTCAAGAACGTTCTGTCCGGCGGCTCCCGCTTCTGGTACGCTTACCGGAACAATTTCCTGTACGCGCTGGTGACGGTGCCGTTCATTCTGCTGGGCGGAATGCTGTTTGCCTACCTGATCAACAACCTCAGGCGGGGGCAGACAATCTTCCGCGTCGGCTTTTATCTGCCGGTCATCACCTCGTGGGTCATCGTCAGTCTGGTGTTCCAGTATATGTTCAATAACTCCGACCGCGGCCTGATCAACTACCTGCTGGTGGATGTGCTCCACGTCATGGACGACTATGTGCCCTGGCTGCTGCGGGAATGGTCGGGCAACGCGGCGATCTGGCTGATGGGCATCTGGAAAAACGTGGGCTGGTCGATGCTGGTCTACCTCGCGGCATTGCAGGGAATTCCTAAGGAGCGCTACGAGGCGGCAGAGCTGGACGGCGCGGGTCTGTGGAAAAAATTCTGGCATATCACGATGCCGGGACTTCGCCCCACGACCTTTTATGTGATGGTCAATATGATCATCGGTTCCTTCAACGTCTTCATCCAGGTCATGATGCTGACCGGCGGCGATCCCAACGGGAAGACCTCGGTGCTGCAATACCTGCTGTATGACAGAGCATTCAATCAGTTCGAATTCGGCGAGGCTTCCGCCATCGGCATGATCTCCGCCGTGACGATCGTTGCGCTGACGATCATTCTTAATCGCGTCTTCAAGCTGGACAACGTGGAACAGGAGGGATAGAAATGAAGCTCCGCGGCAAAAAAGCAACGGAGATCCTCGGGCAGACGGTTTTGTGGGTCATTCTGATCGCATCGCTGCTGATTTTCTCTGTCCCGTTCTTCTTTATGATCACGAACTCCTTTGAGGAGTTCAGCTATGTGCTGCCCTATCCGCCGAAGCTCTTCCCCACGCGGCTGGACTTTTCGGCGTACCGGCACATTCTCAGTATGGACATTTTCCCGACGGCACTGGCAAACAGTGTGATCAATACCGTCATTACCGTTATGATCTCGGTATTTGTTTCGACGCTTTCCGCCTACGGCTTTGCCTGCATCCGTTTTCCCGGGCGCGACAAGCTGTTTGCGGTTTACCTGTTTACGCTGATGATGCCGGGTTTTTTGAATATCATCCCCCAGTTTCTGGTGCTTAAGCAGCTTACGCTTCCCGGCCTGCCCAACGGCCTGATCGGCACCCGGGCGGGACTGATTCTGATCTACGTTGCGACCAATGTCTGCGGGCACACCTTCTTCCTGCGCAACTTTTTCCGCAGCCTGCCAAGCTCGCTGGCGGAGTCGGTGCTGCTGGACGGCGGCGACCACAAGGACATTTTCTTCCGGGTAATGCTGCCCCTCTCTGCCCCGGCGGTGGGCACCATGACCATTTTTGCCTTCCAGGGCTTCTGGGAGGAATACTTTACGGCGAAGGTTCTGGTGGGCGCGAATGAGAAAATGATCACCTTCCCGCTGCTGCTCCAGCGGCTGAACGGACAGTATGCGACACGGTGGGAGTGGGTGTTTGCTGCGTCGATCATGGCGCTGATCCCTGTGATCGTTCTGTTTGTGGTTTTCCAGCGGAAAACGGTCGTGGGCGGACTGACTCAGGGAGCAGTGAAAGGATAAGCCAATGCAGAAAATCACCTGTCATTTTGACAAAGCACAATATCTGCCCGGCGAGCCGGTTCGGCTGATCCTGCCGGCGCATTCGGCACTTCTTTCAGCAACGTTCTTCCGTATGGAGCGTCCGGTCACGCTGCGAGCCGTCCGGGAGGGCGACGTGTTGGTATTGACGGATGTGCCGGTGGGCGGCTACGGTGTGCGCATCAGCACAGAAGACGGCGTCTGGGAAGGCGCGTTTGATGTGGTTTCCGACCGCAGAACCGAAATTCGCTACGGCTTTCTGTCTGATTTTTCCTCCGGCGACGGGGACAGGTTGGATGTGGAGTGGATGCGGGATCTGCATCTGAACGCAGTGCAGTTTTACGACTGGATGTACCGGCACGACCGGCTTCTGCCCCCCACCGAGCAGTATGACGACCCGATGGGACGCCCGACGGATTTAGGCGTTATCTCGAAGAAAATCGAACGCTGCAAAGCCTGCGGCATCCGTCCGCTGGCCTACGGCGCGGTCTACGCGGCGACAAAGGACACCTTTGCAGCGCACCAAACGTGGGGAATGTACACGATGGACGGTCAGCCGATGACCTTTGCCGGGTGGCTGTACTATATGAATGTGGCTGCCTCCTGCGGCTGGGCGGAGCATATTGTGGAGGAATTCCGCAGTGCCGTGCGCTTCGGCTTTTCCGGCATCCACATGGATACTTACGGCTTTCCCAAGCGGGTCTGGGACGCGGAGCACCGCCCCGTGGAGTTGGCGGACGAGTTCCCGCGCCTGATCGATGCGGCGGCGCAGGCCGTCCGCGAGGAAGCGGCCGACGGCGGCGTGATCTTCAACGCCGTCAATAACTGGCCGACGGAAACCGTCGCCGCGGCGGCACAGGATGCAGTGTATATCGAGGTCTGGCCGCCCCACGATACCTATTTTGACCTTTACCGCCTGATTCGGGAAGCGCGGCTGCTGTCCCACCGGAATGTCATCCTTGCCGCCTATCTGAAGGCGTTTCAGGGAGAGGATATGGACGCGGCAGAGCGCTCATTCCGTCTTGCGTGGGCGGTGATCTCTGCCTCCGGCGGTACGCAGCCCGTTCTGGGCGAGAACCGCAGCCTGCTGCGGGACAGCTATTATGTCAACTACGCCCACCTGCGGGAAAGCTTTCTTCCAATCGTACAGCGCAATTGCGATTTTCTTGTCAGATACAAAGATCTGTTATATAATGATCCCGGTATGGATATTGGCAAGACGGCCTCCGGCGGCATTAACGAGGACGTCCGTTTCTTCTCCGATGCCTGCACCTTCTCCACGGACGGACAGGCGGACACGGTCTGGACGCTCCTCCGCGAATCCCGTGACCGGCTGACCCTCCACCTGATCAACCTGACCGGCAACAACGCCATGTGGAATGAGGGAAAGCGGGAACCAACCCCGGCAGCGGGCATTTCGGCGGCCATCCGCCTCGACCGGCCGGTGCGCGGCATCTACTGTGCCTCGCCGGACAGCGAGTGTCTGGCGGCGCAAAAGCTTCCCTACACGGCGGAGCAAACGGAGAACGGCTGCATCTATACCGTAAAGCTGCCCGACGTGCGCTGCTGGACTGCCGTGTGGGTGCAACTGGAGGAATGACGATGCTTCTGTCTTACAATGCAGATCTGCTTCCCCGTGTACGGATGCTGGGGCGGATCAACTACACCGAGCCGTGGATCCACTTTTCCCGGACGATCGACGAGTATGTCCTGTATGTGATCCGTGACGGGAATATGTATCTGCAGGAGGACGGAATTTTCTATCACCTCAAGGCGGGGGATTTCTTCCTGCTTGAGCCGGGGCTGTGCCACGAGGGCTATCAGCGTGCGGCCTGCAATTATTACTATGCCCATTTCACCCACCCGGAAATGGCGCGGGTGGAGGATGAGGACGCGGCCATGTCGCTGCTTGCGGAAAAGCGCAGGCTGAGCCTTGTGAGCTACAATCTGGACGAAGCCGACCCCACCGACCCCATCACCTATCTTCCGAAGCAGTTTCACCTGCCGGGCAGTGAGTTCAATACGATGCTCCGCACCGCGCTGGACTGCTACAACGCCCGGGAGGAACATTACAAGCGCCGCACCGCCGCGCTGCTGCATTCGTTCTTTCTGGAAGTAGCACATGAGCACCTGCTGGCGCGGGGCGCTGCTCAGGGGAAGAAACTGAAAAAGTCGGAAGTCGTGGCCGAGCGGCTGCTCCATTACCTCAACGAAAATTATACGCGGCCGCTGTCGAGCCAGGAGATCGAAGACGTTTTCGAGATGAATTTCGACTACATGAACCGCGCCTTTTCCAAGCTGACCGACGCGCCGATCTTTACATATCTCAACACGCTGCGCATTTATAACGCCCAGCAGCTGATTGCGACCACGGATCTGCCGTTTCAGGAGATCGCGTACCTGGTGGGGATCGACGACCGGTATTATTTCTCAAAGCTGTTCCGGAAGAAAACGGGCATGAGTCCCTCGGAGTATTACAAGGAAGTGAGGAACCGCGGCGATGCAGAGAGACTATAGAACCGCCGGCTTCGTGCGGCTGTGCTTTGAAAAGCTGCTGCCGCTGATGGTGCTGAATCTGCTTTTTCTGCTGACCTGCCTGCCGGTGCTGACGGCTCCCGCAGGATGGACGGCACTGTGCCGCGCCTGCCAAAGTCTGCTGCTGGAGGAAAATCAGCCGTACCGCCGCTTTCTGCGCAGCTTCCGCACCAATTTTCTCCCGTCGCTCCCTCTTGGGCTGCTTTTCTTCATTGCCCCGGTCGCAATTCTCTACGGCGGCTGGTTCTATTTCCGGCTTACAGAGGGGGCAGGGATTGGGACGGTGCCGGCCTGCTTCTGCCTGATTTGCAGCTATCTGCTGTGGTGCATCGGCGCTCTGGCCTTTCAGATGCAGGCGCGGGTGGAGCTGAAGCTCCCGGCGCTGCTGAAAAACGCGATTTGCCTGACCTTTCGCTGCCCCGCTCTGGTGCTTGGCTGGCTGCTGCTTGCCCTTGCGCTGACGGCGATAATGGCGCTTCTGCTGCCCTACAGCCTGCCCTGGCTGGCGCTGCTGGGCGGGTCGCTGCCCTGCTTTACGGCGGCGCGGGGCACGCTGCCGGTTATTGACGATCTCATTGTGAAGGAGTGAACGATTCCATGAAAAGCCCATGGTGGAAGGAACGTGTGTTCTATCAGATTTATCCCCGCAGCTTTCAGGATTCCAACGGCGACGGCATCGGGGACATCCCCGGTCTGATCTCCCGGCTGGATTACCTGCAATGGCTGGGCATCGGTGCGGTATGGCTCTGCCCGGTCTACGACTCGCCCAACGACGATATGGGCTACGACATCCGCGACTACCGGAAGATCATGTCCGAATTCGGCACGATGGAGGACTTTGACCGACTGCTGGAGGAAATGCACCGGCGGGATATTAAGCTGGTCATGGATCTGGTCGTCAACCATTCCTCGGACGAGAACGCATGGTTTGTCGAATCGAGAAAATCCAAAGACAATCCCTACCGCGACTATTACATCTGGCGCGACGGACGCGGCGGGAAGGAGCCGAACAACTGGTCATCCTTCTTCACGCCGTCGGCATGGAGCTATGATGCGGCGACAGAGCAGTGGTATCTGCATCTTTTCGGGGAGAAGCAGCCTGACCTCAACTGGGAAAATCCGAAGCTTCGGGAAGAAGTCTATGCCATGATCAACTGGTGGTTCGACAAGGGCGTGGACGGGTTCCGCATGGATGTGATCAGCCTGATCGCCAAAGCCCCCGGCCTGCCCGACGCCAGCGGCTCAGGCTACGCCTTTCCTGGCGAGCATACGGCCTTCCAGCCGGCACTGCATTCCCATCTGCGCGAGATGCGCAAACGCTGCTTTGACGGCCGGGATTGTATGTGCGTGGGAGAAACGACCTGCGTCACTCTGGATAATGCGAACAGTGTCGTCGGGGACGGGAGAGAACTGGACCTGCTGTTCCAGTTTGACATCATGGACATCGACGGCGAGAACGGGAAGTGGAACGTGATCCCCTTTTCTCTGAAAAAGTTCAAGGCGCTGACCGCCGCGTGGCAAAGCACACTGGACTGGAACACGCTGTTCTGGAGCAACCATGACCAGCCCCGCATCGTATCCCGCTGGGGCTGCACTGCGTCGGAGACGCTCCGGCAGCGGAGCGCCAAGATGCTGGCTGTGGCCATGTATTTGCAGCGGGGGACGCCCTTCATTTATCAGGGTGAGGAAATCGGCATGACGAATTATCCCTTTGCCGATGCCTCGCAGCTGCGGGACATTGAAAGCCTGAACCTTCTGAAAGAGGCAAAGACGGACGCGCAAAAGGCGTGGGCGTGGAACGGCATCTGGCACAAGGGGCGCGACAACGCCAGAACGCCGATGCAGTGGGATGGCACGGCGAATGGAGGCTTCACCACAGGAACGCCCTGGATCGCCGTAAATCCCAACGCCGCCGAGATCCATGTACAGCGCGCCCGGGAGGACGAAAACTCCATCCTGCACTTTTACCGTCGCCTGATTGCCCTGCGCAAAGGAAGTGACATCCTCAAATGGGGCAGCTTCCAGCTGCTCGTCCCCGATGACCCGCAGCTTTTTGCCTACCGCAGAAGCCTTGATGGGGCGGACATTACGGTCTGGTGCAATTTCAGCCCCGATCCCTGCCAGCTTCCCCAGCCGGTTACCGGAACGCCCCTGCTCTCGGAAGCCCTGACCCACACCACACTTGCCCCCTACGGCTTCGTGGTCATTTCCGGGCAATGACAATCCCGGCGTGATAACAGATTTGGGGTGAATTTCTCTGTTATACTAATTCTTAATTAAATGCTTTAATTAAGAATTAGTATGACTCGTCGGTAAAATAAAAATTGACCGAGCGATGATGTCGTGTGACGGCTCTGACACGACGGTAAAATAAAAATTGGCCGGAAGAAGTTATCCAATGAAAAAGGGCTTAGTCCCTCATCCATTTCTTTAGCTAAAAAATAGGCAGGACGTGACCGTCCTGCCTATTTTTTAGCGATTGTCATATTGCCTCGAGCATCTCGACAGCATATTTGCCAGTGTCCCGAATCAGATGGATGTACGTATCTAATGTGATCTTCGTGCTCGCGTGTCCAAGCAGAGTGGAAATTGTTTTGATGTCAATCTATATGCGAAAGAAAATAGAAATGTCGAAAGAAAGCTCAGAAAGAAATTAAATTTCTAACCCCAAAGCAGGCCGGGGTTGCTGCATCTAATGTATGGGAGGGTCACAAACAAGAGTGTCCCTCCCATCGCAATACAATTACCTGAAGTGATATATTTCTTTTAGTCGCTCCAACACTTCGTAAACAACTGGACAGAATTCGGAAGAAGCGATTGTGTTGAGCAGACTCTCCATACTGAACACCTTGCCCGAAGGGCAAGGTGTTCAGTATGAGACTTGTTTTGTGATTTCTTTTCTTATAACTCACAAAACTGGCAGTGCCAATAGGCGATGCCTTCCTGATTTAAATCAAAGATTTTAATCAGGAAATAGTATCAGACGTCAGCTTTTCAGCAGCGAAAGCAGTTCTTCGGAAGACATATTCAGGATTCTGGTCTCCTCGCAGCCGGATATTGTGTCCAATAATGCGGCCTTCTTTTCCTGAAGCTCCAGAATTTTTTCCTCGATGGTGTCCTTCGCGATCAGCTTATAGACCTGCACGTGCGCCTGCTGGCCGATGCGGTGGGCGCGGTCCGTTGCCTGATCCTGCGCTGCCTGGTTCCACCAGGGGTCAAAGTGGATCACGATATCCGCCGCCGTCAGATTCAGACCCGTGCCGCCTGCCTTCAGGGAGATGAGAAAGACCGAAGCCTCGCCTGCGTTGAAGGCCTTGACCATGGAAGCGCGCTTTTCCCTGGGCGTCGAGCCCTGAAGGGTGAAGCTCGAAATATGCAGCGCGTCCAGCCGCGCACGCAGCCGGTCGAGCATGGAGGTGAACTGCGAAAACAGCAGGATCTGGTGGCCGTTTTCCACCATCGCTTCGCACAATTCCACGCAGGCGTCCAGCTTGCTCGCCGGGCCGTCGTAATTTTCAAAGCAGAGCCCCGAATCGCAGCACACCTGCCGCAGCCGGGTCAGCGCGGCGAGAATTTGCAGCTTGCCCTGCCCATCGCCGAGACCTGCAACGGCGGCCTGCACACAGGCGTAATAGAGCTTCTGCTCCTCCTCAGACAGAGAAATCTTCCGGACATATTCTTCCTTGGGCGGAAGCTCTTTGAGCACATCCTTTTTCAGCCGCCGAAGTATAAACGGCTGCACCAGCCGCCGCAGCTGAGACTCGGCGTCCGGGTTCTTGGACTTGAGGATTGGCTTTTCCAGCTTTTCGCGGAAAGCGTGATTGGTGTAGAGATACCCTGGCATGAGGAAATCAAACAGGTTCCAGAGCTCGCTGAGCCGGTTTTCAATGGGCGTTCCGGTCAGCACGAACCGCTGCCGACACGAAAGGCGCTTGACGGCCTTGGACGCGAGCGTCGAGGCGTTTTTGATGTGCTGGGCCTCATCGAGTACGCAGCAGTAAAATTGCAGCGCCGTATATGCTTCGATGTCCTGCCGGATGAGTTCATAGGAGCTGACCCATACGTCATATGTCGCTGCTTCCGCGCGCAGACGTTTGCGCTCGGCGGCATTTCCCAAAATCAGCTGACAGCGCAAATGCGGGGCGAATTTTTGCAGCTCGTCGCCCCAGTTGTAGATCAAAGATGCCGGGCAGACGACAAGACTCGGCGCGCCGACGGTTTTCTGGGGAAAGGACGATAAAAACGCAATCATCTGAAGCGTTTTGCCGAGCCCCATTTCGTCCGCGAGAATGCCGCCGAAGCCATAGCTCTCCAGCGTTTTAAGCCACTGATAGCCGGTCTGCTGATACGGCCGGAGCTGTGCGTGCAGCTCCGATGGCAGAGCATAGTCGCTCTCGGAGATCGTCTTGAAATTGCGGATCATGCTGCGTAGCCGGCTGTCGCGGCTGACCCGGATGCCGTCGGTTCCCGACAGCAGCTCGTCAAGATACAGCCCACGATAGGCCGGAAGCGTCGCCTTTCCGCGGGCCAGTTCCCGGTCGGAGAGCTGGAGCATCTGCGCCATTTCCGCCAGCTTTTCACACGACGAGCCGTCCAGTTCCAGATACCGGCCGTCCGGAAGCCGGTGATATTTTCTGCGCAGCAGCATACTCCGGTAGAGCTCCGAAAGCTCCTCGGGTGGATAGCCGCCGGTGTCCAGCGTCAACGTCAGAAGCCCATCGGAAACGGAAAGGCCGATGCTGGCCGGTGCGGGCTGGAGGCGCTTGCGGTTCAGGCGGTCGCTGAAATAGACCTCGCCTCTGCGGCGAAAACCGTCGATGGCACCCGTGAGAAAGTCATACGCCGCGTCCTCGCCCTGCAAAACAAACTGCCGATCCTGCTGCTGAAAATAGCGCCGGACGAACAGCAAAGCAGCACCTTCTTCCTTTTTATTTCGCCGTACGCCGTCGGGCTCGGCGGTATCGTCAAATGCGATCGAATGGGTGTCGTACCGGAAGACCGGCTTGACAAGCAGTGAGTCCTGCTCCATATCAAAATAGAGGCAGACCGTGCAGGGGTCGGGGATGTAGCTTTGAAAAAGCTTCTGCGGATCTTCGACCTCGACCTGTTCGCCGAGCGCCGGCAGCACGCAGCCGCAGAAGGTCGGAAGATCCTTCTTCTCCAGAAACATGGTCTGCTGTCCGGATTCGAGCAGCGGGTAGATCTTTTCCCGAAACTCGCCTGAGCAGCGTAAAAGCGTCCCGCCGCCGAGGGCGTATAAGCTCCGATAGCTGCCGAAAAAGCGGTAGGAGCAGGGCGTCCGAACCGTCAGCCGTGCGCCGCCGCCTTCTTCCGCGATCAGAAGACGAACCTGGGGGTCTTTTTGCATGAGCGTGAGCGGGTGGGAGCCTGCATAATCTACCGGTGCGTCGGATAAAAGATCGAACCACCGGTCAAAGGAATCGCCGGTCAGCGTGATCTCGTTTTTTCGATAATTCGGAGGCTCATAGCCCATATAGTGAGAAGAACTGAGTGAGCGGTACCTGCCGTATTCGTTCATCAAAAGCCGGATCATCGCCTGCGCCTTCGGATCAAACAGCGCAAGGTCATGCGCCAGCGTCAGTCCCTTTCCGTAGACGACCGTCCGGTGCTGATCCACATTGTAAAGAAAATCCCGGATATTCTGCACGATGTACAGCCGGTCATACCCGACGCGAAGGGAAAACGAGGGATATTCGCTTCCATACCCGTCGCGCAGCACCGCACACAGGCGGATGGGCTGCTGGGAAGGGTCGGCCGATTCCTGCGAAATTTGCAGATAGCGCTGGAGCATCCGCCGTGCATACCGGTCGCTGCTGGGTGCACACGTGTGCGGCGGCTCGCTGAGGAAGGCGATCATGGCGGCGGCAAGGTGCTTGCAGCGGCCAACGTCGGCGAAGCGCGGGCAGGAGCAGCTGATGCGCACTCGGCTGTCCTTTCTTCTGATAAACTGCACCGCGTAGTGCTTGCTGCCACGGACGGTGCAGCTGACGTTCAATTCCGTATCGGTTTTCGAACACTGCATATCCGTGACCCGGCCCTGCCGGTAGTATTCCATTCCGCGTTCATAGTCGGTGGTGGAAAACAATGATTTTACCTGATTCAGATCCATCCGGGCACTCCATTCTGCGCTTCGCCTGAAACGGGCAAAAACGCCCAAACTTTGCCGCTTCGCGTCTTTTTGTTCAGTATAACAGATAACCGCAGAAAAATCTATAGGCAGCACACCGCAGGCACGGAAATCAATTTTGCAAAACCCTGCAAAGATACTCCGGTTCAAGAAGACAATCCAGCATTATGTGCGATATTGGCTGCTTGGTGTTGGTTTCTGCTTTGTAGCGCTTGAGCAGGGACAGCGCAAACTTTCGTAACAGATTCAGATTTTGCTGTGCAGTTTTGTTTGCAATCGTGGACATTTGCTGCCGTTGCCTACGCCGTATGCACCAATCCGCTGTCCGTTGAAAAACCTTTTTGGAAAAGCGGGAAAACCTTCAAAGCAATATGCACAACTCGAAACCTGCGTTTTCGTCAATTTGCCGAATTATATGTGCATATATTTCGCAAATCCGGACACCAGTCATCAAAGTGCGACAAAGTATGAAATGAAATTCCGTGTCGGTGGACAGGTATTGACATGACCGTTTCGTAATGCTAAACTGATACCATCCCAGTAAGGAACCCAAACACCCGAATAAAGAAAAGGAGGATGCTATGAAGAGAATTCTTGTATTGCAGCTGGCTGCCGGCATGGTTCTTTCCATGTGTGCCTGCGGTACCGGATGAAACAACACTGTGCAATCTCCGTCACCTTTTGGAGGAAAACGGCGTGAACAAGCTGTTATTTTGACGCCTTCAACCGTGTTGCGGTGCAAATTGGCCATAGGATGAAGGGCGGAACCATCGTAGGCGCTGCAATCATTAACGTACCCAGCACCACGAGGAACGCACAAAAAGCCCGTGATCCGGAGACGCACCAGGCAAAGAAGGGGAATGAATGGCGTTAGCCTGAGAGAGGGGCGGCCTGCCCTTTTTCAGAGATTAGTGATTGAAAATGCACGAAATCCATGTAAATTAAGGATTTTTTACACTCTGTATTCTGCAATAGCCTAAATAGCAAGAATAGCAGAATATGGGGTTATTTATTCAGATAGACCCTAAAACGTCTGCGCAACAGCATAATGATTTAAACGATTGAAAAGGAGCGAATTTCTCATGGCAAAGCGCAAAAATGTACTGCTGATTCTGTCTGACCAACAGCGCATGGATACGATCAGCGCCTATGGAATGAATGATATCTGCAAGACCCCGCACATTGACCAGCTTGCGGCTGAGGGCATGAAATTCAGCAATGCGTATACCCCGTCCGCCATCTGCGCCCCCGCCCGCGCCAGCGTGATGACGGGGCTTTATCCCCACAAGCACGGTGTGGTGGACAACTTCACCAACATTAAGGAGGGTACCCCTCTGCTGGGTGACTGCATGCACGACGCCGGCTATTTCTGCGGTTACGCGGGCAAGTGGCATGTTACCCACGACAAGGAGCCGGAGGAGTGCGGCTTCGACATCGGCAAGCCCTTTATGGGCTACGGCTTCCCTGGCAGTCTGGTGTTTCCCAGCCTGGTATTCCACGCGCCGCCCGACAACAAGCCGAACTACTATGAGCTGTACTTAAAGGAAAACGGATTTGAAAATGTGGATGTCTCCCACGGGTTTATGGGCGACAACCCCGCCCTTCAGAGCCAGGAGATGTTCTGCAAGCATGAGGGGCCTGTGGAAAGCACCATCGAGTACTTCGTGGCTCACGAGACAAACCGGCTGATTGACAAGGCCAAGGAGGAGGAAAAGCCCTTCTTCATCTGGGCCAACTTCTGGGGACCCCATTCCCCCAGCATCGTCCCTGAGCCCTATTATTCCATGTATAACCCTGCCGACATTCCCGAGCATCCCAGCTATTGCGACGATTTGCTGGATAAGCCCTATGGGTACTATCTCAGTGAGAAGATGTGGGGCTTGGGCGACTACGGTTGGAAAGGCTTTCAGGAGATTGCTGCCCGCTACTACGGCCACTGCACCATGATCGACGATATGGTAGGCATGATCGTGGACAAATTGAAGGCCGAGGGACTGTACGATGACACCATCATCATTTACAGCGCCGACCACGGAGACTGTCTGGGCGCGCACAAGCTCATTGAAAAGGGCGCCTTCACCTTCGACGAGATCTACCACATCCCCATGGTGGTCAAGGGCGCCGGCAGCAAGGACAACGACAGCTTCGTCTATCTGCATGAGATTATGCCCACCATCCTGGATGTGGCGGGCGTCAAGCCTCCCCGCCCGGTGGACGGCGAGAGCATCCTGCCCCTGATGATGGGTCAGCGGGAGAGCAACGGCCGCGAGGAGGTGTTCTGCGAGTTTCACAACCACTTCTACGTTCACCGTCAGCGCATGGTCCGGGATCTGGACTATCAGTTCACCTTTAACGAGAGTGAGCGCGGCGAGCTGTACGATTTGAAAAAGGATCCTTATCAGCTGAAAAATGTCTGCTACGATCCCGCCTATGCCGAGGTCAAAAAGCAGTACATGGATAAGATGTCCAAATATCTCAAGGCGCTGAATGACCCCGCAAGCACCTGGTTCCACCGCATCAAGGAATTTTACTAAGGCAACACCGCGCAATTGCGTCTGCGAGCCTCAGCCGCCTTTTTGCCCCACTTCCGCAGTTCCGAAAATGGGAAATATTGCGCAGCCGTTGTCAGCACAAGCTGGCTTACGGATGCGGCATACCCCTTGCGGGTACATACAGGATTCCTCCATTTTCGGAACTTTGAATTGGGGCAAAAATTCTGGCTGAGACTTCTTGCCGAATTGTGCGGTGCTGCCCTATTTCTTTGTTGTCCGCTAAAGCTCTATTCTGCCCCCGGCATAGCCGGGGGTTCACCTTGGTACAACCAACAGAAAAACCTGGGACGATGGATTATTCGTCCCAGGTTTTTTGCATTGGCAGAATCAAATCGCCAGGAGGCAGATTGCTCAGCCCCTTGGATAGCGTTCGTAAGGCGCTTTTCTCCGGCGGAAATCTTCGCTTTCTTTCCGATACCGTTCCATCAGCGCGTCCGCGTCCCAGTCGGGGCGCTCGAAGTCGCGGTGTCCGGCGAGAAGGGTGAGGAAGGGCCTGCCATCGTCCCGGACGGGGGGCAGGAAGTGAAAATCACCCGGGTACATTTTCCGCAGCAGATCCAGAAGCTTTACGCCCAGGGCTGCGGGCTGCAAACGCGTTTCGTCCGTGATGTGCAGATGAATGCCGCCGCACAGCTTGCCTTCGTGCTTGGAGGCTGTGGGGCTGAAATACACCGGCGTGGCTTCCACCCCCGGACAGCCCAGAGCGTTGAAGGCCTTTGAAAAAGATTCCGCCTTGATGAAGGGCGCGCCGATGATGGCGAAGGGATCGGCGGTTCCCCGGCCTTCGGAACAGTTGGTTCCCTCAATCAGGCAGGTGCCGGGGTACAGCAGCGCCGTTTCGTAGCGGGGAATGTTCGGGCTGGGCATCACCCAATAATGCCCCCAGTCCCGGAAGGTCATGTCCCGGGTCAGACCGGCGCAGGGAACGACGTGCAGATCGCACTTGCAGCCCAGCTCCTCGTTCATCATCACCGCCAGCTCGCCGCAGGTCAGGCCGTAGCACACGGGAATGGAATAGCCGCCCACAAAGCTGGCAGCCTCCGGCCGCAGCAGGCCGCCCTCCACCCGGTCGCCCAGGGGGTTGGGACGATCCAGCACCACCAGGCGCTTCCCGACAGCGGCGCAGTCCTCCATGCAGTAGCGCAGGGAGGTGAGGAAGGTGTAATACCGACAGCCCACGTCGGCAATGTCGTAGACCAGGGTATCAAACAGCGACAGGGTGTCGGCGGACAGACGCTTGGACGCTTTTGTGTACAGACTGCGCACGGTCAGGCCGGTGTCCTCGTCCACCTCGTCGGCGAATACCGCTCCGGCGGGCTTGTCGCCGCGAACACCGTGCTCCGGCGCCAGCAGAAGCCGCAGATCGCAGCAGCGTTTCAGCGCCTCAAACGTCGGCTCATTGCCGCTGGTGCGCCCGGAAGGGCCGGTGAGCAGCGCCGTGCGCCCGGCAAAGAGATGGGCGAATTCCGCCACGCGGTCAGCACCAAACAAAACCATAGTGTTTCCTCCTTGACGCCCGGTAACATTCCGGGAAATAAATGCTATACCGTATTGTAAGCCGGAATGAATTTTGTGTCAAGAAGATTGGAGGACAAACGAAAGCGGTGAGCTTCCACGGGGAAACTCACCGCTTTTATGATTGAGCTTACGATTTCAGATCGACGGCGCGGTCGAAGAGGTCTTCCACATCCTTGCCGGGGCCTTTCGAGAGAATGGAAACCACCACGGCGGCCAGCAGACCGGCGGCGAAGCCGGGGACGATCTCATAGATGTCGGTGGAGGACAGGAATACCAGCCACAGGATATCCACTGCGGCACCGGCGGCAATGCCTGCCACCGTTCCGCCGAAGGTGAGCCGCTTCCAGAACAGGCTCAGCAGAATGACGGGACCGAAGGCCGCGCCGAAGACGCCCCAGGCATTTTCCACCAGACCCATGATGGAGCCGGAGTTGGGATCGGAGGCGATCATCAGCGCAACGACGGCGATGACGATGACCACGATGCGCCCTGCCCAGAGCATTTCGGAGTCGGAAGCCTTCTTGCGGATGACGGGCTTATAGACGTCGCTGGCAAAGGCGGAGGACGCCGCCAGAAGCTGGGAGTCGGCGGTGGACATGGCGGCGGACAAAATCGCGGACAGCAGCAGACCGGACACCAGGGCGGGGAAAATTCTGCGAACCATGGTGATGAACACGGTGGAGGGGTCGTCAATTTCGCCCAGGTACAGACGGCCGGCAACGGCGGTCAGGGCGGACATGATCAGGATGATGGTCGTCCAGGAAATGCCGATGACGCTGGATTTGCGCAGCTCCTTCTCGGATTTCAGGGACATGAACCGGATGATGATGTGGGGCATACCGAAGTAGCCAAGTCCCCAGCCCAGGCCGGAGATGATGTCCTGAGGCGTGGTGAAGAAGTTGAAGAAGCCCTCGGGCAGGGTTGCGCCGACTACGGTGCCGTCGCCTGCCTTGGCCAGTGCCAGAGCGAACAGGGGAGCGATCAAGAGCGCCGCCAGCATGATCATGCCCTGGAAGAAATCCGTCCAGCACACCGCGCTGAAGCCGCCCAGGAAGGTGTAGGCCACGATGATAAAGGCGGCGATGTACATGGCAACGGTGGGGTTGACGTCCATAACGGTATGGAACAGGGTGCCGCAGGCTTTGATGGAGGAGGCGGCATAGATGGTGTAGGCCACCAGGAAAATGACGGCGCTGAGGATTTGCAGGGATTTGTTCTTGCTCAGGAACCGGTTGGTCAGGTACTGGGGGATGGTGATGGAGTCACCCGCAGCGATGGAGAACCGGCGCAGCCGGGGCGCCATGACGATCCAGCTCACGGCGTAGCCGATGCCGAGACCGATGGCGATCCAGGTCTGCCCCATGCCGCTTAAGTAGATGGAGGCGGGAAGACCCATGAGCACCCAGGCGCTCATGTCGGAAGCACCGGCGGACAGGGCGGACACCCACGCGCCCATGTTGCGGCCGCCGAGGAAGTAGTCCTTTTCACCGGCGCCCTTGGATTTGCTGAAGAAGTACAGGCCGATGGCCACCATGAAAATGAAATAGGCTATAAATACGGAAAGCTCGACATAGTTCACAAAAATCCCTCTCTCTTTCGATACATGAAATAAAATCATGTATCTATGCTTAATAATGATGGATTTATTATACAGAGGTTTCCGGGATTTTGCAACGAAAACTTTCCTCCTGAGTTGTACAAAAAAACGTTGCCAAAGAAAGGAATTAGTGCTATTATACACAAGATATGATGAAAATTCCGCATGAAGAAGGGAAAAGCGGCATGAGCCTGAAAAAATATGAAGCATTCGTGCGAACGGTGGAGCTGGGCAGCCTGACCAGGGCGGCGGAAGCCATGGGGTCGACCCAGTCCCGGATCAGCCATGTTTTAAGCACGCTGGAGGAAGAATACGGCTTCGTTCTTCTGCGCCGGAACCGGAGCGGCATCCGGCTGACGGAGGCGGGAGCGATGGTTCTGCCCAAAATGCAGGAGATTTTACAGAAGGATCGGGAGCTGACGGAGCTGATTGGAGACATCCGCAGCGCCGACGCTGGAACCGTCCGGCTGGGAGCCTTTACCAGTGTGGCGGTTCATTGGCTGCCGGGGATGATCCGGACATTCCAGAGCGCTCACCCCAAAGCCGAGCTGAAAATGTTCAACGGCGATTACCACGACATGGAGCAGTGGCTTCGGGAGGGGGAGGTTGACCTGGGGTTTGTGACCCTGCCTGCTCCGGAGGGGATGCGCACCATCCCTCTGACCCAGGATCCGCTGGTGGCCATCATGCCGAAAAACCACCGGCTGGCGCAGCTGGAGGAAATTCCCATTCAGGAGCTGGGGGAAGACCCCTTTATCAGTCTGCTGCAAAGCTCAGCCCATGACATCCACCGGGCGCTGGACAATGCGGGGGTGCGCCCGAACATTAAATTTACCACCAAGGACGACTACGCCATTCTGGCCATGGTGGAGCAGGGGCTGGGCATTTCCATCGTTCCCCAGCTGCTTATCCAGGGGCGGACACAGAATCTGGCGGTTCGCCCGCTGAAGCCCCGGGCAAGCCGGACGATCGCCCTGGCCATCCCGGAGGGGAAGCCCCTGCCCGTGGTCGAGGCCTTCGCCCAAACGGCGGTGGCCTGGGTGAAGGAACAGAGCGGAAAATAACCGCGTTTTGATTGGAGGATACCAAAAATGAATACAATTTCTGCTCCCGAGGGGGATTCCGTTATTTCACAGATTCTGGCGGCCTATGTGCTGCCGGGGACGGTCGCGGACGTTGCCCGCCATGGCAAGGGGCATATCAACGACACCTTCTGCGTGGTGTGCAAGACCCCGGAGGGCGGTACCGCCCGCTTTATTTTGCAGCGGCTGTCTCAGGCGGCGTTTCCCCACCCCGAGGAAGTGATGGAGAATTTTGTTGGCATTACGTCCTATCTGCGCAGGGAAATCCTTGCCGAGGGCGGCGACCCTCTGCGGGAGACCTTAAGCCTGGTGAAAACCGGAGACGGCGCTGACTTTGTGACCGATGCCGAGGGCAGAGCGTGGCGGCTGATGCCCTTTATTGAAAACGCAGAATGCTACCAGTCGGCTACGCCGGAGCTGTTTGCGGCGTCGGGACGGGCGTTCGGGCGGTTCCAGTATATGCTCCGGGATTATCCAGCCCGGACGCTCCATGAGACCATTCCCCATTTCCACGACACCGAAAGCCGCTTTGAGCAGTTTCTTGCCGCGCTGGAAGCCGATAAGCTGAACCGGGCAGAGGGGGTATCCCCGGAGATTCAATTCATCTTGCGGCGGAAAGCGGACTGCGGCGTTGCTCTGCGGGCGCTGCGGGAGGGAAAGCTTCCTCTTCGCGTCACCCACAATGACACGAAGCTGAATAACATCCTGATCGACCGGGATACCCATGAGGGCATCTGCATCATCGATCTGGACACCACCATGCCGGGTCTCGCCATCAACGACTTCGGCGACTCCATCCGCTTCGGCGCGAACCACTGCATGGAGGACGAGCAGGATTTGACCAAGGTCAATTTTGACATTTCGCTGTATGAGGTGTTCACCCGGGGCTTCCTGGAGGGGGCGCGGGGAAGCCTGACCTCTGCGGAGCTGGAATATCTGCCCTGGGGCGCCCGGCTGATGACGCTGGAATGCGGCATCCGCTTCCTGACGGATTATTTGGACGGCGACCATTACTTCCATGTCAGCCACCCCCGGCAGAACCTGGATCGCGCCCGTACCCAGCTGAAGCTGGTGAAGGACATGGAGGAGCAGTTCGACGCCATGGGAGCGGTGGTCGCAAAATATGCGAAATGACGGGAAACACCGGCGAAAACGGCTGCTTTTTTTGGTTGCAATTTCCGGCGGAGGCGTTATAATGTTCTTGAAAACAGATGCACATAATGCGCGTTTGCGCAGTATATAAAGGAGGACACCACAATGAACATTCTGGTTACCGGCGGCGCCGGATACATCGGCTCCCACACCTGCGTTGAGCTTCTCAACGGCGGATACGATGTGACGGTCATCGACAATTTGTGCAACGCCAACCCCAAGAGCCTGGAGCGGGTGGAGGCCATTACCGGCAAAAAGGTCAAATTCTACGAGGGAGACGTCCGGGACGAGGCGCTTCTCCGGAAAATCTTCGGGGAAAATGAGATTTCCGCCGTCATTCACTTCGCGGGACTGAAAGCCGTGGGGGAATCCGTCGCCCAGCCCTGGCGCTACTACGACAATAACCTCAATACCACCCTGGTGCTGACCAAGGTCATGGCCGACGTGGGCTGCAAGAAGATTATTTTCTCCTCCTCCGCCACCGTCTATTCCGGCAACAACGAGATGCCCCTGCGGGAAACCAGCCGCACCGGCAACTGCACCAACCCCTACGGCTGGACAAAGTACATGACCGAGCAGATCCTCTCCGGCATGGCTTTCGCCGACAAGGAATGGAGCGTTGTGCTTCTGCGCTACTTCAACCCCATCGGCGCCCACGAAAGCGGCATGATCGGCGAAGACCCCCGGGGCATTCCCAACAACCTGATGCCCTACATCACCCAGGTGGCCATCGGCCGCCGGGAGAAGCTCAGCATCTACGGCAACGACTATCCCACCCCCGACGGCACCGGCGTCCGGGATTACATCCATGTGGTGGATCTGGCTAAGGGACATGTGGCGGCGGTGAAATACGTCGTTTCCGGCCAGGGCTGCGAGGTGTTCAATCTGGGCACCGGAATCGGCTACAGCGTGCTGGACATGGTACACGCCTTTGAGAAGGCCAACGGCGTGAAGGTTCCCTACCAGATCGTCGGCCGCCGCCCCGGCGACCTGCCCACCTGCTACGCAGACCCCGCCAAGAGCGAGCGCGTGCTGGGCTGGAAGGCGGAAAAGAATCTGGAGGACATGTGCCGGGACTCCTGGAACTGGCAGTCCAAGAACCCCATGGGGTACGGGGAATAAAGAACAGCAAAAAAACACATCGGCCGTCCATTTGGATGGCCGATGTGTTTTTGTATAGCGTCAGATTTCCCGCTTTTCATATAACCGGATGGAGAGCAGCCAGGAGGCGGCGAAAATGACCGTTGCCAGAATCGGCAGCAGCCCAATGGGGAGGGACAGACCGGACAAGTCCGGCGTGTCCAGAATGGCGGCGAGACCGCAGAAAATGCCAATGACGCCGATGAAAACAAAGCGTCCCTTCTGCGCGCCGAATTTGAAGATCGGCGGCATAACCAGCGCGGAGGACAGCAGGGAGATCATGGCCAGCACTGCCAGCTGGTTGAACAGGTCTGCGGGGTAGAATGCGCCGTTCCGGCAGAGCCGAATCACGGCGGCAATGGCGGACAGCAGGAAAACAGTACCGTCGCAGAGCAGACTCATGATGTACTTTCCGGAGACATATTGCCGCCGAGTCACCGGGAGGGTGTCGCAATAGGTGAGCCAGTGCTCCGCGTCGTCGTAGGCCAGCAGATTCACCGGTATGACGCTGCTGAGAATGCAGGGATAGTAGATGAAAAAGGGCGACTGCCCGCCCGAGGAAAAGACGGAAAAGACAATAAACGCCAGCAAAAGCAGGGGCATCAGCCAGCAATAACGCCAAAGCAGGTAAAAATCCTTCCGAATCAAACCCTTCATTTCAGTGTTCCTCCTTTGCCATGAAAATGAACAGCTGCTCAATGTCCACCGGGCTGAACGGGGGATTTCCGGGAACGCCCGACCGCTTCACCAGAAGCTCGCAGCTGAGGGGTGACACCCGTTTGCCGACGATGGCGGAAGCGGGAATGGCCGCCGCGTCCTGCGCGGTGCAGTGAAGAACCCCGTATTCCTCCTTCAGCCGGTCTTTTTCCTCGCAGAGAATCAGTTTGCCCTTGTGAAGGAAAGCAATGTAGTCGCAGATCTTTTCCAGGTCGCTGACAATGTGGGAGGAAATCAGAATGGCGTGGTTTTCGTCCCGCGTAAATTCGTTAAAAATGTCCATGACCTCGTCCCGGACGACCGGGTCAAGGCCGCTGGTGGCTTCGTCCAGAATCAGAAGCCTTGGGTGGTGGGACAGGGCGACGGCAATGCCCAGCTTCATTTTCATGCCCCTGGAAAACTCCTTGAATTTCTTGTCCGCGGGGACAGCAAGACGGGTCAGATAGTCGGTAAAAACCGCATCGTCCCAGCTGCGGTAAATGCCCTGCATGATTTTCCCGATCTGCCGGGCGGTGAGACAGGCGGAGATGCCCACCTCGTCCAGAACCACGCCGATCTCTTCTTTGGAAAGGCACAGATTTTCCCGGTTGTCCCGGCCTAAAATGGTGACGGTGCCGCCGTCCCGGGAGACGGTATTGAGAATGAGCTTGATGGTGGTGCTTTTTCCCGCGCCGTTTTCCCCCACAAGCCCCATGATGCAGCCCCAGGGCAGGGTCAGGTTCAGATGATCCAGGGAAAAACCGGCGTAATGCTTGGTTAAATCCCGTATTTCCAATGCGTTCATGTTCAATCCTCCATGGCAAATTTGACCATATCCAGAACTTCCTGCTCACTCAGGCCGACGGACTGGGAAAGGCGGACGATCTGGTCAATGTGATTTTCGATGTTTTTCAGGGTCTCCTCTCGGAGCAGCTCCACGTTTTTGGGAGCCACGAAGCAGCCCTTGGCGGCGATGGTGTAGATAAATCCCTCTTTTTCCAGCTCGTCGTAGGCACGCTTGGTGGTGATCACGCTGATGCGCAAATCCTTGGCGAGACTCCGGATGGAGGGCAGGGCTTCGTGCTCCTGAAGCTCGCCGCTGATGATCTGGGCTTTGATCTGGGAGTAGATCTGGTCGTAAATGGGAAGGCTACACTTGTTGTCGATCAATACGGTCACATTGGCACCTCACTTCTGTTACAACTGTATATGTGCAGTATATACAGATATAACAGATTTGTCAAGTACTTGGGCAAAAAATATCCCAGCCTGAAAGGCTGGGATATCAGAATATTTACAGAACCTTGGACAGGAAATCCTGCAAGCGGGGATTCTGGGGATTGCCGAAAAGCTGGGCAGGGGAGCCTTGCTCCAGGACTTTTCCGTCGTCCATGAACAGCACCCGGTTGCCCACCTCCCGGGCAAAGCCCATCTCGTGGGTGACGACCACCATGGTCATGCCGCTTTCCGCCAGCTCCTTCATGACGGCGAGAACCTCGCCCACCATTTCCGGGTCAAGGGCGGAGGTAGGCTCGTCGAAGAGCATGACCTTGGGGTTCATGGCCAGCGCCCGGACGATGGCAATTCTCTGCTTCTGACCGCCGGAGAGCTGATTGGGGTAGGCGTCCGCCTTTTCTTCCAGACTGACCCGGCGCAGCAGCTGGGTGGCCTTGTCGTCCGCCTCCGCCTGGGTCATCAGGCCGGTGCGCACGGGGGCGAGGGTGATATTTTTCCGGATGGTCATGTTGGGGAAGAGGTTAAAGTGCTGGAACACCATGCCCATTTTCCGGCGAACCAGGTCGATATTGGCCTTGGGGTCGGTGATGACCTCGCCGTCAAAGGTGATGGTGCCGGAGGTGGGTTCCTCCAGCAGGTTCAGACTGCGCAGGAACGTGGATTTGCCGGAGCCGGAGGGGCCGATGATGACCATTTTGTCCCCGGGGTAGATGTGTTCGGAGATGTCCTTGAGAACCAGATGGTCACCGAAGGATTTGCTCAGATGCTTAACGTCGATCACTTTGACGCAGCCTCCTTTCCAGTAAACTTTGCAGCCAGCTGAATACCATGACCAGCACCAGATAGATGCAGGCGATGCCGATGAGGGGGAACATCTGCTCGTAGGTGCGGCCGTAAATGGCCTGGGCGGCGTAGACCATTTCCTTGCCGCCGATGACGGTGATCAGGGAGGTGTCCTTCAGCAGCATGATGAACTCGTTGCCGAGCGCCGGTAAAATGGCCTTGAAGGCCTGGGGAATGACGATCAGACGCATGGTGTCGATGTAGCCGAGGCCAAGGCTCCGTCCCGCTTCGGCCTGACCGGGGTCAAGGGACATCAGGCCGCCCCGGATGATCTCGGAGACGTAAGCGCCGGAATTGATGCCCAGGGTCAGGGCGCCCACCATGGTGTAATTCCGGGAGAAGGAGAAGATCACGAAGCCCATAATCAGCAGCTGCACCATCATGGGCGTGCCGCGGATGACGGTGACGTATACCTTGCAGATGCCGTTGAACAGACCGAGAATGGGATTTTTGTGTCCTGTCCGCTGCTGGTCGTGGGCGGTTCGGATCACGGCCACCAGAATGCCGAGAAGAATGCCCAGGGCCAGCGCCAGGGCCGTGACCAGCAGGGTGGTGCCGACGCCGTTTAAGTACTGCTTCCACCGGTTGCCGTCAATAAACGCCTGGTAGAATTTGACGTAGAATTCCTGCCAGAAGGATGCGGTGCCGTCCCGCATCAGGGGTTTCCAAAGTTCGTAAAGTTCCACAGCTTCACCTTCTCATTAAAATGTGTGCTATACGCAGAAAATCGGCCTCCCCCCGGGAAGGACGGTTTTCCGAATACAACGAAACGTCGCCAAGGGCGGCCTGAGCCGCCCTTGGCTAAGCAGGTTACATTATTCGGCGGTGATGTACTTGTCGACGATGGCCTGAACGGTGCCGTCGGCGGTCAGCTCGGCCAGCGCCTGGTTGATGGCGTCGAGCAGGGCGGTGTTGTCCTTGTTCACGCCGATGGCGTAGTTCTCGGTGACGTACTCGGTGTCCAGAATGGTCAGACCGGCGTTGGCGGCCACAAAGGCTTCGGCGGGAGCGGAGTCGATGACCACGCAGTCAACCTGACCGTTCAGCAGAGCCTGCACGGCGGAAGCGCCGTTGTCATAGGCGGTGACATGATCGTCGCCGTAGTCGTCGGTGGTGTAGATGTTGCCGGTGGTGCCGCGCTGGGTGCCGATCATCTTCTCGCCCAGGTTGTCCAGGGTCACGTCGGAGCCTTCCTTGACGATGACCACCTGCACGCCAGTGGCGTAGCTGTCGGAGAAGTTCATGACCAGCTGCCGATCCTCAGTGACGGTGACACCGGCCATAACGATGTCGGACTTATTCTGCTGCACAGCCAGCAGAGCGGCGTCAAAGTCCATATCGTCCACGACCAGCTCCAGACCCAGCTTCCCGGCGATGGCGCCGGCGACCTCTACGTCAATGCCCTCGAGGCTGCCGTCGTCGGCAACCATCTCATAGGGAGGGAAGGCGGCGTTGGTGGACATGATCAGCTTGCCGGCCTCGACGGTCTTCAGCTCGGAAGCGGCGGCTGTGGTCTCAGCGGCCGTGGCCTCGGCGGTGGTGGCAGGAGCCTCGGTGGCGGCGGTGGTGGCCTTGGCGGTGTTGCTGCTGCCGCAGCCGGCGAACATGGACATGACCATCAGAACGGTCAGCGCAAGTGCGAATACCTTTTTCATAGTTTTTACTCTCCTTTTCATTTTTGGCCTCCCGAAGGGGGGAGGGAATTTATGCCTGCATTATAGCGCGTATGTTATTCATCGTCAATTGGGTGAATATACAACAATGAAAGAAAAATCAGGCTGTATATAATGAAAATACTACAAAAACACGGAAATTCGATCTGTATATGTGAATATTCAGGGGATTCATCCTAAATTATTCCAACGGAATATTGCATATTATTCATTGTGAGTGAATATACAGCCGAGAACCGCCGGTTGACGGGGCTGCCGGTATCTGGTATAATTTACACAAATACCGCGGCCGGGAGGATGCCTTATGAAAACCACCGTCAGAGAACTGGACTACGATAAAGTCATGGCGCTGCCCCAGTATCCCCATCTGCATCCCGTTAAGCCCGGCATCTTCTGGCGTACCCTCATCCGGGGACTCTCCGCCCTGGGACTGGCCGGAACCCGGTTCCGTTACACCAGCGAGGGCATGGAGAAGGTAGGCAGGAACGAGCCCTGCCTGATCCTCATGAACCACTCCTGCTTCCTGGATTTGCAGATCGCAAGCACCATCCTGTACCCCAGACCCTACAATATTATTTGCACCTCCGACGGCTTTGTGGGTCTGGGCGGCCTGATGGCCTGGGCGATGCGCACCATCGGCTGCGTACCCACCCGGAAATTCGTCACCGACCTGACCCTGGTGCAGGATATGGTCTACTGCCTGAAGGATTTGAAAACCAGCGTTCTCATGTACCCGGAGGCCAGCTATTCCTTCGACGGCACCTGCACGGCGCTGCCCCGGAAAATGGGCGTGCTGCTGAAAAAGCTGGACGTCCCGGTGGTGATGATCGAGACCTTCGGCGCGTTCAGCCGCAACCCGCTGTACAACGAATTGCAGGTGCGCAAAAGCGTCCCCGTTTCGGCGAAGGTGCGGTTGCTCTACAGCCGGGAGGACTTGAAGGAGAAATCCGTCAAGGAGCTGTCCGACGGGCTGGACGCGGCCTTTTCCTTTGACCAGTTCCGCTGGCAGAAGGAAAACGGCGTCCAGATCACCGACGGCTTTCGGGCGGACGGCCTGGAGCGCATTCTGTATAAATGTCCCCATTGCGCTGCGGAGGGGGAGCTGACGGGCAAGGGCACCGGCCTGACCTGCCGCCATTGCGGCAGGCACTGGGAGCTGACCCCCATCGGCGACCTGGCGGCGTCGGAGGGGGAGACGGAGTTTGCCCACATCCCCGACTGGTATCGCTGGGAGCGGGAGCAGGTGCGCCGGGAGCTTGCGGACGGAACCTACAGGCTGGACATCGACGTGGACATTGCCATGATGGTGGATTTCAAGGCCATTTATAAGGTAGGGCAGGGGCATCTGACCCACGACCGTGAGGGCTTCACCCTCACGGGCTGCGACGGCCGTCTCCGCTACACCCAGAAGCCCACGGCCTCCTACGGCCTGTACGCCGACTACTACTGGTACGAGATCGCGGACACCATCTGCATCGGCGACAACCGGTGCCTGTATTACTGCTTCCCAAAGAAGGGCTGCCCGGTGGCGAAGACCCGCCTGGCGGCGGAAGAACTGTACAAGCTCTGCAAAGCCGGAGTATTGGCAAAATGACGGCGGGATAGGCGGATTTCTTGGGTAAAAACTGGTGGTTTTGGCTGAAAAGGTCATGGGCTTGACCGGCTGAATTTGTTCGATTATGCCAAATGCACAAAACCAGCCAAACCGGCGGCGAATTGTTGTGAATTTTAATGAAATGTTAAAAAACATTTGACATTCACACGCGGACAGTGCATAATAAAAGGGTGCAATCAGTCGGAATTCCCTAGGGCAACCGACGCATTGGCGGTACCGCCAATTTTCTTTTCCCATCCGGGAAAAGAATGTGTGCTGTAAGGCCATTGCCCTGCCGGACGGCGGGGCAGTTGTCATAAAAAATAAGAAAAGGAGGATTTTTTCAAAATGAAAAAGTTCAACAAGATCGTGAGTCTGCTGCTGGCTCTGGTCATGGTTCTGAGCCTGGCTGCCTGCGGCGGCAAGACCACCGACACCCCCAGCACCGGCGCTCCTGTTGCCACGACCGAGGCAACTGCGGCTGCTGAGTACGTAGACCCCTATGCCGACATCCGCGATGACTACGACGCTCTGTCCGAAGCCATCTACAATGACGTGCTGGGCGACTTCATCGCGGCCTATGACGCCGGTAAGGCGGTCACCGACAATGTCTCCGAGCGTTACGCTCTGATGGCCATTGCCGAGGCCAAGCTGCTGGAGTCCGCCACCCTGATGCCCCTGACCGCAAAAGGCGGCAACTACGCCATCTCCCGTGTGGCTCCCTACAGCTACTCCAGTGTTCTGTGGGGCAATGACGCCCAGCGTTATCACAACGCCATCGTCACCACCGAGCCCATCAAGACCGCTGACCGTGACGAGCTGAAGGCTCTGTGGGCCGAGCTGAAGGGCACCGGCACCTACGCTGCCGAGGCTACCAAGCTGCTGGAGAGCAAGGGCTACACCATTAAGGACACCTACGCTCCCGGCGGCAAGTTCTCCTCCGATCCCAAGACCTGGGACATTCTGGCTACCTCCCGTGCTGCTGACGCCGAGGCCATTGTCAACACCTACGACGGCCTGGTCGAGTACGACTGCGAGAACGTCATGCAGCCCGCCCTAGCTGAGAGCTGGGAAGTTTCCGACGACGGCCTGACCTACACCTTCCACCTGCGTCAGGGCGCGAAGTGGGTCGACTCTCAGGGCCGTGAGGTCGGCGAAGTGAAGGCTGACGACTTTGTCGCCGGCATGCAGCACATGATGGATGTCATGGGCGGCCTGGAGTACCTGATCGAGGGCATCATTGTCAATGCCAGCGAGTACATCTCCGGCGACGTCACCGACTTTGCTGAGGTCGGCGTCAAGGCCGTTGACGACTACACCGTCGAGTACACCCTCTGCCAGCCCACCTCCTTCTTCATGACCATGCTGGGCTACAATGTGTTTGCTCCTATGAGCCGCAGCTACTACGAGTCCAAGGGCGGCAAGTTCGGTGCCGACTTCGACAACTCCGCTGCTTCCTACACCTACGGCAAGACCCCCAGTGACATCGCTTACTGCGGTCCTTACCTGGTGTCCAACTTCACCTCCGAGAACACCATCGTGTTCACCGCGAACCCCGCTTACTGGAACAAGGACAACATCACCATCAAGACCCTGACTTGGCTGTACAACGACGGCCAGGACGCTCTGAAGGCCTACAACGACACCATATCCGGTGTTCTGGACGGCGCCGGCCTGAACGCCTCCGCTGCCGAGCAGGCCAAGACCGACGGCGTGTTTGACACCCTGGCTTACGTTTCCGCCACCGACGCGACTACCTTCAGCGCGTTCCTGAACGTCAACCGTGCCGCTACCTCCAACGTCAATGACGGCTCCGTCGTCTCTCCCAAAGATGGCGACGAGGAGGCTATGACCCGCACCAACGCTGCCTTCCTGAACGTGCACTTCCGCCGCGCCATCATGTTCGCGCTGGATCGTGCTACCTACAACGCTCAGACCGTCGGTGAAGATCTGAAGTACGCTTCCCTGGTCAACACCTACACCCCCGGCAACTTCGTCTCTCTGGAAGAGGACACCACCGTTGACATCAACGGCACTGCCACCACCTTCCCCGCCGGCACCTACTACGGCGCCATCGTGCAGGCTCAGATCGACGCTGACGGCCTGACCATCAAGGTGTGGGATCCCGAGGCCGAAGGCGGCGCTGGTTCCTCCACTCAGTTCGACGGCTGGTACAACCCCGATGAGGCTGCTGCCGAGCTGGCCACCGCTGTTGAAGAGCTGGCTGCTGAGGGCGTCGAGGTTTCCGCTGAGAACCCCATCTACATGGATCTCCCCTACTTCTCCGGTTCCGAAGCTTTCGGCAACCGCGCCAATGCCCTGAAGAAGTCCATTGAGACTGTCCTGGGCGGCGCCGTGATCGTCAACCTGGTTGAGTGCGTTGATTCCAACGCCTGGTACTACGCCGGCTACTACACCGACTTCGGTTATGAAGCCAACTACGACTTCTACGATGTCTCCGGCTGGGGCCCCGACTACGGCGATCCTCAGACCTATCTGGATACTTTCCTGCCCGATTACTCCGGCTACATGGTCAAGTGCATCGGCCTGTTCTAAGAGCCTGATTGGTCGATTTCGGTAATTCAAAACACGGTGGAGGATGGACTTCGCGTCCATCCTCCATCGGTGTATCCAATGACACCGAAGAAAAGCATGCATAGAGCGCTGCCCTCAGCGTTCCGCACTGCAATTTGGGAGGCTTTCGACTGTTTTCGAGGCTTTCCGGGCGCGAATCCGCTGAGGGCAGCGCTTTACCGTGGGCGCTGATACTCACTTTCAATAAAACGGTTAAAAACCGTTTTATCCGGCTGCTGTTTCAGCAGCCGGCGGCGCAGCCGCAAAAAACGTAAGTCCATACATTTCTCGCCGCTGCCGGCGGCCTGCGAAGGATTCGCAGGATAAAATGGGGTTCACCATTTTATCGGGAAATGGTACGAACGGCAGGCAACTGCCCTTCTATCACCGAATGAGATGAGAGATGTTCTATGACGAGATATTTGATTAACCGAATCCTTCGGGGTATTTTCTCGATGGTAATCGTGGTCGGCATCGTCATGGTGATGGTCTACTCCGCACTGGACCGGAACCTGATTTTTGCCGCCGACTCCATGTATACCCGCGTGAAGTCCAACGCCAAGGAAGCATACATGATGCAGCAGTGGGAACGCTACGGCTATGTGGATTACGTTCCCTACTCGGACTATATGCGCCAGCTTGTCCGTGACGACGAGATCACCCAGGAGCAGTACGGCGCTGCCATCACCTTTGGCAACAAGGCGAGCCAGGACAGCGACGAGGCCGCGGAGTTTATCCGGCGCTTCACCGAGGAATACGAATCCAAGGGCTACAAGGTCGTCCGTCTGGACGGCAAAATGAAAGGCAAGACCAAGAAATATCAGGACGGCGGCGAGCCGCGCCTGTACGCCTACAGGAACATTCCCGTTCTCATGCGTCTTGTCAACTATTTCAAAGACCTGATCACCGTCGATAACATCCACTATGTGGAGGATGAGATCGAGGATCGGGGCATTACCTTCACCCTCCATGATCCGGTTTACGGAGGCGAAAAGTTCTCGCCGGCGGTGATGGGTACGGGTACGCAGTATAAGTACCTGTTCTATTTTGATGATTCCTTCCCCTTCATTCACCAGAACCTGGTGAAGATCAACCTGGGTCTTTCCTACTCCATCCGCCAGGGTATTGACGTGTTCCAGACCATGACGGAATCCCAGGGCTCCTATGCCTATTCCACCGTGACCTATCCCACCGGGTCGGTTTCCGAGTCGGCCGACGACCTGCACTCGGCTTCCTATATCTCCGGCTCGCTTGCCGGCGGCGGCCCCGTGGTCAAGGCCAGCTTTGTGGATGATTACACCAACATTTCCACAAATAAGAACGGCATGTCCAAGATCGGCTACTCCTTCACCATCGGCATCATCGCCGTGTTCCTGTCCTATTTGATCGGTGTCCCGGTTGGCATCATCATGGCGCTGCGGAAGGATAAGCTGCTGGATCACATCGGCACGTTCTATATTGTGTTTATTACCGCGGTTCCTTCCCTTGCCTATATTTTCCTGTTCAAGTCTCTGGGCGGCAGATTCGGATTGCCCACGACCTTTGATATGGAGAATCCCACCTGGCTTATGTATGTGCTGCCCATCATCTCCCTGTCCCTGCCCTCCATCGCCAACCTGATGAAGTGGCTGCGGCGGTATATGATCGATCAGATGAACTCCGATTACGTCAAGTTCGCCCGGAGCGGCGGCCTGTCCGAAGGGGAAATTTTCCGGAAGCACATTCTGAAAAACGCCATCATTCCCATTGTCCATGACATCCCCGCCAGCATCCTGTTCGCCCTCACCGGTGCGATCATCACCGAGCGGGTGTACGTGGTTCCCGGCGTCGGCAACATGCTGACCCGCGCCATCAACGCTTACGATAACGGCGTGATCGTCGGTATGGTCCTTTTCTATGCCGTGCTGACCGTGACCTCCGTCATCCTGGGCGACGTGCTGATGTCCGTTCTGGACCCCAGAATTTCCTTTACGGCAAAAGCGAGGTAACCGACTATGAACGAGAAAAAAATCGATTTAAGCGATCTGAATATGACGGACGAGGAGCTGTTTGCCCCCGTCAACCACGACGAGCTGGAATCCGAACGGATCACCGCCCCCCGGTATTCCTACTGGCATTCCGTGTTCCGCGTGTTTTTTAAGAAGAAGATCAACATTGTGCTGCTGCTGATTCTGGCAGTGCTGCTGCTGTTCACCTATGTCTACCCCGTGATCATCCACTATGACGCGGAGGTGGATCCCTATATCAACCTGATGGACTCCACGGCCAAGCACTTAGGCCCCAAGGCCGCCATGGCGAAGTTCGGCAACAACATCCACTGGATCTTCGGCAGCGGCTCCGCCGGTCAGTCCACCTTTGACGCCGTGTGGTACGGCTCCAGCATTTCCGTTTCTCTGGCACTGGTTTGCGCCCTCATTAACATGACCGTGGGCGTTGTGATCGGCGCCGTCTGGGGCTTCAGCAAGAAAGTGGACCTATTCATGACGGAGGTTTACAACGTCGTTGCCAACATCCCCAGCATTCTGCTGATTTCCGTCATCGTGCTGATCATGTCCGCCTCCTTCTGGACGATGGTTTTCGCCTTGACCATTACCGGCTGGATCGGCATCGCCTACTTTATCCGCACCCAGGTCATCATCATCCGTGACCGGGAGTACAACCTGGCTTCCCGGTGCCTGGGTACACCCATCACCCGCATCGCGTCGAAGAATATTCTGCCCTTCATGACCTCCGTCATTGTGACCCTGGCCGCGGCGGAAATTCCCTCCTATACTTCCTATGAGGTGTTCCTGAGCTACATCGGCATGGGTCTTAAGGACATGTCCCTGGGCAAGCTGATCGAGGCATCCCAGAACGCCATGCAGACCCCCGGCTGGGAGATCGAATTCTGGACGCCTGTGGCCGTCGCCTCCATCATCACCGTCGTGCTGTATGTGGTTGGCCAGAATCTGGGCGACGCTTCCGACCCCAGAACCCATATGTAAGAGGTGGCGCGAATGGATAATCAAAAAGTATTGCTGTCCGTTGAGAACCTGCACGTGAATTTCCGGGTTCGCGGAAGAACCCTGTCTGCCATTCGGGGCATCTCTCTGGACTTTTATGAGAATGAATCCATCGCCATCGTGGGCGAGTCCGGCTCCGGCAAGTCCGTGTTTACCAAGACCTTTGCCGGTATGCTGGATACCAACGGCTATATCAGCGAGGGCTCCATCATCTTCAACGACGACGAGCTTTCGGACACGAAGGTTTCCCTGGACGCCCAGGCCAAGCGGCTGATTGCCAGCACCCGGGAGAAGCTGAACAAATACGCCCAGCTGGAGTCCGGCGCGCAGACTTACCGCGCCATGCGGGAGCTTGAGCAGGAGAAAAAGTCCAGAGAAGGCCTGAGCGAGGAGGAAAATCAGAACATTTCCGCCAAAATCGACGACCTGACCTTCCGCCGCACCGAGCTGTACAACCACAAGCTGACCATCGACCCCAAGAAGGAGCGGGAGCGCCATAAGGAGGTTTCCGCCGAGATCGATGCGCTGGATGCCGAGATCAAGGCGCTGCAAAAGGAACACGCCGCCGTGGCTGCTGCCCACAAGCAGGCGGCGAGGAACGACACCGCGTACCGCAGGCACTTTGACGAGCGGATGGCGGAGTTGAAGGCGGAGTATGCCAGGCAGATTTCCACCCCCATTTCCGAGGATACCAAGGCGCGCAACGAGATCATCGCCAAGGAAATTTACCTGTCCGTCGGCCGCTATCCCATGTTCAAGCGCCTGAGGCTCATCGGCAAGCTGCTCAGCAGCTTCAAGGACGCCATGTCCGTGGGCAAGGATTTAAGCAGCGACGAGGTGCGCAATTCCGTGTTCGACGAGGTGGTCTTCCGGGTCAAATACCTGGACGAGACCGAGGATATGCTCCACGGCACCTGCGTCATCAACCTGGCCAAGATCCGATATTCCAAGGACTGGACGAAGATCCGCGGCGGCAAGATCGCAACCGTGTTCCAGGATCCCATGACCTCCCTGAACCCCATCATCACCATCGGCAAGCAGATCACCTCCGTTATCCTCAAGCACCAGAACTGTTCTGAGCTGGAGGCCAGAGAGCGCGCCTTGGTGCTGATGAAGAAGGTGGGCATTCCCAATGCGGAGGCCCGGTTCGACGATTACCCCTTCCAGTATTCCGGCGGTATGCGCCAGCGTATCGTTATCGCCATCGCCCTGTCCTGCCAGCCGAAAATTCTGATCTGTGACGAGCCGACCACCGCTCTGGACGTGACCATTCAGGCGCAGATCTTGAAGCTGATCAAGGATTTGCAGAAGGAATTCGGCTACACCATCGTCTTCATCACCCATGACCTGGGCGTTGTGGCCAATGTGGCCGACCGGGTCGCGGTGCTTTACGGCGGTCAGGTGGTGGAGCTGGGTACCTGCGAGGAAGTGTTCTACGATCCCAGACACCCCTATACCTGGGCGCTTCTGTCCTCCTTGCCTCAGCTGGCGCAGCGGAACACCAAGCTGTATTCCATCACCGGCACGCCCCCGTCTCTGTACAATAAGATCGTGGGCGACGCCTTTGCCCCCCGGAACCCCTACTGCCTGGAGATTGACACGCTGCGGGAGCCGCCTATGTTCCAGGTCTCCGAGACCCACTTTGCCAAAACCTGGCTGCTGGATCCCAGAGCACCGAAGGTGGAAAAGCCCGAAACCATCCAAAATATCCACGAGAAGCTTGTGGAAGCATTCAACATTTAAGGAGGATTCACTGTGTCTAAAGAAAAAGAAACCGTGCGTGTTTCTCATCTGCCGGAACATGGTCCTCTGGATGAGAACGGCAGAGAGATTCTGCTGAGTCTGAAAAATGTGGACATCACCTTCGGCAAGGGCGACGATGCCGTGAGGGCTGTCAAGAATGCCAGCTTCGATATTTACAAGGGCGAGACCTTCTCCCTGGTCGGCGAGTCCGGCTCCGGCAAGACCACCATCGGCCGGGCGATCATTCGGGTCAATCCCTGCGCCGCAGGCGAAATCCAGTATAAGGGCGTCCGCATTTCCGGCAAGACCTCCAAGAGCCTTGACCGGGAGGTCATCCGGAACATCCAGATGGTTTTCCAGGATCCTGCGGCCTCTTTGAACGAGCGCGCCACCGTGGACTACATCGTGTCCGAGGGTCTGTATAACTTCCATCTGTTTGAGAACGAGGAAGACCGGGTTCGCAAGGTGGAAAACATCATCAGCGAAGTGGGACTGCTGCCGGAGCATCTGACCCGGTATCCCCACGAGTTCTCCGGCGGCCAGCGGCAGCGTATCGGCCTTGCCAGAGCCATGGTCATGGAGCCGGAGCTGGTCGTCGCCGACGAGCCCATTTCCGCGCTGGACGTTTCCATCCGCGCCCAGGTGCTGAACCTGCTGAAAAAGTTCCAGAAGGAGCGGGACATCACCTATCTGTTCATCGCCCACGACCTGTCCATCGTGCGGTTCATTTCCGACCGGATCGGCGTTATTTACAAGGGCGACATCGTGGAGATCGCGGAGGCGGAGGAGCTGTTTGATTTCCCCCTCCATCCCTATACCCGCAGCCTGATTTCCGCCATCCCCATTCCCGACCCCATTCTGGAAAAGAATAAGGTTCTCTTTACCTACGATCCTTCCGTCCACGACTACAGCGAGGACAAGCCTGAGCTGGTGGATATTGGCAATAACCACTTTGTCTACGGCAACAAGAAGGAGATCGAGGAGTATAAGGCCATCCGCGCCAAGGGCGAGAAGGTCAAGTCCATCACCATTCTGGATCCCGACGCCCCCAGACCGGAGCAGACCGAACAGAAGGTGGATGAAAACGACAGCGATGCCTTCCTGGAGACCCCGCTGCACGACACCGGCAGCAAGTGGTATTCCATTCTGTCCTTCTTCCTGCCCATTCTCGGCCTGATTGCCGCAGGCGTATTCCGCCATTTCCATCACATCCGCAACTACAAGGCATGTAAAAAAGGCGCGATTGCCGGCCTGATCACGCGGGCCGTGATCATCCTGTTCTTTGCTTTGATGCTGGTTTTTGCATTGCTGTAGCCAAATGTTGACGCGGAGCGGCGTTGTGCCGCTCCGCGCATTCTTTCCAAGGAGTGGGAATCACCATGAAGAAAAACGGTAAGGACAGCCGCCCCGGCTTGCCGCCCATCCGGAAAATCGAAGTATCCGAGGAGCAAAAGGGGCTGCGAATCGCTCTGGCGGTTGCCTTTCTGGCCATCGGCGCGGTGGCAATCATCATAGGGCTGGTTTCTCTGCTGAACACGGAGCCGGGCTGGCAGGAGGTGCAGATCAGCGCCAACGGCGCCAACTGTGCCGGGGAGTTCGTGCTGATGTACGATTTTTCGGACGCGGGGGCTTCGGCATCGGCGGTGAACAAGCAGCTGACGACCCTGTACTCCCAGACGGCGGAGAACGCCTACCGGATGTTCAGCCCCGATGTCCGGGAGGACGGACTGGCGAACGTGGGGTATCTCAACGGGCATGTGAATGAGATCGTGACCGTTGACCCGGCACTTTATAAGGCGCTGACGATTCTGACCCAATATGATTGCCGCTATGCCTATCTCGCCCCGGCCTATGCCGAATACGACCGGGTGTTTTCGGCGGAGAGTGACGCGGAAGCCGCGCGGTATGACCCTGCGGGCGACCCGGAGCTGGCGGAATATCTTGCCGAAATTGCCGCTTTCGCCGAGAATCCGGAGATGGTGAATCTGGAAATCCTGGGGGATAACCGGGTGCGGCTGACGGTTTCGACGGAATATCTGAAATTCGTGGAGGAAAACGAAATCGAGACGGTGCTGGATTTTGGCTGGATGAAAAACGCCTTCATCGCGGACTATCTGGCGGATACGCTGGAAGCGGAGGGCTTTACCAGCGGCTACCTCAGCAGTTACGACGGCTTCACCCGAAACCTTGACCGGCGGGGAAACGAGTATGCGTTTAACCTGTTTGACCGGCAGGGGAGCGACGTGAATTTACCTGCAAAAATGCGGTACACCGCCCCCTTAAGTATCGTGTTCCTGCGGGATTACCCCATGGGCGAGCAGGACAAATGGCATTATTACGCCTTTGCCTCCGGGAAAATCGTCACGACGTTCCTGGACACCGCCGACGGCCTGAGCAAGAGCGCCTGTCCCAACCTGGTTTCCTACTCCGGCAGCCTTGGCTGCGGGGAGATTCTGATGCAGACCGCGCCGGTGTTCATCGCCGACGAGCTTGACACCCGGACGCTGGACGCGCTGAAGGGAAAGCAGCTGCATTCCGTTTGGAGTGAGGACGGAGAGCTGCAATGGAACGACCCGGAATTGATACTAGATTTTAATAAAACGGTTTAAAAACCGTTTTATTAGACCGCTGTTTCAGCGGTCTGCGGCGTAGCCGCTAAAATCGTAGTCCATACATTTCTCGCCGCCACCGGCGGCCTGCGAAGGATTCGCAGGATAAAATGGTGTTAACCATTTTATCGAGAAATAGTATGAAAATCGATTTTACGGATAAAGCAGGTTCATAGACCCCCAAACTAGACATGAAAAATCCCCGACTTTGGTTGACCAGACCAAGTCGGGGTTTTTCAGAGAAAAAGAGAGGTAAGAAAATGAAAAAGAAAATTATCATTGAGTACGTCTTCATTATATCCGGGGGCTATTAAAAAAATAAGTGGGCAAATATTAAATAAGTATTAAGCACGTAAAAATAAGGGCGGCGGTTTTGTGCAAAACGCCAAATGTGAATTTTTTGTAGCTTGTGGGCTGCAACCCTTGACATTTTTTTAATTTGGGGTATAGTAAAGACAAATGAATTAGCACTCGCATCGATAGAGTGCTAAAGCGAAAGGAAGGTAAAGTAGATGAACTTCAACAACTATACCCAGAAATCGATTGAAGCCGTCCAGAGCGCGCAGCAGCTGGCGGTGCAGAATTCTCATCAGCAGATGGAGCAGGTGCATCTGCTTCTGGCACTGTTGCAGCAGGAGGGCGGTCTGATTCCCCAGCTGCTGAAAAAGATGGACGTTACGGTGGAAAGTCTGGAAGCGGCGGCGGAAGCCGAGCTGCGGAAGATTCCCGGCGTGCGGACAAGTCAGGCAATGGACAGCTTTTATGTCAGCGCCGACGTACAGGCCGCGTTCAATGCGGCGGAGCAGCAGGCGCAGACCATGAAGGATGAATATGTGTCCGTGGAGCATCTGTTCCTTGGACTTCTGGAAACTGCCCGGGGCGGCGTGAAGGAGCTGTTCAAGACCTACCAGATCACGAGGGAACGTGTCCTGAAAGCCCTGCAGGAAGTCCGGGGCAATCAGCGTGTCACTACCGACAACCCGGAGGGAACCTACGACGCGCTGGAAAAGTACGGCACCGATCTGGTCAAGCGGGCAAGAGAGCAGAAGATGGATCCGGTGATCGGCCGGGATGAGGAAATCCGGAACGTCATCCGCATTCTGTCCCGGAAGACGAAGAACAACCCTGTGCTCATCGGCGAACCCGGCGTAGGTAAAACCGCCATTGCCGAGGGACTTGCCCAGCGAATCGTGAAGAAGGATGTCCCCAAACAGCTGCAGGACAAGACCATTTTCTCTCTGGACATGGGCGCGCTGATCGCGGGCGCAAAGTACCGGGGCGAGTTTGAGGAACGGCTGAAAGCCGTGCTGAACGAGGTGAAGAAGTCCGAGGGCAAGATCATCCTGTTCATCGATGAGCTGCACACCATTGTGGGCGCAGGCAAAACCGAGGGCAGTATGGACGCAGGCAATCTGCTCAAGCCTATGCTGGCGCGGGGCGAGCTGCACTGCATTGGTGCAACGACGCTGGACGAGTATCGCCAATATATTGAAAAGGACGCCGCGCTGGAACGCCGGTTCCAGCCGGTGCAGGTGGATGAGCCCACGGTGGAGGACACCATTGCCATTCTCCGTGGCCTGAAGGAACGCTATGAGGTGTTCCACGGAGTGAAGATCGCAGACTCCGCCATCATCGCCGCCGCGACCCTGTCCCATCGGTATATCACCGACCGGTTCCTGCCCGACAAGGCCATCGATCTGATCGATGAAGCCTGCGCCCAGATTCGCACGGAGATGGACTCCATGCCCACGGAGCTGGACGCGGTGTCCCGGAAGATCATCCAGATGGAGATCGAAGAGGCTGCTCTGAAAAAGGAGGAGGATGAGCTGTCCAAGGCGCGTCTTGCCGAGCTGCAAAAGGAGCTGGCGGAGGAACGGGATTCCTTCAACGCCATGAAGGCGCAGTGGGAGAACGAGAAGAACGCCATCGGCCGGGTGCAGCAGCTGCGGGAGAAGATCGAGGACTTGAACCGTCAGATCGAAGCCGCCGAACAGAGCTATGACCTGGAAAAGGCGGCGGAGCTGAAATATGGCCGTCTGCCGGAAGCCAAGAAGCAGCTGGAAGAGGAAGAGCGCCGCGCCCAGTCCGCCAAGGACAGCAATATCCTCCGGGATAGAGTCACCGACGAGGAAATTGCCAAGATCGTGGAGCGCTGGACGGGCATTCCCGTTTCCCGGCTGGTGCAGGGAGAGCGGGAGAAGCTGCTGACCCTGGACGAGACCCTCCACAAGCGGGTGGTCGGCCAGGACGAAGCGGTTCAGGCCGTCACGGAAGCCATTCAGCGCAGCCGCGCGGGCATTCAGGACCCCAACCGCCCCATCGGCTCGTTCCTGTTCCTCGGCCCCACGGGCGTGGGCAAGACCGAGCTTGCCAAGGCACTGGCGCAGGCGCTGTTTGACGACGAGAACAACATGGTGCGTATCGATATGTCCGAATACATGGAGAAATACTCCGTGTCCCGTCTCATCGGCGCGCCTCCCGGATACGTGGGCTATGAAGAAGGCGGCCAGTTGACCGAAGCGGTACGCCGGAAACCCTACTCCGTCGTTCTGTTCGACGAGGTGGAAAAGGCGCACCCCGACGTGTTCAACGTGCTTTTGCAGGTGCTGGACGACGGCCGGATCACCGATTCTCAGGGCAGAACGGTGGACTTCAAGAATACCATTCTGATCCTGACCTCCAACCTTGGCTCTGAGTATATCCTGAACGGCATCAACGCCGACGGTACCATTGAGGAAAGCGCCAAGGAACAGGTTCGCGCACTGCTGCGCCGCACCTTCCGGCCGGAGTTCCTCAACCGTCTGGACGAGATCGTGTTCTACAAGCCCCTGACCAAGGAGAACGTGACCAAGATCATCGACCTGCAAATTGCCAAGCTCAACGACCGTCTGGCTGACCAGCAGATTCGCTGCGAGCTGACGCCTGCGGCCAAGGCTGCCATTGTGGATGCGGCCTATGACCCGCAGTACGGCGCCCGTCCCCTGCGCCGGTATGTCCAGCATACGGTGGAGACGATGCTCAGCAAGCGTCTGCTTCGGGGCGACGTTACCCCGGGTCAGACCGTCACCGTGGACGCCGAAAACGGCGAACTGGTGATGAAATAACCACCCAAAATGAAGAGCGCCCTGTCCGCTGAAAAGCGGACAGGGCGTTTTGCGTCTATTCCAGTTCCGTTCGGAGTGTAAAGGTTTCCGGCAGGTGGAAAATTTCCTTTTTCAGGAACAGGGGATAGAAATATTCCTGTTCCAGCCGGTCAAAGGGCAGCCACTCAAATTCATGGGTGTGGTGCCGCTCCAACAGGGTGAACTTCTCGCCTTTGGACAGCAAATCTGTATGGGAAACGTCCATCAGGAAGTACAGGCACAGCTCGTGGTAGTGAAGGCCGTCTACGTCCTCCGTGAAAAATGCCTGATTCAGCCATAGTGGACGGACGATCTCTGAGGTGATTTCCAGTTCCTCCTGAACCTCCCGTACCACGGCGGCTTCTGCCGTTTCCCCCATCTGCACCCTCCCGCCGGGGAGGTAATAGTAGGGGGAGCGCTCGTCGTGCATGGCAAGAAGTTTGCCCTCCGAAAGGATGACGGCGCAGACCCGGTAGTTGAACTTTTCTTTGCCGGCGACAAAGGAGATGTCCATGCCGCTCATACGTACTGCTGAGTGTTCACATCCACAACGCCCCGGGTCGTCAGTCGCAGGGTGGGGATGACGGGCAGGCTCATGAAGGACAGCGTCATGAAGGGGTCAATGTCCGTGCCGACGCCCAAACTGTGGGCGGCTTTCTTGGCGTCCTCCAGAAGGGTGTTGACCTCCCGCAGGGGCTTGCCGCTGATGATGCCGGCAATTTCCAGAGGAAGCTCGGCCAGCACCTGGCCGTTCTTCACGACCACGATGCCGCCTCGGTTCCGGGCAATCCGGTTGACGGCGAAGGCCATGTCCTCGTCGCTGGTGCCGACACAGATGATGTTGTGGCTGTCGTGGGCGACGGAGGTGGCCACCGCGCCGGATTTCAGACCGTAGCCCTTGAGGTAGCCGATGCCGATGTGGCGGGTATTTTTATGCCGCTCTACAACGGCCATTTTCAGAATGTCCTTGGATACGTCCACACCGGCGGCGTAGCCTGCGTCCTGGGTGATGATCTGCCCCGGCACCATGCCGATGACGCCCCGCAGACGGGTGTTGGCAAAGTCCGCGGGAGAAAGCACCGGCAGATGGAAGGTGTCGTGGGCGCGTTTGTTCAGATGCTCCGGAATCTCGGGCAGAGGGAAGTCCTCTACGATGCCGTCATGGTAGACCCGCTTGCCCCGCTTGTACACCGTCACCACGTGGAAATCCTTCAGATCCTCCACAATGGCGAAGTCCGCCAGATATCCGGGGGCAATGGCGCCCCGGTTATTCAGCAGGAAGTACCGGGCGGCGTGAAGACAGGCCACCTGCACGGTCATGATGGGGTCGGCGCCCATGGCCACGGCTTTCCGGCAAATATAGTCGATGTGACCCTTTTCCAGCAGATCGCTGGGGTGCTTGTCGTCGGTGCAGAACATGCAGCGGCTGAAATATTTCTGGGACTTAATCAGGGGCATCAGAGCCTCCAGGTTCCGGGCGGCGGTGCCCTCCCGGATCATGATGAACTGACCCAGTTTCAATTTTTTCATGGCGTCGTCGATGTCCGCGCACTCATGGTCGGAGTAGACACCGGCGGCGATGTAGGCGTTCAGGTCGGTGCCGGAAAGGCCGGGGGCGTGACCGTCAATCTTCTTGTGATGCGCCTGAGACGCGATGATCTTGGCGACGGTGGAGGAATCGGCGGAGATAATGCCGGGGAAATTCATCATTTCCGCGAGACCCAGAACCCGGGGGTGGTCAAAGAAGCTGTCGATGTCCCGGTAGTCCAGATTCGCGCCGCTTTCATCCAGCGCCGACGCCGGGACGCAGGAGGGAATCATGAAGTGCGTGTCCAGGGGCAGCCCTTCCGTGGCGCAGAGCATGTAGTCGATGCCGTCGGTTCCCATGACATTGGTGATTTCGTGGGGATCGGTGATGACGGCGGTGGTGCCGTGGGGGATGACGGCCCGGGCAAATTCCGCAGGGGACACCAGACTGGACTCCAGGTGGATGTGGGCGTCAATGAAGCCGGGGCAGACGATTTTTCCGGTCATGTCCGCTTCCTCGCGGCCCTCGTAGCTGCCAAGACCCACGATCAGGCCCTCCGCTACGGCAATGTCGCAGGTGTCCAGCTCCCCGGAAAACACATTGACGTAGGTGGCGTTCTTCAGAACCAGATCGGCCTTCTCCCGCCCGGCGGCGACATCGATGATGTGCAGCTTCTTTAGAAGCTTGCGGTTGATCTTTCCCGACCAGCTTTCTGTATAACTCATAAAATCTGCCCCTTTCCAAGTTTTTGACCAGTATAGCACACCCGGGAGAAAATGTAAATTGCCTATTTTGCGGCGGCTGGGATGAATTGAGACTTGCAAAAGAATGTAAAGTTGCTATAATAGAGAAAACGTATGATGGCGGGGTGTGCCTGCCGGAAAGGAGCGCAAATATGTCTCTGCGGGGAAAGCTGGTGGTCTTCTGGATGAAGCACCGACCCAGGCACATTGCTACCACGCAGATGGTTGCACTGATGTTTGCCGCAATCATTCTCCTGGGGGCGCTGCTGCTGACTCTGCCCGCCGCGTCCCGGGACGGGGTGTCCTGCGGGCTGCGCCCGGCGCTGTTTACGGCCACCTCCGCCACCTGCGTGACGGGACTGGTGCTGTACGATACCTGGAGCCAGTGGAGCGGCTTCGGGCAGGTCGTGATTCTGTGTCTGATTCAAATTGGCGGATTGGGCTTCATGTCCGTGGCGACACTGCTGATTTTTCTGCTGCGCAGGAAGATCGGCCTCCAGCAGCGGCTGATGATTGCCCAGTCCCTGAGCGTAAACGACATCATGGGCGTGGTGCGGCTGCAAAAGCTGGTGCTCACCGGAAGCTTTTCCGTGGAGGCCGTGGGGGCGATCATTCTGACCCTGCGGTTCTGGCCGGAGTATGGGTTTATAAGGGCGCTGCGCTGGGGCGTTTTTCACTCTGTTTCCGCGTTCTGCAATGCGGGCTTTGACATTTTCGGCGCTATCGCTCCCGGGAAGAGTCTGATAGAATTTAACGCAGACCCCGTTGTGCTTCTGACGCTGTCGGCGCTGATCATCATCGGCGGCCTGGGCTTTCTGGTGTGGGAAAACATCGTTCAGAAGCGCTCTTTCGGCAAGTTCAGCGTCTATGCCAGAATGGTTTTGCTGATGACCGCGGCGCTGCTTGCCGTCGGCTGGGTGGGAACCTGTCTGCTGGAATGGAACAACCCGGAGACGCTGGGCGGCATGACTGTGGGCGAAAAGCTGCTCAACGGCTTTTTCCAGTCCGCGACGCTGCGCACCGCGGGGTTTGCGGCGATCGATCAGGCAAAGCTTACGGAAAGCGGCAAGGCCTTTTCCTGCGTGCTGATGTCCATCGGCGGCTCCTCCGGCTCCACCGCCGGCGGCATCAAGACCGTGACGTTTCTGGTGCTGGCGCTGACCATCTGGGCGAGAGCCAGAGGGAAAAGCACGGTCTGCGCCTTCAAGCGGACGATCCCCGAAGAGCAGACCCAGAACGCCATGATCATTGCCTTTATCGTGCTGGCACTGGCCGTTTTCGGCGGCATCTTCATCAGCGCCACGTCGCCCATGAGCTTTACGGACGCCGTGTATGAGGCGGTTTCGGCGTTGGCGACCGTGGGATTAAGCGCGGGCGGTACGGCTTCCTTAAGTATCCCGGCGCAGATTCTGATCATTATTTATATGTATTTCGGACGGGTCGGCGTGCTGACCATCAGCCTGGGCTTCCTGGCGGGAGACCGGGCGGAGGAGCGGTTCCGCTATGCGGAAACCAATTTGCTGATCGGATAAGGAGAAGAATATGAAGTCTTACATTGTCATCGGTCTCGGCCGTTTCGGCGGCTCTCTGGCGCGGCAGCTGTGTACGCTGGGGGCGGAGGTGCTGGCCATGGACGTGCACAACGACCTTGTGCAGCAGCTTGCCAACGACGTCACCCACGCGGTGGTGGGCGACGCCCGGGACAAGGAAGTCCTGCGGGCGCTGGGCGTGCGGAATTTTGACTGCGCGGTCATTGCCATCGGCGACGATCTTGCGGCCTCCGTGCTGATCACCATGAACTTAAAGGAGCTGGGCGCACCCTACATCGTGTGCAAAGCCCACGACGAGACCCACCGCCTGGTGCTGGAAAAGCTGGGGGCTGACCGGGTGGTCATTCCGGAGCAGGAGCACGCCCAGCGGCTGGCAAGAAGCATGTATTCCCACAATGTGCTGGATTACATCGAGCTTTCCCAGGACTACGGAATTCTGGAGGTTCCCGCCCCCAAGAGCTGGATCGGCAAGTGCATCAATGAACTGAACGTCCGGGCGAAGCTGGGTGTGAACATCATCGCCGTGGAGAACGGGGACAAGACCAACGTTTCCCCCGCCGCGGATTACCGGATTCAGGAGGGGGACGTGATGGTGGTTCTGGGGGACAGTTACGCCCTCAGCAGGGTGCAGAAGCTGTGACGGAACAGAGAATCACCTCCCGGAAAAATCCCCTTTTGCAGCAGGTGAAAAAGCTGCTTTCCTCCAGGAAAGCCAGGGAGGAAGCGGGACTGTTCGCCGCCGACGGGGTCAAGCTTCTGGGAGAGGCTGTCCGCTGGTATCCGGGACTGGACACGGTGATCTTATCCGAGGGCGTTCACGCAGACGTGCCGGAATCGGTGCGGCTTTTCCGGGTGCCGGAGGACGTGATGGCCTCCATCTCCCCCATGGAAAGCCCCCAGGGCGCCTTGTTTTTGTGCCGCCTGCCGGAAAAGAAGGCGTATGAACCCCATCCCGGCTGTCTGCTGCTGGATGGCATTCAGGATCCGGGGAACCTGGGAACCATTCTGCGCACGGCGGACGCGCTGGACATTCCCGTGACGCTGCTGGAAGGCTGCGCCGACCCCTACAGTCCCAAGACGGTACGCGCCAGCATGGGCGCGGTGTTCCGTACCCAGCCGGTGAAAGCGGACTGGGCGGAGGTAAAGGCAGCCTGTGCAGAAGCCCAAATTCCCGTGGCGGTGACGGCGCTGAGCCGGCGGGCGAAGGATTTGCGGAATGCCGACCTTCGCGGTATGGCGGTGGTCATTGGCAGCGAGGGACAGGGCGTGCGCCGGGAAATTCTGGAAAGCGCCGACGGAGAACTGATTATCCCCATGAACCCCCGGTGCGAGTCCCTGAACGCGGCGGTGGCGGCGGCCATTGTCATGTGGCAGATGAAGCAATAGAGAAGCAGCATAGGATATAGAGAGAAACAGGTGAGAAAATGCTGGTACACTGGATATGGTTCGCCCATCGCCCCGGGCTGAACGACCGGGACAAAATGGCACTGTTGCAGCATTTTCGGGATCCTGAGGACATTTACTTCGCCGACGACGGGGCGTTTGACGCCATCGGTCTCAGCGAGGACGCAAAGACTGCCCTTCGGGAGAAAAATCTGACCTCCGGGGAGGAAATTCTGGAAGCCTGTGACCGGGAAAAGCTCCACATCCTGACCTGTCAGGATGCGGCTTATCCCGCACGGCTCAAAAACATTGCCGACCCGCCAACCGTTCTTTACTACAAGGGACGGCTGCCGGATTTTGACGGAAGCCCGGTGATCGGCGTGGTCGGCACCCGGAAAGCGTCGGCCTACGGCCTGACCACCGCCAAGCGCATGGGCTATCAGATTGCCCGCTGCGGCGGCATTGTGGTATCCGGGATGGCCTACGGCATCGACGGCATGGCAATGTCCGGAGCGCTGACCGCAGGCGCGCCTGCGGTGGGTGTGCTGGGGTGCGGCGCGGATATCGTCTACCCGATCTCCAACCGGGCGCTGTTCCGGGACACGGAGGAATACGGCTGCATTCTCAGCGAGTTTGCGCCGGGGACGCCGCCGGCCAAATGGACGTTTCCCAAGCGGAACCGGATCATCAGCGGCCTGAGCTGCGGTGTGCTGGTGGTGGAAGCGCCGGAGAAAAGCGGCGCGCTGATCACCGCCCGTTTGGCCGCCGAGCAGGGGCGGGACGTGTTTGCCGTGCCGGGAAACATCGACCAGCCGTCCTTTGTGGGGAGCAACCGGCTTCTGCGGGACGGGGCGATCATGGTTTCCTCCGGCTGGGACGTTCTGAGCGAATATGAAGCCCTCTTTCCGGATAAGATTCGGAAGGAAGACGCGCCCGCCCACCAGACGGCCTATCCGGACGAGGTGCGAAAGGCCGCTGAGGAGGAAAAACCGCTGCTGAAAGTGGCGCAGAAACTGCGTCTTCCTCGGAAAAATGAGAATCTTAAAAAAGATTTAGCCCCTCAGGGCATTGACAAGACGCCTTCCGCGCCTTATAGTGACGTAGGCTCGGTCGGGCCGAAGCTGTCGCCGGAGGAGCAGACCATTGTGGACGCCCTGAGCGGCGGCGAGCGGCTGGTGGACGATGTAATCGCCGAAACCGGCCTGTCCACCGGAAAGCTGCTGTCCAGCCTGACCATGCTGGAACTGAAGGGCATGATCAAGCGCCTGCCGGGCAAGCGCATTGTTCTGAGCGGGAAATAAATTCTGCCCGCCCGAATTTGAAGTAACGAAACGGAGAATTTTCATTCATGGGTAAACCTGAAAATCTGGTAATCGTGGAGTCCCCCTCCAAGGCAAAGACCATTGGCAAGTACCTGGGAGACGACTATGTCGTCAAGGCCAGCATGGGGCATCTCCGGGATCTGCCGAAAAGCACGATGGGTGTGGATTTGGAGCATGATTTCACCCCTCACTATATCCCTGTCCGGGGCAAGGAAGCCCTGATCAAGGAACTGAAAACCGACGCGGAAAAGGCGAAAACCGTTTACCTCGCAACCGACCCTGACCGGGAGGGCGAGGCCATTTCCTGGCACTTAAAAGAGCTGCTGAACCTCCCCGACGGGAAGGCGCAGCGGGTGACCTTTAACGAAATCACCCAGAAGGTGGTCAAGGAGTCCATCCGCCACCCCCGGGATATCGACTATGATCTGGTGGACGCCCAGCAGGCGCGGCGGATTCTGGACAGAATCGTGGGCTACGAGCTTTCCCCGCTGCTGTGGAAAAAGATTCGGCGGGGTCTGTCCGCAGGCCGTGTCCAGTCCGTCGCCACCCGGCTGGTGGTTGACCGGGAAAACGAAATCCGCGCGTTCCAGCCCAAGGAATACTGGACGCTGGACGTGACCTTAAACCGCATGGGCAAGCCCGGCTCCTTCGTCGCCCGCTACTGGGGCGAGGAAAAGAAGCGGGAGCTGGAAAATGAAGTTGAGACCCTTGCGGTGATCGGCGACATCGACGGGAAGGAATTTGACGTTACCAACGTGAAAAAGGCGGAGAAGAAGCGCTACTCCGCCCCGCCCTTTACCACCTCCACCTTGCAGCAGGAGGCGTCCCGGAAGCTGGGCTTCACGCCGAAAAAGACCATGATGATCGCCCAGCAGCTGTATGAAGGCGTGGACGTGGCGGGAGAAGGCACCACCGGTCTGATCACCTATATGCGTACCGACTCCCTGCGGCTTTCCGACGAGGCTATGGACGCCGCCGCCGGATTTATCCGCAGCCGCTACGGAAGCGAGTATTATTACGGCCAGCACCACGTATTCAAGACCAAGGCGGGCGCTCAGGACGCCCACGAGGCCATCCGGCCGTCCCATGTGGAGCTGGAGCCGGAGCGGGTGCGTACCAGCCTGACCCCCGATCAGTATAAGCTCTATAAGCTCATTTGGAGCCGCTTCCTTGCGACGCAGATGGCCTGCGCCGTTTATGACACCGTGTCCATTGACGCCATGTGCGCCGGGCATGTATTCCGCGCCAGCCATCAGAGCCTGCGCTTTGCCGGCTTTATCGCCGTTTACGAAGAGGGACGGGACGATGAGCAGGAGGCCGTCGGCTCTCCGCTGCCGGATCTCGCAGTGGGGGAGAAGGCGCTTCCCTCCAACATCCAGAAGGAGCAGCATTTCACCCAGCCCCCCGCCCGGTATACCGAGGCGACCCTGGTCAAGGCCATGGAGGAAAAGGGCGTTGGCCGTCCTTCCACCTACGCCGCCACCGTGTCCACCATTGAAGACCGGGAGTATGTGGTCAAGCAGGACAAGCGTCTTGCCCCCACGCCCTTGGGGGAGATCGTCACCGGGCTGATGGTGGAGCGGTTCACCGATATCATCGACGTGGAGTTTACCGCCAACATGGAGTCGCGGCTGGACGATGTGGAAGCGGGCAAGCAGAACTGGAAGGATTTGCTTGCGGATTTTTACAGGGATTTCAGCAAGGAGCTGTCCGACGCGGAGACGGCACTGGAGGGGGTTCGCCTGAAGGTGCCGGAGGAGGAGACCGACGAGGTCTGCGAGCTGTGCGGACGGAAAATGGTGGTGAAAACCGGCCGGTTCGGCAAATTCTTGGCCTGCCCGGGCTACCCGGAGTGCAAAAACACCAAGCCTCTGGTGGAGCGGATGCCCGGACGCTGCCCCAAGTGCGGCAGCGGAATCCTCAAGCGCAAGTCCAAGAAGGGCTACGCCTACTATGCCTGCGAGCGGGGGGCGGAATGCGGCTTTATGACCTGGGACGTTCCCACCGCAGAGGACTGCCCGGAGTGCGGACAGACCCTGTTCAAGAAATCCGGCAAGGGGCGCATGAAGCCCTTCTGCATCAACGAAAAATGCCCCCGTTTTCTCCCGGAGGATCAGCGGGGCTACTATAAAAAGAAGACCGCCGAGGACGGGGAGACTGCCCCGGAGGAAAAGCCCGCTGCCAAGAAAGCGGCAACAAAGGCTCCGGCAAAGAAGACGGCTGCCAAGAAAACCGCGGCGAAAAAGACCGCGGTGAAGAAGACCGCCGCCAAGACCACGGCGAAAAGGACGACGAAAACATCCTCTAAGAAGGAGAGCAAGGCATGAAGGTAAAAGTCATCGGCGCGGGGCTGGCCGGAAGCGAAGCGGCCTGGCAGCTGGCAAACCGGGGCATCGAGGTAGAGCTTTCCGAAATGAAGCCCCAAAAAATGACCCCCGCCCACCACAGCGCGGATTTTGCCGAGCTTGTCTGCTCCAATTCCCTGCGGGGCGACCGGCTGGAAAACGCCGTGGGGCTTCTGAAAGAGGAGCTGCGCCGCTGCGGCAGCCTGATTCTTGCCTGCGCCGATGCTACCCGGGTGGAGGCAGGCGGCTGCCTGGCGGTCGACCGGGGCGGCTTTTCCCGGATGGTCACGGAGAAAATCCGGAATCACCCCAATATCACGGTAATTTCCGAAGAAATCACCCAGGTTCCCGAAGGGCCGGTGATCGTGGCCACGGGGCCGTTGACCTCCGACGCGCTCAGCGAGGCCATCGGGCATTACTTCGGGGAGACCGGGTATCTGCACTTTTTTGACGCGGCCGCTCCGCTGGTTTCGGCGGAGTCCATCGATATGAATCTTGCCTGGTGGCAGTCCCGGTACGACCGGGGAACGCCCGATTACATCAACTGCGCCATGAATCGAGAGCAGTACGAAGCCTTCGTCCGGGAGTTAACAAATGCCGAGGAAGCCCCGGTGCATGGCTTTGAGGACAAAAACGTCTTTGAGGGCTGTATGCCTGTGGAGGTCATGGCACGGCGGGGGGTGGATACCCTGCGCTACGGCCCCATGAAGCCCGTTGGGCTGAGAAATCCTGCCACCGGCCATGAGCCTTACGCCGTGGTGCAGCTGCGGCAGGACAACGCGGCCAAGAGCGTGTACAATCTGGTGGGCTTCCAGACCCACCTGAAATTCGGCGAGCAGAAGCGGGTATTTTCCATGATTCCCGGTCTGGAAAACGCGGAATTTGTCCGCTACGGCGTGATGCACCAGAACACCTTCCTGCAAAGTCCCAAGCTGCTGGACAAATACTACGCAGACCGCCGCGACCCCCTTGTAGCCTTCGCCGGACAGATGACCGGCGTGGAGGGGTACGTGGAATCCACGGCCTCCGGGTATCTGGCGGCGGTGGCCATGGCGGCAAAGGTGCAGGGACGGGAAATCCCCGACTTCCCCAAGGAGACCGCCATCGGCGCGCTGGGGCAGTACGTCAGCGACGAAAGCATTGAAAATTTCCAGCCCATGAATATCAATTTCAGCATCATCGCACCGCTGGAAAAGCGCATCCGTAAGAAAGCAGAAAAAAATCTCGCCATTGCCGCGCGGTCGCTGGACGTGATCGACGCTCTGGTGGCGAAGGGTATCTAAAAGAAAGAGGTGGAACGGTTGAAGATCATTCTTGACGCGATGGGCGGCGACAACGCCCCGGAAGCTCCCGTTTTGGGCGCCGTGGAAGCGGCCAAGGCCTACGGCATCGAGATCGTGCTGGTAGGCCGGGGAGAGGACATCCTTGCGGTTCTCAAGAAGCACGGCATTGACAATCTGCCCGAGGGCATGGAGATTTCCAATGCCGACGATGTGGTGGACATGCACGACGATCCCGCATCCGTCATCCACAAACGGAAAAATTCTTCCATGGTGATCGGCCTGAAAATGCTGGCGGACGGGCAGGGCGACGCCTTCGTCTCCGCCGGTTCCACCGGCGCGCTGCTCACCGGCGCGACGCTGCTGGTCAAGCGGGTCAAGGGAATCCGCCGCGCCGCCATGGGGCCTGCCATGCCCAACAAGGCGGGTGGAAAGACCGTGATCGTGGACTGCGGCGCCAACGCCGAGTGTACGCCGGAATTTTTGCTGCAATTCGGCCTGGTCGGCTCCGTTTACGCGAAAAAGCAGCTGGGTATCGAGAATCCAAAGGTCGGCCTTCTGAACATCGGCACCGAGGACAGCAAGGGTACCGCCCTGCAAAAGGAAGCCTATGCGCTGCTGAAAGACGCGGGGGAGAAGGGGCTTGTCAATTTCGTCGGCAACGTAGAAGCCCGGGACGTTCCTCTGGGCGCGGTGGATGTTGTGGTCTGCGACGGCTTCAACGGCAACGTGCTTCTCAAAACCATCGAGGGGACTGCCATGTTCATGGGCAGCCTGATGAAGAAAATGTTCAAGAAAAATCTGCTCAGCAAGCTGGGCTATCTTCTGTGCGCCTCCGGGGTCAGGGATCTGATGAAGCTGCTGGACTACCGGGAGATCGGCGGCACGCCGTTCCTGGGCATCCGCAAGCCGGTCATCAAGGCCCACGGCGCTTCCGATGTGCTTGCTTTCCGCAACGCGGTGAAGCAGGCGGCGGACGTGGCCGCGTCGGACATCACCGGGGAGCTGGAAGAAAATTTACAGCGGCTGGCAGCCCAAAAAGAGAAGGTGACGGAGCATGATTAAGGATCTGGAGGCCGTCATCGGCTACCGATTCCGGAATATTTCCCTTTTACAGAACGCGCTGACCCATTCCTCTTACGCAAACGAGCGCTGGCACAACAGTCTGCTCAGCAACGAGCGGCTGGAATTTCTGGGGGACAGCGTGCTGGGAATGCTGGTGGCGGAGTATCTCTACCGCAATTTCCCCAACCGCCCGGAGGGCGAGCTGACCCGGATGCGGGCGGACATGGTCTGCGAGACCACGCTGGCGAGCGCTGCCAACCGCATCGGCCTCGGGAATCATCTGCTCCTTGGCCACGGCGAGGAGCAGGGGGGCGGACGGAGCCGGGACTCCATTCTGGCGGACGCCATGGAGTCGGTGATCGCCGCGTGCTTCCTGGACGGCGGCCTGGAGGCGGCACTGCAGGTGGTCAGGACGTTCATTCTGGTGGAGGTGCCGGTGACCAAGCTGCACAACGCGGACTACAAAACCGAGCTGCAGGAGCTGGTGCAGCAGAAGAAAAATCAGGTGCTGGCCTACGAGCTGGTGGGGCAGTCCGGCCCCGACCACGACAAACAGTTTTCCGTGGAGGTCTCCCTCAACGGCGCGATCGTGGGCAAGGGCATCGGCAGCAGCAAAAAAAGGGCAGAGCAGGACGCCGCCCGCTGTGCCATCGAAAATCTTTTTCCGGAGAAAGCGTAAAATGTCGAACCGACGCGGCCTTTCATGGGCGGTCGTAAAACAGTGAATGGAGCGTATCGGTGCAGATACGCTCCATTTCTTGTGCAAACATGCTATTAACGAGGTACGGCCCCTTGGCTCTCCCTCTGGGAGAGCTGTCACCGCAGGTGACTGGGAGGGTCTTGCAGACTTGCTTACCCTCTCCGTCTTCGCTTCGCTCAGCCACCTCTCCCAAAGGGAGAGGCAAGGGGTGCCATTCATTATCCCATTACGGCTGCGCCGTTTTTCCTATGCAGGCAAAACCGGCTTTTAAGAGACGATGAAACGGCAAAACTTTCCCTTGCTGTATTCGACATATTGTGTTATAATAAAATGAACTATGCAGACAAAACAAAGTACCCGCAGACGGCCGCCTGCGGTAAAATACAGGATGTGAACAAAATGGGTTCCCGAAAGCCGATGAAACTGAATCTGGGCATGGCACCGAAGGTCATTTTGATTATGCTGCTGGACGTGCTTGCCACCGCCGTCTCCTTCTTTTTGGGACTGTGGTTCCGGTATGATTTTTCCTTTGCCGAAATTCGCCCCGTCCATCTGGACGGTTTTCTGTCCGCCATCGGCCCCTGGTGCGTGATCACGCTTCTGGTATTCTGGCTTTTCCGGCTGTATAACTCCATCTGGGCCTTCGTCAGTATGCCGGAGGTGTTCCGTATTACCGGCGCGTATGCGGTGCTGGGCGTGATCGGTGTGCTGGTGTTCCACTTTGACGGCAATCTGATGCCCCGCTCCAGCATGGTGGTGGGCTTCCTGTTCAGCTTCGTCAGCACCGTTACCATTCGGTTTTCCTATCGGCTGCTCCGGACGGCGCAGCGGCGCATCAGCCACTTTACCCACGCCAACGGCGTGAAAAACGTCATGCTGATCGGCGCGGGGGATGCCGGACGGGCGCTGGCCGTGGAGTTTACCAACAGCGACCATATCAAGGATCACCTGTCCTGCGTCATTGACGACAACCCGGTGAAATGGAACAAGCAGCTGTGCGGCGTTCCCATTGTGGGCGGCCGTCAGGACATTGCCACGGCTGTGAAAAAGTACAAGATCAGCAAGATCATCTTCGCCATCCCCAACTGCACCGCAAGGTCCCGGAAGGAGATCCTGGACATCTGCGCCACCACCGGCTGTGAGGTGCAGATGCTTCCCGGCATTTTCCAGATGGTCAACGGGGAGGTCAGCGTCAGCAAGCTGCGCAAGGTCGATCCCCAGGATCTGCTGGGGCGGGAGCCGATCAAGGTCAACTTAGACGAAATCGTGGGCTACATTTCCGGCAAGGTGGTGCTGGTCACCGGCGGCGGCGGCAGCATCGGCAGCGAGCTGTGCCGTCAGATTGCCCACGCGAAGCCGAAGCAGCTCATTATTCTGGATATTTACGAAAATAATGCCTATGATATTCAAATGGAGCTGCACCGCACCCATCCGGAACTGAACCTGGAGGTCATCATCGGCTCCGTCCGTGACGCGACCCGGCTTAACCACGTGATGTCAGTCTACCGGCCGGAGCTTGTGTTCCACGCGGCGGCGCATAAGCACGTCCCTCTGATGGAGGAAAGCCCCAACGAGGCCATCAAAAATAACGTCATCGGCACCTACAAGCTGGCGAAGGCCGCCGCGAAGTACGGTGTCAAGCGGTTTGTGCAGATTTCAACAGACAAGGCCGTGAACCCCACCAACATCATGGGTGCGTCCAAGCGTCTGTGCGAGATGGTGGTGCAGATGATGAATCGGGAGTCCAGGACGGAATTCGTGGCGGTGCGCTTCGGCAATGTCCTGGGCAGCAACGGCAGCGTCATTCCGCTCTTTAAGAAGCAGATCGAGGCCGGCGGCCCCGTGACCGTCACCCATCCCGACATCATCCGGTATTTCATGACCATCCCCGAGGCGGTGAGCCTGGTGCTTCAGGCGGGATACTATGCCAAGGGCGGCGAAATTTTCATCCTGGACATGGGCGAGCCGGTGAAGATCGACACCATGGCGCGGAACATGATCCGCCTGTCCGGCTACGAGCCGGATGTGGACATCAGAATTGAGTATACCGGTCTCAGACCGGGGGAGAAGCTCTATGAGGAGCTGCTGATGAAGGAAGAGGGAATGCAGGAGACTGCCAACAAGCTCATCCACATTGGCAAGCCCATCGAAATGGACGACGCGCTGCTGGAGCAGCAGCTGCGGCGGCTGGACGAAGCCAGCCGGGAAGAAAGTGAAGACATCAAGGACATCGTCGCGGAGATTGTGCCTACTTACAAACGCGAGTGTAAGGTCTGACCAAACGAAATAAGAGAAAATGAGGAAAGCGGAATGTACCGAACGTTTTTCAAACGCCTGCTGGATATTATTTTGTCCGGCTGCGCCATCGTGATATTGTCGCCGCTGCTGCTGATCATTGCCGTCGCCATCAAGATCGACGATCCCGGCCCGGTGCTGTTCCGCCAGAAGCGGGTGGGCATTCACAAGACCCAATTTTCCATCATGAAATTCCGCACCATGAAAATGGACACCCCCAAGGACACGCCCACCCATCTGCTGGAAAACCCGGAGCAGTATATCACGAAGGTGGGAAAATTCCTGCGGAAGTCCTCCCTGGACGAGCTGCCCCAGATTTTTCAGATTTTCACGGGGAAAATGTCCATCATCGGCCCCCGGCCTGCCCTGTGGAACCAGTTTGATCTGATTGCCGAGCGGGACAAATACGGCGCCAACGACGTGCGCCCCGGCCTGACGGGCTGGGCGCAGATCAACGGGCGGGACGAGCTGCCCATTGACGTAAAAGCCCGGCTCGACGGGGAATACGTGGAAAAGCTGAGCTTTTTCTTTGACTGCAAATGCTTTTTTGGCACCATCGTTTCTGTGCTGAAGCACGACGGCGTGGTGGAAGGCGGCACCGGCCGGCTGGAAAAGGAGAAAAAGGGATGAAGAGCATTCTCATCACCGGCGCCGGAAGCTATATCGGGGTTTCCCTGGAAAACGATTTGAAGCAGTGGCCGGAAAGCTATCGGGTGGATTCCCTGGATATGCGGGGAAGCGACTGGGAGAGTCATTCCTTCCGCGGCTACGACGCGGTGTTCCACGTGGCGGGGCTGGTGCATCAGCCGGACAGCAAAAATGACCCGGCACGCTCTGACCTGTACGATCAGGTCAACCACATCCTCGCGGTGCGGACGGCGGAAAAGGCCAAGGCCGACGGCGTGGGGCAGTTCCTGTTTATGAGCTCGGAGAGCGTGTACGGCCTGACCGCGCCCATCGGCAAGACGGTGGTCATCACGAAGGACACGCCGCTGCACCCCGTGGACAACTACGGCGTCAGCAAAGCCAAGGCGGAAGCGGACTTGCAGGCGTTGACGGATGATGCTTTCAAGGTTGCAATCCTCCGCCCGCCCATGATCTACGGCAAGGGCTGCAAGGGCAATTACGTGACCATGGCGAAGCTGGCGAAAAAGCTGCCGGTTTTTCCCTGTGTCGCAAACCAGCGCTCCATGCTGTATATCGAGAATCTGACGGAGTTCGTCCGGCTGCTCATTGACGACGAGGCGGCAGGCATTTTCTGCCCCCAGAACAACGAATACACCAACACCAGCGACATGGTCAACTGGATTGCCCACGCAAACGGAAAGGGCATCCTGATGGTGAAGGGCTTTACCTGGGCGCTGAAGCTGCTGCGGTTTTGTTCGCCTGCGGTGGACAAGGCTTTTGGCAGCCTGTGCTACGATCATGCGCTGAGCGCATACAGCCGGGACTACTGCGTGAAAACTTTGGAGCAGTCCATTCTGGAAACGGAAACAATCTGATTTTTATACTGAACTCCAATTAAAATCTTTAGAAAAGATTTTAATTGCCCGAAGGGCAAGGAGTTCATATGAGACTTGTTTTGTGATTTCTTTCCTTATAAATCACAAAACTGGCAGCGCCAATAGGCGATGCCTTCCTGATTGAAATCAAAGATTTTAATCAGGAAGTAGTATTAGGAAGCGAAAGAGGGCGGATGGATTGAAAAAGAAACGGGATATCCTGTTTTTGTGCCAGTTTTTTTATCCCGAATATATTTCCTCCGCCCAGCTGCCCTATGATACGGTGCTGGCGCTTCGGGACGCCGGATTTTCCGTGGGCGCGCTGTGCGGCTACCCACGGGAATACGCCGAGGGCGGGAAGGTTCCCACGAAAGAGGATACAAATGGCATCCGCATTCACCGCCTGAAGTACATCCAGACAGGCCGGTCGGGCTTCCTCGGCCGGATCGTCAACTATTTTTCCTTTACCTTTCATGTGCTGCTGCATCTGCCGGAGATCGCAGAATACCGGGCGGTGGTGGTGTACTCCAACCCGCCGATTCTGCCCTGGATCGCCTCCTGGGCGAAATCGCTGTTCGGCACGAAGCTGGTGTTCGTGTCCTACGACCTCTATCCGGAGGTGGCCACGGTGACGGACACCCTCCGGGAGGGCAGCATGATCTGCAGGCTGATGAACCACATCAACAAGTGCGTGTTCCGCCGGGCAGACCGGGTGGTGGCGCTGTCGTCGGAGCAGCGAGACTGCATTCTCCGAACCCGAGACGCTGATGATGAGCTAGTAACGGTGATTCCCAACTGGTACCGGGACGAGGGCGGTCTGCGTGACCGAGAGGAAAACCGGTTCCGGGATTTGGCGGCGGGACGGTTCGTGGTGTCCTATTTCGGGAACATGGGCACCATGCAGGATATGGACACCATCCTGGGCGCCATCCGGGCGCTGGGGAAGGAAAAGGATATTTTCTTCCTCTTTGCCGGGCACGGCAATAAAATGGAGAAGCTGCGGGAGATCATTGCCAGCGAGGGCATTGAAAATGTCCGGATTTTCAGCTTCCTCCACGGTCAGGACTTTCAGGACGCGCTGGCGGTAAGCGACTGCGCGCTGGTTTCTCTGGAAAAGGGCGCCACGGGGCTTTGCGTTCCCAGCAAGACCTACAGCTACATGATGCAGGGCATCCCCCTGCTTGCCGTTATGGACGAGTGCGACATCGTCCGGGATATTCAGTCCGGCGCGGGGCTTTGGGTGCGCAACGGCGAAAGCCAGCACCTGGCCGAGGCCGTCCGCTTCCTGCGGGACAACCCGGAGAAAGCCCGGGACATGCGCAGAAAATGCCGGGAGCTGTATCTGCAAAAGTACACCACCGAAATTTGCACGGGAAAATATGTATCTCTTTTCCGGGAACTTCTACACCCGGAAACAGGGGAGGAGAATAGAATATGAGTATTTTTGCCAACAAAACGCTGATGATCACAGGCGGCACCGGTTCCTTCGGAAACGCGGTGCTGAACCGCTTCCTGGATACGGACATCCAGGAAATCCGGATTTTCTCGCGGGACGAGAAGAAGCAGGACGACATGCGCCATGAATTTCAGGCGAAAATGCCGGAGGCGGCGGGGAAGATCAAGTTCTTCATCGGCGACGTCCGGGATCTGGCCTCCGTGAAGAACGCCATGCACGGCGTGGACTACATTTTTCACGCCGCCGCCCTCAAGCAGGTGCCGTCCTGCGAGTTTTTCCCCATGGAAGCGGTGAAAACCAACGTCTTCGGAACCGATAACGTGCTGACCGCCGCCATTGACGCGGGGGTCAAGGCCGTCATCTGCCTGTCCACGGACAAGGCCGCCTACCCCGTCAACGCCATGGGTACCTCCAAGGCCATGATGGAGAAGGTCATTGTTGCCAAATCCCGGACGGTTTCTCCGGAAAAGACCAAAATCTGCTGCACCCGCTACGGAAACGTCATGTGCTCCCGGGGCAGCGTCATCCCGCTGTGGATCGATCAGATCAAGGCGGGCAACCCCATCACCATCACCGAGCCGAACATGACCCGGTTCATCATGTCTCTGGAGGAAGCGGTGGACTTGGTGCTGTTTGCTTTCCGGAACGGCATCAGCGGGGACATTCTGGTGCAGAAGGCTCCGGCGTGTACCATTGAGACACTGGCCAAGGCCGTCACCGGTCTGTTCGCCCCCGGCCACGAGATCAAGGTCATCGGCATCCGTCACGGTGAAAAGATGTACGAGACGCTGCTGACCAACGAGGAATGCGCCCACGCCATTGACCTGGGCAATTTCTACCGCGTCCCATGCGACAAGCGGGACCTGAACTACGACAAATACTTCAAGGACGGCGACACCCAGCGCAACGTCCTCACGGAGTTCAACAGCAACAACACGGAGCTGCTGAACGTAGAGCAGGTGCAGCAGAAGCTTTTGAGCCTGCGCTACATCCGGGAAGAGCTGGAAGCCATGAAGAACAAGTAACGGAAAGGTGAGCTGGCATGAACATTCTGATCACCGGCGCGGCCGGATTTGTGGGCAAAAACCTGACGGCGGCGCTGGAGTGCATCCGGGACGGCCGGGACAAGACCCATCCGGGGCTTGGGGTGGGGGAGCTGTACCTCTACGACATCGACTCCGACCCGGCGCTTCTGGAAACGGCCTGCCAAAAGGCGGACTTCGTGTTCAACCTTGCCGGCGTCAACCGCCCCAAGAATCAGGAAGAATTCATGCAGGGAAATTTCGGCTTCGCCTCCACGCTGCTGGACACGCTGAAAAAGTACCATAACACCTGCCCCGTGATGCTGTCGTCCTCCATTCAGGCGACCATGGTGGGGCGCTATGCGGGCAGCGAGTACGGCAAGAGCAAAAAGGCGGGGGAGGAACTGTTTTTCTCCTACGCCGCCGAGACTGGGGCGAAGGTGCTGGTGTACCGCTTCCCCAACCTGTTCGGAAAATGGTGCCGTCCCAACTACAATTCCGCCGTGGCCACCTTCTGCCACAACTATGCCCACGACCTGCCCATCACGGTGAACGACCCCGGCGTAGAGCTGGAGCTGCTGTACATCGACGATCTGGTGGACGAGATGATCGCAGCGCTGGAGGGCAGAGAGCATCACTGCGAATTTGAGGGCGTGGACACGGTTCTAACGGCGTCCGGGCGCTACTGCGCCGCGCCCGTCACTCACCGGGCGACCCTAGGGCAGATTGTCGCGCTGCTGGACAGCTTCAAGGCGCAGCCGGAAACCCTTCTGATGCCGGAAATCCCGGCGGGCAGCTTCGGGAAAAAGCTGTATTCTACGTATTTATCCTATCTGCCCAGGGAAAAGGCGGCGTTCCCCCTGAAAATGAACGTTGATGCCCGGGGCAGCTTCACGGAGCTGCTGAAAACGGCGAACTGCGGTCAGTTCAGCGTGAACATCAGCCGTCCCGGCGTGACCAAGGGACAGCACTGGCACAACACCAAGTGGGAATTTTTCATCGTGGTGTCCGGCCACGGGCTGATTCAGCAGCGGAGGGTCGGCACCGAGGAAGTGCTGAATTTTGAAGTTTCCGGAGAAAAAATCGAAGCCGTCCACATGCTGCCGGGCTACACCCACAACATTATCAACCTGAGCGAAACGGACGATCTGGTGACGCTCATGTGGGCAAACGAGTGCTTTGACCCGAAAAAGCCGGATACATTCTTTGAGGTGGTTTGACATGGAAATGAAGCTGGACTATTCCGACGTGGCGTTCCGCAATGACGGGAAATTAAAGCTGCTGATCATCGTAGGCACCCGCCCGGAGATCATCCGTCTGGCGGCGGTCATCAACAAGTGCCGCAAATATTTTGACTGCATTCTCGCCCACACGGGGCAGAATTACGACTACAATCTGAACGGAATTTTCTTCCGGGACTTGGGACTTGCCGACCCGGATGTGTATATGAACGCGGTGGGCGACGACCTGGGCGCCACCGTGGGCAACATCATCAACTGCTCCTACAAGCTGATGACGGCCATTCAGCCGGACGCCATGCTGATTCTGGGGGACACCAATTCCTGCCTGTCCGCCATTGCGGCCAAGCGGCTGCATATTCCCATTTTCCACATGGAGGCGGGAAACCGCTGCAAGGATGAGTGCCTGCCGGAGGAGACCAACCGCCGGATCGTGGACATCATTTCCGACGTGAATCTGGCTTACTCCGAACACGCAAGAAGGTATCTTCATGAGTGCGGCCTGCCAAAAGAGCGCACCTATGTTACCGGATCCCCCATGGCGGAGGTGCTCCACGCCAACTTAAACGCCATCGAGGCTTCCGACATCCACCGGCGGCTGGGTCTGACCAAAGGCGAGTACATTCTGCTCTCCGCCCACCGGGAGGAGAATATCGACACGGAAAAGAACTTCCTGTCCCTGTTTCGCGCCGTCAACGCCATGGCGGAAAAGTACGATATGCCCATTCTGTATTCCTGCCACCCCCGCTCCAAAAAGCGGCTGGAGGCTACGGGATTTATTCTGGACAGCCGGGTGATCCAGCACGAGCCGCTGGGTTTCCACGATTACAACTGCCTGCAAATGAACGCTTTCGCGGTGGTGTCCGATTCCGGGACGCTGCCGGAGGAATCCAGCTTCTTCACCTCCGTGGGGCATCCCTTCCCGGCGGTGTGCATCCGCACGTCCACGGAGCGCCCGGAAGCGCTGGACAAGGGCTGCTTCATTCTGGCGGGCATTGACGAAAAGAATCTTCTGCAAGCGGTGGACACCGCCGTTCAGATGAACCGGGACGGCGACTTGGGGATCCCCGTGCCGGACTATGTGGAGGAAAACGTATCCACCAAGGTGGTCAAGATCATCCAGTCCTACACCGGCGTGGTGGACAAAATGGTCTGGCGGAAATCGTAAGGAGCCAGGTGTCGACAAATTGTGCTGTTTTCTTCAGATATGATAAAACAGCCAAATAATTTCACAACATCGGGAGGCGAGACGCATGAAATACCTGTTCATCAACTCCGTTGCCGGTTTTGGCAGCACGGGGCGCATCGCGGCGGAGCAATGCCGGGAGCGGATGGCGCAGGGGCATGAGTGCGTGCTCGCCTTTGGCCGTGAAGAGGCAAATTGCGGCGACATTCCCACGGTGCGCATCGGAACGCCCCTGGATTTTCGGCTCCACGGGGCGAAAAGCCGTCTGCTGGACGATTCCGGCTTCGGCTCCCGGCGGGCGACCCGGCGGTTTCTTGCCTGGGTCAGGGAATACGACCCGGACGTGATCTGGCTGCATAATGTTCATGGCTATTACATTCACTTGGGAGAGCTGTTTACCTACCTGCGCGGCTGCGGGAAGCCCATTTTCTGGACGCTTCACGACTGCTGGAGCTTTACGGGTCACTGCGCCTATTTTGACTATGTGGGCTGCGACCGGTGGAGAACCGGCTGCCATGACTGCCCCCAGAAGCGCGCCTACCCCGCAAGCATCCTGCTGGACAACAGCCGGAAAAATTATGAAAAAAAGCGGGCGCTGTTTAGCGGCATCCCCAATGTGACATTGATCGTTCCCTCCCACTGGCTGGAAAGCCGGGTGAAGGAGAGCTTTCTGAAGGACTACCCGGTGAAGGTGGTATACAACACGGTGAACCGGGAAATCTTCAAGCCAACCCCCGGTAATTTCCGGGAAAAATACGGTTTGGAAAACAAAATCATCCTTCTGGGCGTTGCCAGTGTCTGGGACGAGCGCAAGGGACTGCGGGACTTTCTGGCGCTTCACGACCTGCTGGACGAGCGATACGCCATCGTACTGATCGGCCTGAGCGCAAAGCAGATTCAGTCCCTTCCGGCGGGGATTCTGGGACTGCCCCGCACCAACAGCGTTCAGGAGCTGGCGCAGGCCTACACCGCCGCCGACGTATTTCTCAACCCCAGCACGGAGGAGACCTTCGGCATGACCGTGCTGGAAGCCCGGTGCTGCGGCACGGAGGCCGTGGTTTATCAGGGGACTGCCTGCGAGGAGGTCGTCAGCCAGTTCGGGGGCATCGCCGTACCAAGGGGCGCGGCGCATCTGCTGGAAGCCGTGGAACAGATCACAAAGGAGAATCGCAAATGACCCATTATCCCTTCCCGGACAGCCGGGGGACGAAAATTGCCCTTGCCGCGTTTTTCACGGCTATGCTTTTCCTGGCCCGGGACAGCATGTTCACCACGGCGGTGATCGGCTTTGAAAAGGCGCAGTTCCTCATGCTGGGCGTGATCTGCCTGCTGGGCGCGGCGTTTCTGATCGTCAACCGGAGAAATCTGCTGAAAATTCTGAAATCCCGGCGGATGATCGTCGCCGGGGCTGCGGCGGCGGTGCTTCTGCTGCCCATGCTGGTGAAGCGGGACTGGCAGCTGATGTATTTCAGCGTTCTGCTGTGCCTGCTCACGGCGGTGCTACTGTCCTATTTCCTCACGGTACGGGAAGCGGCTCAATATTACGTGGCGATTTTGTCCCTGCTGGGGGCGTATTCCGTGCTGGCGGCGTACATTCTGCGCATCGGCGTGGACAAGGGCGCTTACGCGGTGCCGGTGTTCCAAAATTCCATGGGCTTTGAATTTCACAATTTCTTTTTGTCCATTGTCCCGGATACGTACGTGAAAAACCGGAATTTCGGTATTTTCCGGGAGCCGGGGGTGTATCAGTTTTTCCTGATCACGGCGCTGTATCTGAACAATTACGAGGTGGAGTGGAAAAAGCCGTGGCAGCTCTGGCTGGTCAACGGCATTCTGGCCGCGACGATGGTGTCCACCTTCGCCACCGGCGGCGTCGCGGAGATGGGGCTGCTGGCGATCGTGCTGTTTTTTGACAAAAAATGGTATCGGGACAAGCGGATATGCGCCGTGGCGGTGGGACTGGTTCTGTGCGCCGCCGTGGTAACGGGGGTTTCCGTTGCCCGGAAAAACGCCCTTTATTGGGAAATCTACGACATGGCCATCGGCAAATTTGCCAACGGGCGGGATTCCTCGGTGGAGCGGATGGATGCCATCATGACGGATATTTCCATTTTCCTGCACCATCCCATCTTCGGCGCGAAGATAGCGCAGGTGCTGTATGCCACCGCCAACAATACCACCTCCACCCTCATTCTTTTCTCCGCCTTCGGGCTTCCGGCGGCGCTGCTGCACATTGTCTGCTGGGTCGCGCTGGTGTGGCGGAAGGAGCGGAAAATCTGGGTGAATCTGGCGCTGGTCGGCATCCTGTTTCTGTCTTTTAACACACAGAATCTCATTGCGGACGTGTTTTTATGGCTGTTCCCGGTCATGGCACTGGTGGAACGGGGATTGCCGCTTATCTGGAAGGAGTGATCACATGGAGCGGGAACTGCTGAGAAAGGTGCAGCTGACCCAGCTGGAAATTGCGAAGGAAATTCGCCGGGTGTGCGAGGAAAACGACATCCCCTATTTTCTCACCTGCGGCACCCTTCTGGGCGCGGTGCGTCATCAGGGGTTCATCCCCTGGGACGACGATATGGACGTGGGAATGCTGCGGGAGAATTATGAGAAATTCTGCCGCATTGCCCCGGAAAAGCTGAAGCCGGAATACTGCTGGCAGACCTGGTACACCGACCCCAACTATGCCCTGCCCTTCGGCAAGGTGCGCAAGCGCGGCACGCTGTACTTGGAAGCCAAATCTCACCGGCTGGCGGAAAACGGCTTCTATGTGGATATTTTCCCCTACGACGTCGTGTCCCCGGATGCCGAACAGCGACAGGAAACGGCGGGGCGTCTGCTGAAAATCTACCGGACGAAGCTGATGAAATCCCACTATCAGCCCTGGCGGGAGAATGAGAAAATCCTCTGGAAAAAGCGGATCGGGTACCTATACTATCAGGCGCTGGCGCTGTTTTCTGATCAGGAAAGCCTTGCAAAGGCGTATGACGCGCTTGCGACGGCGCTGCCGGAAAACGGCTATGTCTGCGAGCAGAGCGCCATGACGAAGCCGGACGCCTACGAGAAAGCGTGGTGTCAGGCATTGACGGATGTCGTTTTTGAAGGGGAAACCTTCAAGGCACCGGCGGAATACGACAAATTCCTGACCACGCTGTACGGCGACTATATGCAGCTCCCGCCGGAAAATGAGCGGGAAAACCGTCATCAGATCATGCGGATCGATTTCGGCGATTGACATTGAGAGGTTACAACGGTATGAAACGAGTGCTGTTCCTGACGAACTACGCTTCCCCCTACCGGGTTCATTTTTACGATGAGCTGGCAAAGAGCATGGACGTGACGGTGCTGTTCACCGACCGGGTGGAAGACCAGAAAAACCGCAGTGCCGATTGGTTCGTTTCCGGTGGCGGCGCTTACCGCCCGGTGCAGCTGAGCCGGTGCGTCGCCCATCTTCTGGACGAAAATCTGTGCCTGGACGTGACCGAGTGGCTGAAAAAGCCCTATGACGCCATCGTAATCTGCGGCTATTCCTCGCCCACGGCAATTCTCGCGATGCGGTGGCTGCGCAGAAGGAAAATTCCCTTCTACATGGAAGTGGACGGCGGCCTGATCCGTCAGGAGCGGAAGATAAAGTATCTGTTCAAAAAGTCGCTGGTGCGCAAGGCAAATCAGTGGCTCAGTTCGGGGCGGTACACCACGGAATTTCTCGTCCACTACGGGGCGGAGGAAAGCCGCATCCATGTTTACCCCTTCTCCTCCGTGTTTGAAAAGGATATTCTCCCCGCCGCCCCATCTGCCGCCGAAAAGCAGGCGCTGAAAGAGGAACTGGGCGTCCCGGAGAAACGGATGGTGCTGGCCATCGGTCAGTTCATCCGGAGAAAGGGCTTCGACATCCTGATGCACGCCGCCTGTTCGCTTAACAAGGACGTGGGGATTTATATTGTCGGCGGCGAACCGACGGAAGAGTATTTGCAGATGCGCGCCTCTCTGGGGCTGGATAATGTCCATTTTGTGGGGTTCCAGAAAAAGGAAGCCCTCAGCCGGTATTATCGAGCCGCGGACTTGTTCGTCCTGCCCACCCGGGAGGACATCTGGGGGCTGGTCATCAACGAGGCCATGGCCTACGGTCTGCCCGTCATCACCACCGACCGGTGTGTTGCCGGTCTGGAGCTGGTGGAGGAGGGCGTCAACGGAAGTATCGTGCCTGTGGAGGACGCTGCCGCCCTTGCCGGAAAGATGAAGGAGCTTCTGTCCTCGGATTTGGAGAAAATGGGGACGGCTTCTCTGGAAAAAATCCGCGCCTACACCATTGAGAACATGGCGAAAGCCCACGTTGCAATTTTTGAAAAAGATGGGGGTTAACCCATGCACATCATTTACGCTGTGACGACCTGTTCCGACCGGGTGTACCGTCAGCTGTTTGCGGACGCCCCCCGGAAGCCTGCCTTTCAGTCTCAGAAATACCACCGCCTGCTCATTGAGGGACTTGCCGCCGGGGCAAAGGTGGACGTGGTGGCGAACCCGCCGGTGAACCGGGAGGTTCTGAAAAAAGCCTTCGTCCGTCTGCCCCGGGAGACCGAGGGCGGCGCGTGCTACCGCTACATTCCCGCCGTCCGGAATCCCGTTGTCAAGGCCGTATTTGTGGGCGTGGGAACCTTTTTCCGCACAGCGTGCCTTGGGGGGAAGGATTCTGCGGTGGTGGTGGACTGCCTGAACCGGACGACGGCGCTGGCCGGTCTGCTGGCGGCGAAGCTGCGGGGAAGACGATGCGTGGGCATTGTGACGGATTTGCCGGATATGCTGGGGGGCAGCGCCTTTTCCAGGAAGCTTTCCAATTTTGTTATCCGTCACTGCACGGACTATGTGCTGCTGACCCAGGCCATGAACGACTATCTGAACCCGGAGGGCAAGCCCCACGTGATTCTGGAGGGGCACAGCGACATCGCCATGGCGCGGCAAAAGCCCTCCCTGGCGAGAAAGGCCAGTCCCAGGGTGTGCATGTACGCCGGGGGCGTCAGCAAACAGTATGGCCTGGAAAATCTGGTGAAGGGCTTTCAGAAGGCAGATTTGCCGGACGCCCGGCTGGAAATTTACGGCCCCGGGGATTATGTGCAGGAGCTTTCCCAAATCGCCGCGGAGGATTCCCGGATTTTCTACGGCGGGATGCTGCTGAACGCGGAAATTGTGGAGCGGGAGATGGCGGCGACGCTGCTGGTCAACCCCAGACCGACGGGGGAGGAATACGTGAAATACTCCTTCCCCTCCAAGACCATGGAATACATGTCCACGGGAACCCCGGTGCTGACCACGGTTTTGCCGGGAATGCCGAAGGAATATCACCCCTATGTGTACCTGTTGGAGGAAGAAACCGCCGATGCCATTGCGGAGGAACTGAGGCAGATTTTTGCCCAGCCCGCCGATGTCCTGTTTGAAAAGGGCATGGCTGCCCGGGAATTTATCCTGAAAGAAAAAAACAATGTTTCGCAGGCCGGGAAAATTCTGGCCATGCTTGAAAGGGACGGGATGCAATGAAGCTGCTGTGGCTGTGCAATATGGTGCCCGGAAAGGTGAAGGAAGCCGTCAGCGGCGGCTCCACCGGCGGCGGGCTGTGGGTTGACAGCGTGCTGGAAGGGCTGCTGAAACGGGAAGACCTGAACATCCGCATTCTCTGCCCCGGCGACGGCGGCGAGGGGCGCGTGAGTGAACGCTGCTCCTATGCCTTCTTTTCCGAGGGGTTGCCCTATGTGTACCTGACGGAGCTGGAAACGCAGTTCCGGGGGCAGCTGGATGCCTTTCAGCCGGACGTGATTCACGTCTGGGGGACGGAGTATGGCCACACCCTTGCCATGGTCAACGCCGCGGGAACGGCGGGGCGGCTGGATAAGCTGGTGGTCAGCATTCAGGGACTTTGCTCGGTTTATGCAGGGCATTATGCCGAGGGCGTGCCGGAGAGAATTCAGCGGGGCAGCACCTTCCGCGACCTTGTCCGGCGGGACAATATCGTGAAGCAGCGGGAAAAGTTCGCGCTTCGGGGGGTTCTGGAGGTGGAAGCCCTGCGAAAGGCGCGCCATATTATCGGCAGAACCGATTGGGACTTGGCCTGTGTCCGGCAGATTAACCCCAAAGCGGAATACCATTTCTGCAACGAGACCCTGCGTCAGCCCTTTTATCAGGGGGCTTGGCGTTATGACGGCTGTCGGAAGCACCGGATTTTTGCTTCCAGCTGCGCCTATCCCGTGAAAGGCTTTCACTATCTGCTGGAAGCCTTCGGCCAGATCGTCAAAACCTATCCGGACGCCACGCTGGCCGTGCCGGGGAAGAGCTTCCTGACGGCGAGCAAGCTGCGTAGAACCAACTACCAGAAATATCTGGCGGATTTGGCAGAGCGGTACGGTGTGGAGAATAAGATCGAATTTCTGGGCAGTCTCAGCGCCGAAGAAATGAAGCAGGCGTTTCTGGACGCGAACGTGTTCGTGCTGCCATCCACCATTGAAAATTCCCCCAATTCCCTGGGGGAGGCCATGCTGCTGGGGGTACCCTGCGTGGCGGCGGACGTGGGCGGCGTCACGACCATGATGCGACACAGGTTGGAAGGAGAGGTCTACCCCTCCGCCGCGCCCTATATGCTGGCATTCTACGTGGAGAACATTTTTGCCCGGGGAGAAGCGGCCGAAGCCATGGGCGCGGCGGCCCGCGCCCACGCCGGTGTGACCCACGACCCGGAAAAGAATCTGGCGGACTTGCTGGAAATTTATAAAAGCCTTGCCACAGAAGGGTGAGAAAGGGAGGAATGCGGCATGAATCAGAACCCGCGGATCAGCGTCATTGTTCCGGTGTACAATGTGGAGCAGTACCTTCCCCGGTGCGTGGAATCCATTCTGGCGCAGACCTATGAGAATCTGGAGATTCTTCTGGTGGACGACGGCACCAAGGACAACAGCGGCGCCATCTGCGACGCCTACGCCCGGCAGGACGAAAGAGTCAAGGCAATTCACAAGAAAAACGGCGGCCTGAGCAGCGCCCGGAACGCCGGAATTGATGCGGCAACGGGGGAATACTTTTCCTTCGTGGACAGCGACGACTGGATTGAGCCGGATATGTACGAGAAAATGATGGCGCTGACGGAAAAATACGGCGTCCGTCTGGTCTGCGCAGGGCGCTGGGACGTCAGCAGCGAGACCGGGGAGAAAACGCTGGGGCTGTGTCCGCCCAAAGAGGAGGTCATCTCCGGGGAAGAACTGGTGCGCCGGATTTTTCATTGGGAGAACATCGACTCCGCCGCCTGTGACAAGCTGTACCATAGAAGTCTTTTTGCCTCCATCCGCTATCCTCTGGAGGTGGTCTGCGAGGACGTCCCCACCACCTACCGCATTGCGCTGGACGCCGGACAGGCGGCCATGCTGCCCTGCCCCGTTTACAATTATTATCACCGGCCGGGGAGCATCACCTCGTCCTCGGTTTCGGAGAAAACATTCCATTTTTCCAAACATACTGAGGAAATCTACCCGTTTATAAGGGACAATTATCCGGAAATTGCGGACGCGGCGCGGTATCTGCGGGTGCGTTCCCTCGCCTACAATCTGCTGACGCTGGACTTGGCGGACAAGGACGCCCGACAGAAATTCGCAGAGGAATACCGCCTGTCCCGGAAGGCGCTTCGCAGGCACGTTTCCTTTTTGCTGACCAGTCCGCTGTTTGGCAGGCAGGAGCGGGCAACGGATCTGCTGCTGGCCGCGGGGGTGTACCGTCCCCTGCGGAGGCTTTACCACGGGATGCGCCCTGGGAAAACGGATACAAAAAGCGCGGAGTGAGCTATGAATCGACGAAACCGGGTTGCTTTTTTTAATATTCTGAGCACCGTTCTGCTCAGGGGCATTTCCATATTTACAGCGCCCCTGTTTACCCGTCTGCTGGGAACCGGTGGTTACGGCGTTACCCAGATCTACAACACCTGGGTGGCGGTGATCGCCATCGTGTTCACGCTGCAAACCCAGGGTACGCTGGTCAACGCCCGGGTGGAGTACCCGGAGGGCGACCAGCTGCGCTACCAGTCCTCGGCCATGAGCCTGTCCACGCTGGTGTATCTGATTTTCAGCGCTCTGGTGCTGTGCTTTATCGGCCCCATTTCCGGGGCGCTGAAGCTGAGCTGGTTTCTGATCGTGCTGATGCTCATTCAGGGCTTCGGCACCTTCTGCGTCAACTTCCTGAACACCAAATTCGTCTACGAATTCAAGGCCGGGCGGAACATGGTCATGTCCCTGGTGGTGACGCTGACCACTTTGATCCTCTCCGTCGTGCTGATTCTGCTGCTGCCCAAGGAGATTAACTACTTAGGCCGCATTTCCGCCATTGCCGTGACCTACGGCGTGCTGGGCATCCCGGTGTGCGTCTGGATTCTGGCGAAGGGGAAGACCTTTTGCAACAAGGAATATTGGAAATTCTGTATTGTTCTTGCCATTCCGGTGGTATTTTACAATCTTTCCGACCTGATTCTGGGGCAGAGCGACAAGGTGATGCTCCAGCAGATGATGGACGCGTCCACGGTGGGCTGCTACGGCGCGGCGCTGAATTTTGGCGGCATCATGTTCACCCTGTTCACCGCCCTGAACAATGCCTGGTGTCCCTTCTTCTTTGAGGACATGAAGCAGGGCAACCGGGAGAACCTGCGGGACAAGGCGGGGAATTTCCTGGAGCTGTTCACGGTGCTTTCCGTGGGCTTTGTGCTGCTGGCCAGCGAAGTGTACCGCTATGTCTATGTTTCCAGGGATTTCTGGGGAAGCACCATGCTCATTCCCATTTTTGTGTCCAGCTACTACACCAATTTCCTGTGTACCTTCCCGGTGAATTTCGAGTATTACCACAAAAAGACCAAGGTCGTCTCCATCATTACCATTGTGTCGTCACTGGTGAATGTGGGGCTGAACTATCTGCTGATTCTGCGCATCGGCATGGCCGGGGCGGCGGTGGCGACGCTGATTTCCCACAGCTTGCAGCTGACGCTGCACTACCTGTACGTCCGTTTCGTCCTGGGCGGAAAAGAATACCCCTTCCCGCTGAAAATGTGGGGAGGCTACGCGGTGGTGTTCGCCGCTCTGGCCGTGGCATCCGTGGCGGCGGATGGACTGTGGCCGGCGCGCTGGGGGTTGGGCGCGGCCATCGGAGCGTGGGAGCTTCTGCGGATCAGAAAGCGGAAAGTGCTCATTTGAGAGTGAAATATGGAAAGGCCGGGCTTGCTGTCCGGCCTTTTTTCGCGCTTGCGGTTGCAATAAAGCGGTGGATGGTGTATAATACTCTCACCATTATGTCCGAAAAGAGGAATTGGAATGAAAAAGGTGCTGTTCGTGGCAACGGTGGTCAAAACCCACATTATGGAATTCCATATTCCCTATCTGAAAATGTTTCAGGACATGGGCTGGGAGACCGCCGTGGCGGCGCGGAACGACTACGAAGACCCTGCCGACTGCCACATTCCCCATTGCGATCGATACTATGATATCGCCTTTGAGCGTCTCCCCTGGAAGAAAGCCAATATCAAAGCTTACCGGGAGCTGAAGGCCATCATCGACCGGGAGCATTTCGACATCATTCACTGCCATACCCCCATGGGCGCCATGATCGCCCGTCTGGCGGCGCGGAACGCCCGGAAGCGGGGAACGAAAGTGATCTACACTGCCCACGGCTTCCACTTTTTCAAGGGCGCACCCCTGATGAACTGGCTGATGTTCTACCCGGCGGAATGGCTGCTGGCGCCGCTGACGGACGTCCTCGTGACCATTAACAAAGAGGACTATGCCTTCGCGAAGAAGAAAATCCGCGCGAAGCGTATTGAATACGTCCCCGGCGTGGGGGTGGACACGGCAAAATTCCACGCCGGCACCGTAGACCGGGGAGAAAAGCGCCGGGAACTGGGATTGACCGAAGGGGATTTTCTGATTCTCACCGTGGCGGAAATGACGAAAAACAAGAACCACTCCACGGTGCTCAAGGCGCTCTCACTGCTGAAAAACGAACCGGGCTATGAGACCATGCACTACCTTATCTGCGGCCGGGGAGAGCAGCGGGACGCGCTGGAAGAAGAAGCGCGGCAGCTGGGCATCTGGGAGCATGTCCACTTCCTGGGCTATCGCCACGACGTACCGGAGCTGTGCCGGTGCAGCGACATATTCGCGTTTATGTCCTTCCGGGAGGGAATGCCGGTGGCGCTGATGGAGGCCATGAGCAGCGGTCTGCCTGCGGTCTGCTCCAGAATCCGGGGCAACACGGATTTGATCGAGGACGGCGTTGACGGCCTGTTCGCGGAAAACACGCCCCGGGGCGTGGCCGCTGCCATTTTGGAGCTGTACCATGACCCGGCGCTCCGGGAAACCCTGGGACGCGCCGCGGCGCAGACGGTCTCCCGGTTCGACGCGAAAGCGGTACAGCAGAAGATGAAGGAAATTTACTTAAGCGTATGAACGGAAGGGGGCGGCGGCATGGCCGGAACGCTGATCGTATCGCTGGATTTTGAGCTGTTTTGGGGAATGCTGGACGTATGCCCGCTGAAAAAATACCAGGATCACGTCCTGGGCGGCAGAAAGGCGATTCCCGAGCTGCTGGCGCTGTTTCAGAAATACGGCATCCACGCTACGTGGGCGACGGTGGGGTATCTGTTCGCCGGGAGCGCACAGGAAGCGGCTTCGTTTTTCCCGGAGGAAGCCCTGCGGCCGACCTACGACGACCCGGCGCTGAATTCTTATGCCGAATTCTCCAAAATCGGAGAAACGGACGCGGCCTGCTTTTTTGCCCCGTCCCTGGTGGATTTGGTCGCCAAAACGCCGGGGCAGGAGATCGGCAGCCACACCTTTTCCCATTACTACTGCAAGGAAAAGGGGCAGACGGCGGCGCAATTCGCGGCGGATATGACCGCGGCGAAGGCCATTGCCGCGAAACACGGCCATACCCTGACCTCTGCGGTGCTGCCCCGGAACCAGTGCGACCCGGCATACATCCGGGTGCTGCGGGATTTGGGCTTCACCGCCTACCGGGGCATGGAAAACAACTGGGTGGAAAATAAGGTTCACGTCCGTTTCCCCCTGCGCATTCTGCGGCTGACGGACACCTATTTCCCCGTCACCGGGTACGGAAACTTATCGCCAAAGCAGGAAGACGGCATCTGGAATCTGACGGGAACCCAGATGTTCCGGCCGATTTTGGGGCCGCTGAAGTTCATGGAGGGCTTAAAGGTTCGCAGAATCAAACGCCGGATGCTCCACGCGGCGAAAAACGGCCTGACCTTCCATCTGTGGTGGCATCCCCACAACATTGGCGTCCGCACGGCGGAGCATATGGCGCAGCTGGAGGAAATCTTCCGCTATTACGCTGAGCTGAAGGAAAAATACGGCATGGCAAGCCGGAATATGCGGGAAGCAGCGGAAAAATAAGAGAGACGAGGGCGGAGACATGAAGGTACTGCACGTTCTGTATTCCAAAATTTACACCGGCGCGGAAAAGGTTGCCGCCCAGATCATCAAAGCCTTTGAGGGCAGGGTGGACATGGCCTATTGCAGCCTGGAATGCGTAGAGGTCTGGGACATCTTAGACGGTATGGGCATCCGGCACTATGGCGTGGAGGAGCTGACCCCCGCGACTCTCAGCCGGGTAATTCGGGAGTACCGGCCGGACGTGATTCACGCCCACGACATGCGCACCAGCTTCGTCGCGTCGCTGTGCTGCGGCAAAATCCCCCTGATCTCCCACATCCACAACAACGCCTATGATGCAAGAGGGCTGTCCGCGAAGTCCATCGCTTATCTGCTGGCGGGCTTCCGGGCGAAGCATATTTTCTGGGTCTCCAACAGCGCCTACGAGGGATATGTGTTTCACAAGCTGTTCGCCAAAAAGAGCAGCGTGCTGTACAACATCATCGACGCCAAGCGGATTTTCGCTATGCGGGACGACGACGAAAATACCTACGGTTTTGACATGATTTACCTCGGCCGGCTGACCTACCAGAAAGACCCCCAGCGCCTGATGCGTCTGAGCGCCGCACTGAAAGCGCGCAAGCCGGACATTCAGGTGGCGGTGGTCGGCGCGGGGGAGCTGGAAGGGGAGACAAAAGCACTGTGCGAGGAACTGGGATTGCAGGACAACGTGCATTTTCTGGGCTTCCAGAACAACCCCATCAAAATGGTGGCGGATAGCAAGGCGATGATCCTGACCTCCCGTTGGGAGGGAACGCCCATGTGCGCCCTGGAAGCCATGGCGCTGGGAACGCCGGTGGTCAGCACCCCGTCCGACGGGATGAAAGACCTGATCGAAAACGGCGTGGACGGATACCTTAGCGACGAGGACGCCGTGCTGGCGGAGGACATTCTGAAAATCGTGGAAGATCCTGACCATAGACGGCTTCTCTCCGAAAACGCGGCGAAGAAATTCGCCAAAATCAACGACGAAGAAAAATACAACGACACCATTCTCGCCTGTTACCGCCAATGGGGAGGAGCGCTATGAAACTATTGCAGGTCATCCCCTATTTCTGCTTCGGCGGGGCGGAAACCATGTGTGAAAATCTGACTTACGCCCTGAGGGAGCTGGGACACGACGTGGTTGTGGTGAGTCTGTTTGATGAGCGGACGGAGATTTCCAACCGCATGGAGGCGGCAGGCGTCCGTATCCGGTACCTGGGCAAAAAGCCGGGACTGGATATGTCCGTGGTGCCGAAGCTTACGAAAATTTTCCGGGAGGAACGGCCGGACGTAGTCCACACCCACCTGAACGTGATTCTGTATGCGGTAATGGCGGCAAGATTGGCGGGGGGCATTCCCTGCGTCCACACGGTGCACAATGTGGCGAAGGTGGAGGCGGAGGGGACTGCGCAGGCCATTCTCAACCGGTTTTACTATCGCCGGGGCTGGTCTGTGCCGGTGGCGCTCAGCCCGGAGGTTCAGCGGACGGTGACGGAGTTTTACGGCCTTGACCGCGTTCCCGTGATTTTCAACGGCGTGAATCTCCGCCGGTGCATTCCCAAGAGAGTGTATGGGCTGGGGGACACCGTTTCCTTGCTGCACATCGGCCGGTTTGACGAGCAGAAAAATCACGCAGGATTGCTGCAAGCCTTTGCAAAGCTCCTGAAAACCCACCCAAACTGCTGCCTGAACCTTTTGGGGGACGGGCATTTGCGGGCGGATATGGAAAATTATACCCGGGAACTGGGCATCAGCCATGCCGTCCATTTCCTGGGAAATCAGTCGGACGTCTACCCCTTCCTCCACAATGCGGACATATTCCTGTTACCGTCTAAGTATGAGGGAATGCCCATGACCATCATCGAGGCCATGGGGACGGGACTGCCCATCGTGGCGTCCAAAGTCGGCGGCGTGCCGGATATGCTTCGGGATGGGGAGAGCGGACTGCTGGTCGGCTGCGACCCTGACGAGGTGTGTGCGGCCTGCGAAAGGCTGATCGACAGCGAGGACTTGCGCAGAACCATTGGACAGAACGCGCTGGCGGACAGCGCCCGGTTTTCTGCGGAGACTATGGCAAAACGATACTGCGAAGAATATGAGCGCTTAACAGCGAAAAAATAAGGAGGAAGCAAAATGGAGGGCGAAACCATCTCGGTCATCATACCGGCGTATAATGTCGCTCCATGGCTTCCCCGATGCCTGGACAGCATTCTGGCGCAGACCCATCCGAAGCTGGAAATCATTGTGGTGGACGACGGTTCCGCTGACAGTACCCGGCAGGTGATGGAAAGCTACGCTGCCCGGGACGGGCGCATCAAACCGATTTTCAAGGAAAACGGCGGCGTGACCTCTGCCCGCCTTGCAGGCGTGGCGGCGGCCACGGGGGAATGGGTCGGCTTCGCCGACGGCGACGACGCCATAGACCCGGACATGTACCGCCATCTTCTGGAAAATGCCCACACTTATGACGCGGACATTTCCCACTGCGGACACCGGGTGGAGTTTCCCAACGGCCGGGTGGCCTATGTCCACAATAGCGGCGGGCTGCGGCAGCAGGACAATCTGACCGGTCTGCGGGATTTGCTGGACGGCGGGCAGGTCGAGTCCAGCCTGTGTACCAAGCTGTACCGCCGGGAGCTGTTCGCCGGACTGGCGGAACGGATGAACCCCGCCATCAAGAACAACGAAGATTATCTCATGAATTACTTTCTGTTCTCCCGGGCAAAACAGTCGGTATATGAGGATTTTTGCCCCTACCGCTATATTTTGCGGGAAAATTCCGCCTCCTTCCGGCAGCTGAACGAGCACAGCCTGTTCGACCCCATCCGGGTTCGGGAGCTGATTGTGGAGGACAGCGGCAGTGAAATCCGGGAGGACGCCCGCCGGGCGCTGATGCGGAATCTCCTGTTTGCCTACGCCCAGCTCTCCGTGCATCCGGAGAAACGGTATGACGAATGGCGCCGGCGGGTTCGCGCCGAGATGGAGGAACAGGAAGGGTATTTCCATTTGCTGTCAAAGAGAAACCGGCTGCTGGCAAAAATGGTTTGCAGGACGCCGGGTCTGTTTGGGTTGACTTACAGACTGTACGAGAAGCTCTTCCGGCGGGAAGAGGAACACTGAGAGGATACACTATGACGCAGCTGCCATTGATCAGCGTGATCGTCCCTGTCTATAAAGTGGAAAACTATCTGGACTGCTGTGTCCGATCCATCGTGAATCAGACCTATTCCAACCTGGAAATTCTTCTGATCGATGACGGGTCCCCGGATGCCAGCGGTGCCATGTGCGACGCCTGGGCAGAAAAAGACAGCCGGATTCGGGTGATTCATCAGGAAAACGCCGGCGGCGGTGCGGCCAGGAATGCCGGGTTGGATGCGGCCAGGGGTGAGATTATCAGTATGATCGACAGCGACGACTACATTTGCCCCCGGATGTACGCATATCTGGTTTCCCTGATGGCGGAGGATGTGGACATCGCGGAATGCACCATTGTGCAGACGGATTCGGACGATTGCGTATTCGATGAGGAAGGCGCGGCGCAGGTGACCTATGCCTCGGCAGTAGAGGCCATGGGGCTTCATATCCGGGACGAGGCGTTCTGTCAGACCCCGCCGAACAAGCTGTACCGCCGGGAAACCATTGGTGATATCCGATTCCCGGTCGGGAAGCTGATCGACGACGAGTTTTTCACATACCGGGTGATCGGACGGGCGCGGCGGCTGGCGCATTCTTCGGCGCGGATGTATGCTTACCGGCAGTCCCCGGAAAGCGCCATGCACAGACCCTTTTCCTTGGGGCGGCTGCACGGACTGGAGGCAAAGCGGCTTCGGCTGAATTACCTGCGGGATGCCATGCCGGAGCTTACTTGTGAAGCGGAGTATGATCTGTTTTTTTCCTGCATTTACGGGATGCAGGGGAGTCTTAAATCGCTGCGCGGCGAGGAACTGGAACAGGCGCGGGAAATGATTTTCGGTATCCTATCAGACATTGTGCCTTTGCATGAAAACCCGGAGATCGGGAAAAAGAAACGCTTCCTTGTGAAACTGACACAGAAGCATTTTGAAGGTACTTGTAAAGTGCTGAACTTTTTAATTGACATTCATGTATTATCGTGAGGTGGCGTATGGAATTTCGGTACAAAATAACGGTTTTCACCCCAACTTACAACCGGGCGTACATATTGGAAAATCTCTACCGCTCCCTACAGCGTCAGAGATTTACGGACTTTGAATGGCTGGTGGTGGACGACGGCTCCTCCGACGGGACAAAGGCGCTGTTTGAACGGTGGCAGAAGGAAGACAATCCCTTTCCTATCCGCTACTGCTACAAGGAAAACGGCGGCAAGTGCCGCGCCATCAACTACGGCCTGAAGCTGGCGCAGGGAGAACTGTTTTTCACAGTGGATTCCGACGACTACCTGACGGATGACGCACTGGAAAAGGTGGCACTCTGGGAGTCGACGCTTCCAAAAGATCAGAAATTCTGCGGCATCGTGGCAAACAGAGGACACAGCCCCACCGAAACGCCCAACACCCGATTTGAGGAAGCGTATCTGGACGGCAACGCCTTTGATATGTACGGCAGAATCGACGGAGAGCGGGCGCTGATCTTCTATACAGAAATCCACAGAAACTACCTGTATCCGGAATTTCCCGGAGAGAAATTCATGACCGAAGCGGTGACCTGGAACCGAATGGCCTACGGCGGCTACCGTATTCGCTACTACGACGACATTATCTGGATCTGGGAGTACAAGGACGACGGCCTGACCAAGGCGGGGTACAAGGTTTTTCTGGACAACCCCCAGGGAACGGCGCTGTTCTTCCGGGAAAAGGCGGTGTTCTTCCACTATCCCTTGAAAACCAAGCTGGGCATGTGGTACGGCTTCACCTGCGACGCCATGGATCGCTGTACCGACGCCCAGATTGCGGAATATATCGATATGCCCCGCTGGCTGGTTGCGCCAATGAAGATGTTCCACAACCTGCTGCAATTTATCCGAAAAAAGAGGTAATCCTATGGCAGAGAACTCCATGTATCACACCCATATCTCGGCAAAGCACCGCTGGCTGGAGCTGAACCTGAAAGAGGTCTGGCAGTACCGGGACTTAATCTACCTGTTCACCAAACGGAATTTCGTGGTGAGCTATAAGCAGACCATCCTTGGCCCCGCGTGGATTTTCCTGACGCCCCTGTTTACCAGTATCGTCCAGGCCTTTGTCTTCGGCGGCATTGCCGGCATCGGCACCGACGGGATTCCCACGTTCCTGTTTTATCTGTGCAGCAACGCCGTCTGGGCGTACTTTGCCAGCTGCCTGACCAGCAACGCCAACACCTTTACGGCCAACGCCTATATGTTTGGCAAGGTCTATTTCCCACGGCTGACCACGCCCATCTCCAATGTCATCTCCACGGTGATCCGCTTCGGCATTCAGATGGTGCTGGTGCTGCTGTTCATGGTGTACTATCTCTTTCAGGGGACGCTCCATCCTCACTGGCTGTGGTGGCTGATGATTCCCGTGGAGCTGGTGCATCTGGGCATTCTGGGCATGGGCTTCGGCATCATCGTTTCCAGCATGACCACAAAATACCGGGATCTGACGGTGCTGGTGGATTTCGGCGTGTCGCTGTGGATGTATGCCACGCCGGTTGTGTATCCCCTGTCCATGCTGGGGGAGGGCTGGATGCGCACACTGCTGCAAATCAACCCCGTCACCGAGTCCGTGGAGCTGATGCGCTACGCGATTCTGGGTCAGGGAACGGTGAACTGGGGCTTCTACTTCCTGTCCTGGGGGATGACGCTGGTGATCGCCGTGCTGGGGATTATGGTTTTCAACAAGGTGGAACGCACCTTTATGGATACGGTGTAAGGAGGGCGGACTATGAACGAACAGGATATTGCCATCCGCCTGACCGGCGTGAAAAAGCGCTACAAGCTGGGGCAGATCGGCGGCGGCACGCTGACCGCGGATTTGCAGAGCTGGTGGGCGCGCTTAAGGGGAAAAGAGGACCCCAATCTGCCCGTGAATATGGATCAGCGTCTGGTGGGGAAGACCTTTATGGCGCTGAACGGCGTTGACCTGACGGTACACAAGGGCGAGGCGCTGGGCATCATCGGCTGCAACGGCGCGGGAAAAAGCACGCTATTAAAGCTTCTGTGCCGCGTCACCGCGCCCACCGAGGGCGAAATTGACATCTACGGCCGTATCGCCTCCATGCTGGAGGTGGGAACCGGGTTCAACGGGGAAATGACCGGCCGGGAAAATATCTACATGAACGGCGCAATCCTGGGCATGACCAAGGCGGAGATCGACGCCAAAATAGAGGACATCATCGAATTTTCCGAGGTGCGGGATTTCATCGACACCCCGGTGAAGCGGTATTCCTCGGGCATGTTCGTCAAGCTGGCCTTCTCCGTTGCGGCGCACTTAGACAGCGAGATCATGATCATGGACGAGGTTCTGGCAGTGGGCGACATGGCGTTCCAGAAAAAATGTCTGGACAAGATGCGTCAGGCCGCCAAGCAGGAGGGCAGGACGGTTCTGTACGTCAGCCATAACATGAACACCATCCGCCGCCTGTGCGACCGGTGCGTTGTGCTGGATAAGGGAAGGATTATCTTTGACGGGGACGTGGAAAAGGCCATTGAACTGTATCTGAGCAATACCCGGGATGATTGGGATGAATCCAGGACGGAGTTTGACCTGACCGACTGTCGCGGACGCTCCCCCTATACTGCGGGGCTGGCGCGAATCGATGCAGTGAAGCTGCTGGACAAGGAGTCGGCGGTATACGCCCAGGGAGAAAAGCTTCGCCTCCGGGTCAGGATATCCACGGACAAAACATATGCAGACCTTCGCTTGCGGGTGGAGCTGCGCTACAGCGACGACACGCCAGTGGGAACTATGCCTATGGTTTCCCTGGGCTGGTGCGGGGAGAATGAGACAAATGATTTTCTTGTCGAAGTGAATCCGTTTTTCCTGACCAATGGCAAATACCGGGTGGATATGGTGTTATTTGAAGTTGATGAAGTCGGAAATAGCTATGATCAGGAGCTTCTGCTTCCTGCGTTCTTTTTTGAAGTGCGGGATGACGAGGATATTGTTTGGAATAATACCAACTGGGGTCACATCCGGTTCCCGGATGCTGTTGTCCGCAGGGCTATGCCGGAGGCCTGACGCCAATGAAAAAGGTCAGGATTGTTTTTGTTAATTACCAGCTGATTTGCGGCGGCGCGGAACAGGCGTTGTTCGATTTGATTAACCTGTTGGACAAAGAGAAATTTGAAGCTTCTGTCTTTGTGCAGCATGAGGGCGGCGACTGGGAGGAAAAATTCCGCAATGCCGGAATCCTGGTGATTTATGACTATTCTTGCCGCAAGCCGACGCTGAACCCTGTCATCAAGATGGGGAATCTGGTGAAAAAGCTGCGCACTAAACGTGCACTAAACCAAGAGGGAAAAGGACTGCTGGATGTTTGCTTGCCTGAAGGCGCAGATATTGTGGTGTCCTATTCGGCGTGGTGCAAGGATTGGATTGCTTTTGCCAAGAATGCCAAGTCTGTAAAGTATATCCACGGCGATGCTGCTACCAATCCGGCTTATCGCCTTGAAGCCCAGACCAAGAAAGACGTACTTTCCCAATACGATCGGATTGTCTGTGTTTCAAATGCGGCATGGGAGTCCTTCCGGACAGTCAGCGGCCTGACGCAGAATGTAGAGATGCACCTGAATCCGTTGAATAGTGATAATGTTCGCGCTATGGCGGAGAAAAAGGTGGATTTGCCCACAGATCTCCCCGTGATCTGCGCCGTTGGACGCTTGTCCGCAGAGAAGGGGTTTGAACGCTTGGTCTATATCCACCGCAGACTTCTGGATCAGGGTATCCGGCACAGGCTGGTGATTGTGGGCGACGGCATGGACAGAGGATATATCGAGCGCACCATTCAGGCCACGGACACCCAGGATACCGTTATTCTTGCCGGTTATCAGGCAAACCCCTACCCCTATATGAAGCAGAGCAAATTCCTGGTGAATTCTTCCTTCACGGAAGGGCTGCCGGTGATTGCCATGGAGGCGTTGTGCCTGGGAGTTCCCATTGTAGCGCCCGTTCCCTCCGTGGGAGAAGTCTTCGGCGGTGAAACCTGCGGCCTGATCACGGAAAATGACAATGCCAGCCTGGAGGCGGGCATCCGGAAAATGCTGACGGATGAGGAATTCTACCGTCAGGCCAAGGCCGGGGCGGAGAAACGAAGTGCGTTTTTCGACGGAAAACGCATGGTGAAGGAGGTAGAGGACATGTTCCTCGACCTTGTCGGAAAAGAGTAAGAAAAACCGGAGGGAATGCCAATGCCGCAAATCAGTGTGATTGTCCCGGTCTACCGGGCGGAAAAGTTTTTACACCGCTGCGTGGACAGCGTCCTTGGGCAGACATTCCGGGATTTTGAGTTGATTCTGCTGGATGACGGAAGCCCGGATGGCAGCGGTGCCATTTGCGACGCATACGCAGCCCGGGACAGCCGGGTGCGGGCAATTCACCAGAAGAACGCCGGGGTCTGCGCGGCGAGAAATACCTGCCTGGACTGGGTGCTTTCTAACAGTGACAGCCAGTGGATTTTCTTCATCGACAACGACGACTGGATGCACCCCGAGACGTTGGAGCGCCTGCATCGGGCGGCGCTGGAACAGGGGACGAAGATTGCCGTTTGCGGCTATGCGCAGACGGAGGGAGAAAACCCGGCGGTTTCCCCGGAACAGCTTACGCCGGAGCGGTGGCTTCCCAAGGATTTTTACATGCAGCGCTTTGTCAACGCCACGGTCTGCTGGGGAAAGCTGTACCACAGGAGCTGCTTTGACGGGGAACGGTACCCCGTGGGCAAGCATATGGAGGACGAATTTCTGACATACCGGCTGCTGTTTTCCCAGGAAGCACTGACGGTCATTCCGGCACCGTTGTATGCCTATTATTTTAACCCCACGGGCATCACCAAGAGCGCTTGGACACCCAAACGCCTGGACGCCTGGGAAGCCTACGAGCAGCAGATCGCGTTTTTTGAGCAGCGGGGCGAGTGGGATTTGGTCAGATTCCGGTATCGGGGGTATCTGGAAAACGCGGTGGTCAACGAGGCGGATGCCCGGCAGGCGCAGGACAGCCCGGAGGTTCTGGCGGCGCGGAAGCGGATTCACGCGACCATCAAGAATTTGCTGAAACGGATGAGCCGGCTGCACTATCTGGAATTCTGGCCGGATTCCGAGCTTTTGCTGCGGTATTTCCCCGTCAGGGCGAGAATTTACCGGCTGTATCTGGAAACGCGGGCGCGATGGGAGAGGAAGAAAAATGCCTGAGATCAGCGTGATTGTGCCGGTTTATAAGGCGGAAGATTATCTTCATGCCTGCGTTGACAGCATTCTTTCCCAGACGGTTTCCGATTTTGAGCTGATTCTGGTGGACGACGGCAGCCCGGACGGCTGCGGCGCGATTTGCGACGATTATGCGGCGCGGGACAGCCGGGTGCGGGTCATCCATCAGGAAAATCAGGGGCAGGCCGCGGCAAGAAATCACGCTTTTTCTATTGCCAAGGGAGAATGGGTCTGCTTTGTGGACAGCGACGACGCCGTGCATCCGCAGATGCTGGAGCGTCTGGGGCAGGCCGCCGCAGAGAGCGGCGCGGCCATGAGCATGTGCCGGATGCTGGAAGCGCCGGAAATGCCGGAGAGCTTTTCCACGCCGGTGGAGGTCAGCTGGGAGCTGCTTTCCATGGCGGAAGAATCGCTTGTGGCGCTGTTTGACGCGGGAGATTATCCCGGATGGGTGGCCTGCGCCAAGCTGATCCGCCGGGAGCTGGTTCAGTCCCATCTGTTCTGCTCCGGGCGGGTGTACGAGGACAACGAGGCCGTGTGTCACTGGATTTACGGGGCGAAAACCGTTGCAAGCATTCCCAACAGCCTGTATTTTTACCGCACCAACCCCGACAGCACCACCCAGAGCCGGTTTTCCATGAAGAAGCTGGACTATTTGTGGGCGCTGGAAGGGATTATCCGCTTTTATTCCTCGGCAGGGTACACGACCCTTAGGGAGCGCTTCGTCACCCTGTATGCCGAAGAAGCGGCGGGGGATTACCACCGGGTCAGGTACGAGCTGAACGACCCCAAGGCCGCCCGGGACATTGAAAAGGCCGCCCGGCGGCTCAGAAGGGAAATCCCGTTCACGAAAGCGCAGTTTGAGACCATGTTCAGCGCCATGCACCCAAAGCTAACGCGGCTTTACTGGCCGCTGGAAGGGGCGGCGCGGACACTGCGGGAGGACGGCGTGTCCGGCCTCATGCGGAAGGTCGGCAAGCACCTGCGGAAAGGAGAAAATGGATGAGCGTTCCGAAAATCATTCATTACTGCTGGTTTGGCGGAAATCCCAAGCCGAAGCTGGCAGAAAGGTGTATCAAAAGTTGGAAGAAATTCTGCCCGGACTACAAGATCATCGAGTGGAACGAGGAGAATTTTGACGTTTCCGCCGCGCCGGAGTATGTGCGTCAGGCCTACGGGGTCAAGCGCTGGGCGTTCGTCACGGATTATGTCCGGCTGAAAGCGCTGACGGAAATGGGCGGCATTTACATGGACACGGACGTGGAGCTGGTGAAGCCCCTGACGCCCTTCCTCGCCCACGACGCCTTTGCCGGATTTGAGTCGGATGCCAGCGTGCAGACGGGGCTGCTTGCCTGCTGCCCGGGCTTTCCGCTGTTTCAGGAATTTTTGCAGCATTACGACAGCGCGAGCTTTATAAGACCCGACGGCACCCACGACGTGACCACCAATGTCTCCGTCCTGACGTCCCTGTGCCGGGCGCATGGGCTGGTGCCAAACGGAAAATTTCAGGTGGTGGACGGCTTCGCGGTCTACCCAAAGGACGTGTTCTGCCCGGTGGATTTTGACACGGAGCAGCTCCACAGAACGAAAAAAACCGCCGCCATTCACTGGTTTGCCAGCAGCTGGAAGACGGAGGAGGAGCGAAGAGAGCTGGAAGCGGAGCGGGCGCGTCTGCACTATGAGAAGGTATCCGCCGCCCGGTATGCGTTCTTCACGAAGCTGCTGGGAGAGAAGACCTATCGCAAGCTGAAGGCGCGTTTCTGGAAGCGCTGAGGGGGGAACTGTATGGCCGCGATCAGCGTAATTGTCCCGATCTACAAGGTGGAGGCGTTCCTGCACCGGTGCGTGGACAGCATTCTTGCCCAGAGCTTTTCGGATTTTGACCTGGTGCTGGTGGACGACGGAAGCCCGGACAGCTGCGGCGATATCTGCGAGGAATACGCCCGGAGGGATGGCCGGATTCACGTGATTCATCAGAAAAACGGCGGCCTTTCCGCCGCCCGGAATACGGGCATCGACTGGGCGCAGGCCAACAGCGACAGCCGGTGGCTGGCCTTCGTGGACAGCGACGACTGGGTACATCCGGATTTTTTTCTGCGGCTGTACAGGATGGTTCAGGAGACGGGGTGCCTGATGAGCGCCTGCGGCTATTTTCGCACCGAGGGCGGGGATTTCCCGTCTGTGGGTTCGCCTGAATACCGCGTTTTGTCGGCGGACGACTATTACTGTCCCGACGAGGCCGGAGAGGATGTCCCGGCGATTTCCTGCGCAAAGCTGTACCATAAGAGCCTGTTTGACGCCCTGCGCTACCCCGTGGGAAAGCTGCACGAGGACGAGTTCACCACCTATCTTGCCGTGTACCGGGCGGGAAAGGTGGTTGTGACACGGGAAGCGCTGTATGCCTACTACCAGAATCCCGTGGGCATTATGCTGTCCAAGTGGACGCCGAGAAAGCTGCACATTCTGGAAGCGACGGAAAATCAGATCGCCTTCGCACGGGAAACCGGCAACCTGCGGCTGCTGAAAAAGGCGGTCAGGCAGTATATTTACAGTACATACGAGCAAGTCGGCTTTGCGAAGCAGTGGGACGACCCGGGCAGGGGACGGCTCCTGAAAATCCTGCGGAGAAAGCTCCGGGAGGGACTCAGGCAGGGAAAGGACTTTGACCTGTTCCCGCTCTGCCGGGAGCGTTCCTGGATGTATGAGGAAGCCTACCCGGTCAAGCCGTTCTGGTGGCTGTACGGCAAGCTTCACAGGGGAGGGGAGCGTCAGGAATGAAGGACGTGATTTCGGTCATTGTACCGGTATATAACGTAGCGGCCTATCTGCCGGAGTGCCTGGACAGCATTCTGTCCCAGGACTACGACAAGCTGGAGGTCATTCTAATTGACGACGGCTCCACCGATGATTCCGGCACCATCTGCGACGCCTACGCCCAACGGGACGGCCGCATTCGGGTCATTCACCAGAAGAACGGCGGCGCGGCGGCGGCAAAAAACGCGGGACTGCGGGCGGCTACGGGGGAATACCTGAGCTTCGCGGACAGCGACGATTTTCTGGAGCCGGGGACGTACGCCTATATGCTGGCGCTTCTGAAGGAAAACGACGCGGATATCGTCCGGTGCGCGTTTCAGAACCGGTTTCGCACCCGCACGGAGCAGTGGCTCGCGGGCGAAGACCGGTGCGTGATGGAGGGAAAGGCCTTTCTGGTACGCTTCACCACGGACTGGACCTGCGGCCTCCTGTGGAACAAGCTGTATAAACGGGCGCTGTTTGACGGCATTTTCTTTGAAGAGGGACACAAGATCGACGACGAATATTTCACCTATCAGGGCGTCATGAACGCCGCCAAGGTCGTCTGCGACCCGCGCGTTGTGTATAACTACCGCCAGCGCGCGTCCAGCGTGATGCAGTCCCCGGCGGCCAGGGCGCAGATCGCCGTTGACCGGATCGACTTCATGGCGAAGCGCCGGGAAAAGGTGTTGGAACGCTTCCCGGAGCTGCGGCGGGAGTTTGACATCAGCTTTGTGGACGCCCTTTCTTATCTGGCAAAGTACCCGGACAACACGGAGCAGAGCATCCGCCTGCTGAAATATTACGCCAGACGCTATTTCCTGCAAAGGGGGAATACCTTCCCGCCGAGGCATCTTCTGAAAGCGGTGTTTCTCATGTACGTTACCGGCACGGAAAAGCTGCTGAAACGGCCGCAGGCGAAAAAGCCGTCACCGGAAGATTACTATGTATAACGGGAATGGAGGAATGTGCTTTGAAAACGGTAAAAATCAATTATGCGTGCGAGAGCGATGACTTCAATAGGGAGCAGAATCTGATTTACGACCTACTGAAAATCAATGGGTATGACGTGCAGATTTCGGATGAGCCGGACTATATTATTTGCGATGTAGGGGGAGCGGAACGGTACGGATATTGCAAATATCCCCAGATAAGGATCATGTATTCCGGCGAAAACTACATCCCGGATTTTAATCTGATCGACTACTCCATTTGCCCGTACCCGATTCAATTTGGAGACCGGAATTTCCAGCTTCCGCCCTGCGTATGGCCGCGAGATCGATGGCTGAGCATAGTGAATAAGCATCAGGGGGGTACACGAAAGAATTTGTACAAAATAAACAACTCTTTGCAAACTTTATATCCAGCCATGAGTCGGAATTCAACATCCGCGGCGATTTCTTCAAGAAGCTGAATGAATACAGGCGCGTGGAATCGGCAGGGACTTACCTGAACAACATGCCCAACGGTGAGGTCGTAAATTGGCTGGACGGCAGCAAAACGGCGCTGCAGAGAAAGTGCAAATTTACACTGTGCTTTGAAAGCACCAACCACTATGGCTTTGTTACCGAGAAAATCATGGATGCCTTTTATTCGGACACCATTCCTGTGTATTATGGCAGCCCGACGGTAGCCGAAATTTTTAATAAAAATGCCTTTATCAACGTGGCGGACTACCCGTCCTTTGACGCGGCGATTGAGAAAATCAAAGAGCTTGACCGGGACGATGAAAAGTATCTGGAAATGCTGAGTCAGCCCGTGCTGGTTGACCCGACGTATCCTGAGCGGCTGGAGCAGGAACTGGGGCAGTTCATTTGCCACATTTTTGACCAGCCGATTGAACAGGCTTATCGCCGCAGCCGGGTGTACCTGCCCCAACGGGCAAACGATTACCTTGCCCGAGCCGTGGACGAAGAGACGCTGACAATGAAAAATCTGATGGCGCGAATGGCGAAAAAGATCAGGAAAAAAGTGATCAGGTAATATCATTTCCTCCCCGGAAATCGAAACATCCCCGGTTTGTACGGACGGTACAAACCGGGGATGTCTTACTTGCGCTGTCAGGACAGCCTGACGACCAGGCAGTCGCCGATTTTTTGAATGGAGCCGTGGTAGGGATAGACGGGCATCGACGCGAATTGGGGGGAAGACTGAATCGCTGCGGCTTCCTCCTCTGAGGCGAAGGTCAGGGAAAAGCCCAGATAGTATTCGAGGAACCTTTGCCGGGAATAGCTGTCGGGGCGGATACCGGCGACGCCGGTTAGCTCTTGCAGGAAGGAAAACCTGTCGTAAAATTCCGGGTCGCGGTAAGTGCCGATGACGGCAAGACAGGTATCTTCGTCAAATCCCGGCGTCTGCTGTAGGTCAGCCACCAGGGCGGTGTAAAAGGCGCGGGTATTTTCCTGCCGGAGATACAGGTGCAGACTTGCGGCGTTGGCAACGTAGATGTTGGATACGACCACACATGCCAGACTGACGGCTACAGCATTCAGGCCAAATCTCCGAAGCAAATCCCAGGCTTTTCCGGAGACGGAAAGGCAGATGTCCGCGGCAAGAATCATCAGCACGTAGACGGACACAAAGCCGTACAGCACCAGCGTGTGAATGGACTCGGGGACGGTGAACAGGTACATGCAGTTCACGGCCAAGGGGAGAATTGCGACCAGAGCGGCCAGCAGCAGGAGCCGTCCCGGCTGACGATGCGTTGCCCCCCAAAGGACAAGCAGCACCACGGTAGCGACGATGCCGATGCCGTGCATCCACCGGGAGAAGACCGTGGGCATTAGCCCGGCCTTTCCCTGGGTGAAAAAGGCGAAAAATGTACCGTAAGCCTGAGCAATTCCGGCGGGAACGGAGGATAAGCGGAAGCTGACGCGGCTGCCGGCGTAGTCCCCCAGACGGACGTCTTTCAGCCGGAGGACGACCTGCGTGGCAGCGTAGTAGAGGGCGAGGGAGACGACGAGAAACAGCAGAAAACACACGCCCTGCCGGATAACCGGTTTTACCTCGTCCTCCTCCAGCAGCCGCCGGATGAGTACCAGCACGAGAAGACCTGCCGCGACGGAGATGTAGGACTGGTAGATGCTCAGCGACGCGACCATGCATACGACCGCCGGAAGCCCCCACAGTGCGGAGGGACGCTGAAGAAGGTACACTGCGGTCACTGCCAGCAGAAAGGAAAACGCGAAGGAATTGGAGGTAAACATATAGGCAAGGGTGCCGGTCAGAGAGGAAAACACCAGAATGCACCCTGCCAGCAGCGCCTGAAACAGTTTGCTGCGGATTTGGAAAATCCGGACGATGATGCAGACGGAAATTGCCATGAACGCAATGGTAAGAACGCCGTAAATCCACGGCATGGAGAAATTGGGGAAAATCAAATCGATTCCGCCCAGTCCCCACCGCCCGGATTCCACCGTAGCGCCCTTCATGAACAGGGAGTAAGCCTCGTCGTGGTTCAGAAGCTTGTTGGTAAAGGAAAACGTGTACGCCAGAAACCCGGCAATCAGCGACGCGGCCAGGGGGACGGCGTTTTCCCGGATCCGGGACAGGAGCCATGCCGCTGCCCGCTCAACCAGCAGAGATTTGTTTGTCTCCTTCATGGTAAAGACCTCTCTTCCGTAACTCAGTTTTACCATTATACCGATTTTCTCCGGTTTCGTCAATGAAAAACGGGGATTTACCACGACAATTGCATGAGTTACAAATTCATGAACATCTTGTGAAAATGGTGCCGTTTTGATGCCCTATGGCTGAAAGTATTTGCGGGAATACGAACTAACCACACGCCGCATGGCCAACGGAACGGTACGTAGACCGTTTTCTACGGTTGCTTTTACCTTTCTGTTCACAAATTATTTACTCATGCAATCGTCGTGAATTTCGGTAAGAAAGTGTTGATTTTTGTCACGGATTCTGATAGAATAGATAAGATTTTTGAATATACTCGCTGAAGGGAAGATATATCTATGTCCGGACATTCCAAATGGCATAACATCCAGAAAACCAAGGGCGCGCAGGACGCCAAGCGCGCGGCAGCCTTCACCAAGATCGCCAAGGAGCTGATCGTCGCGGTGAAGGAGGGCGGCAGTGCGGATCCCGCCTATAACTCCCGCCTGGCCACCGTCATCACCAAGGCCAAGGCCGCCAACATGCCCAACGACAACATCAAGCGCTGCCTGGAAAAGGCGGCAGGCGCGGGCGGCGACAACTACGAGACCATCACCTACGAGGGCTACGGCCCCGGCGGCGTGGCGGTGATCGTGGAGACCATGACCGACAACCGCAACCGCACCGCCGGTTCCATGCGCCACCACTTCGACAAATTCGGCGGCAATCTGGGCGCGACGGGCTGCGTCAGCTGGTCCTTCGACAAGAAGGGCGTGCTGGTGATCGACAACGAGGACGGCGACTATGAGGAAGACCAGGTCATGATGGACGCCATGGACTGCGGCGCGGATGATTTCGAGGCCGAGGACGACGTGTTCACCGTGTACACAGACCCCGACGATTTCAACGCCGTGGCCGACGCCATGACGCAGAAGGGCTACAGCTTCGTATCCGCCCAGATCGAAATGGTACCCCAGAACTACCAGAAGCTCACCGACCCGGAGCAGATCTCCCTGATGGAGAAGCTGCTGGACATCATGGACGACGACGACGACGTCCAAAACGTCTGGCACAACTGGGACGAGGATTGAGGAAGAATGAAATGACCGCAGGTTCAGGCGATGGCTTGAACCTGCGGTCTTTTAATTGGGGATGGCGCGGCGCTTAATATTTGTTGTGCTTGAACAGAAAGAACCACAGGAATGATATGACAAAAGACAACAGAAACACCAGCAAGTTTATAATTCCTCCGAATATGCTACGGTAAGTTCCAGATAGCCCCGGCGATTATGCGCGATTCCAGCCCATTCCAGAACGGCGGCCAACACAAACACCGGGTCAACGCCGGACTCGCCTGCACTTTTGCCAAAGTAGTTTTTCAGAATAGCGCCTGCGACGGTGTTTTCTTCACACCCGGCCTCACCAAGCCTGTGGCCTCGGGCGCTTCCCTTATCGGCTCTGTAATTCGGCTGAGTCTTTAACAAATCGACGATCACGTCAAAGACATCATAGGTATAGATTGGGGGCAGTTCATTGCACAGAATGTGCTGACCGTCCGCGTCCGCCTTTATGCCGTACCGATTGCCGCTGATGGACGTCACGATGGCACGCCCGCCGTTTTCGATGAGCTTCCTCTTGACAATATCTCCGGCACGATTGCTTTCCTTACCATCAAACTGGATTTGCATATTAACGTCCTCCTTTATAAATGCTTCGTCGTTTTCCTGTGTGAGATTCAGTGCGCTGAGCAGTTCCGTCAGTTTCTTCTTCGCGTAGGGATAGGAGATGTTCAGTTCTTCCTGCAGCAGTTTCAGGTTTCCGCGGTGTTTCAGAAATGTGGTAAGAAACAGGTACTGGTCATTGTCCAGTTTATCAAAGGGGCTGATTTCAAAAGAGTTTGAAAGTTCCATCCCGCAGCAGGGGCATTGAAGCTTTGTGATATTCAAATCATTACCGCAGACGGGACATTCGGAGATAAGCTTTGCCATGTCAATCACCTCGAGAGCATAATAGCACGTTGACTCATATTTGTCAACTCCTAGAAGAAAAATAATTTATTCTTATTTGTAAATAGAACGGTTCTTTCTAGAGTATAGAAGGCGAAATGCACCGCTGGAATAAAAACAAGAAGCACATCCAGCCTAATTTCTCAGGCAGGATGTGCTTCTTTGCTTGTTATTTGGGAAAGGAAAGTGTTCCCTTACTTCTTCAGCGCTTCCTCAACAGCAACAGCCACGGAAACGGTAGCGCCGACCATGGGGTTGTTGCCCATGCCGAGGAAGCCCATCATTTCCACGTGGGCAGGCACGGAGGAGGAACCGGCGAACTGGGCGTCGGAGTGCATACGACCCATGGTGTCGGTCATACCGTAGGAAGCGGGGCCGGCTGCCATGTTGTCGGGATGCAGGGTACGGCCCGTACCGCCGCCGGAGGCCACGGAGAAGTACTTCTTGCCCTGCTCAATGCACTCTTTCTTGTAGGTGCCGGCAACGGGATGCTGGAAACGGGTGGGATTGGTGGAGTTGCCGGTGATGGAAACGTCCACGCCCTCGTGGTGCATGATGGCCACGCCCTCGCGGACGTCGTCAGCGCCGAAGCAGCGGACAGCCGCGCGCTCGCCGTCGGAGTACTTGTACTCCTTGACGATCTTCAGCTCGCCGGTGTAGTAGTCAAACTTGGTCTGCACATAGGTAAAGCCGTTGATCCGGGAGATGATCTGGGCGGCGTCCTTGCCCAGGCCGTTCAGGATGACCCGCAGGGGTTCCTTACGCGCCTTGTTGGCAGAGCGGGCAATGCCGATGGCGCCTTCGGCGGCGGCAAAGGACTCATGACCGGCCAGGAAGGCGAAGCACTTGGTCTCGTCCCGCAGCAGCATGGCGCCCAGGTTGCCGTGACCCAGACCGACCTTGCGATCCTCGGCGACGGAGCCGTCGATGCAGAAGGCCTGCAGGCCGATGCCGATGGCCTCGGCGGCCTCGGCGGCGGTCTTGACGTTCTTCTTCAGAGCGATGGCAGCGCCCACGGTGTAAGCCCAGCAGGCGTTCTCGAAGCAGATGGGCTGAATGCCCTTGACGATCTCATAGGGGTCGAAGCCCTTCGCCTTGCAGATCTCCCGGCACTCTTCCACGGAGGAGATGCCGTACTGCGCGAGGACGCCGTTGATCTTGTCAATTCTTCTTTCGTAACTTTCAAACAAAGCCATTGTTTCGTCCTCCTCTTATTCCTGACGGGGGTCGATGTACTTGGGCGCGTTGTCAAAACGGCCGTAGTGACCCTTCGCCTTGGCGTAGGCGGTGTTGGCGTCGTCGCCCTTCTTAATAAAGTCCATCATCTTGCCCAGGTTTACAAACTCATAGCCGATGATCAGGTTCTCGTCGTCCAGAGCAACGCGGGTGACATAGCCCTCGGCCATTTCCAGATAACGGGGGCCTTTGGACTTGGTGGCGAACATGGTGCCAACCTGGCTGCGCAGACCCTTGCCCAGGTCTTCCAGAGAAGCGCCGACCACCAGGCCGCCCTCGGAGAACGCAGACTGGCTGCGGCCGTAGACGATTTGCAGGAACAGCTCCCGCATGGCGGTGTTGATGGCGTCGCACACCAGATCGGTGTTCAGCGCCTCGAGAATGGTCTTGCCGATGAGAATTTCGGCGGCCATGGCGGCGGAATGGGTCATGCCGGAGCAGCCGATGGTCTCCACCAGAGCTTCCTCAATGACGCCCTCCTTGATGTTCAGGGTCAGCTTGCAGGCACCCTGCTGGGGAGCGCACCAGCCGATACCATGGGTAAAGCCGCTGATGTCCTTGATCTCCTTGGCCTGAACCCACTTGCCCTCCTCGGGGATGGGAGCGGGGCCGTGGTAGGCGCCCTTAGCCACGGAGCACATATTCTGTACTTCTGCACTGTAAATCATGGCAATTTTCCTTTCTTTCAAAAGGCGTTTCCGCCTTTGGGTTTACTTTTCCGGAAACCGGAACTTAGCGCATATATTATACATGCCGCCGGGAAAAATGTCAATTCCCCGGCGGCAAAATCGTTGTAAATTTCGGACGGATACGACGTTATATCCGCTTGAGCGGGTGGGAGCTGTCCTGCGCGATCAAAAGGTCCGTGATGATGTCGTTGCTGACCAGATACCCCTGGGGGGTCAGCACCCAGCGGCCGGAGTCGTTCTGGGTCGCCTGATAGTAGCGGCGGCGCTTTTCCAGCACCTCCTCCAGCGGGGCGAAGGGCAGCAGGAACAGCTTTTCGTATTCCGCGGCGCTGATGCCCTGACTGGTGCGCAGACGGAGCATCAGATACTCGCCCGCCCGTTCCCGCATGGGGATTTCCTGCAAATCCTCCATAATGTCGCCGCCGTCCCGGATACCGGCGATGTATTCCTGCAAGTCCCGTTTCAGGGTGAAGCGCTTTCCGGCAAAGTCCGAACTGGCGCTGGGGCCGAAGCCCAGATATTCGCCGCCCGTCCAGTATTTCATATTGTGCCGGGAGTACAGACCCTTCCGGGCAAAATTGGAAATTTCGTACTGCCGGAAGCCGCGGCTGCGGAGGGCTTCCACGGCGGCGAGGTACATGTCCGCCTGGGTTTCGTCGTCGGGAAGGTTCAGCATTTCCTTGTAGTCATAGAAGGGCGTGCCTTCCTCGATTTTCAGGGCGTAGCAGCTGACGTGCTCCGGGTTCAGGCGCAGGACGTTATCCAGTGTTTCCTGCCAGTCATGCAAGTCCTGTCCCGGCAGGCCGTACATCAGATCGACGGACACGTTGCGAAAACCCGCCTTGCGGATGCGCTGGTAGGCGGTGGCGGCCTGGGCGTAGGTGTGGGGACGGCCGAGCTTTTTCAGAATTTCATCGTCGTCGGACTGAACGCCCAGACTGACCCGGTTGAAGCCCTCGGCGTAAAGCCGGTGGAGCAGCCGGTCGGAAACGGAATCCGGGTTGCACTCCACGGAAATTTCGGCGTCCGGCACCACGTCGAAGTTCCGGCGGATGGTGGTGAGGATTACGGCCAGACCGTCGGCACCGAAGAAGGAGGGGGTGCCGCCGCCGAAGTAGACGGAGTCCACCTTGTAGCCGGGGGCCAGCTCGCCGGCTTCCTTGATATGATCGCACACCGCGTCCAGATAGCCGTCCATCAGCTTGTCGTCCTTGGTGGCCATGGAGTAGAAGTCGCAGTACTGGCACTTGCTGCGGCAGAAGGGGACATGGACGTAAAGTCCGAGGGGCGTTTTGTTTGCGCGTTTATTGAGAATGGGCATGGGATACCTCCGGGTGTTGAGAATGTGAGAAAACTGTCAATCTTCGTCCAGCTTGAGGACGGCCATGAAGGCTTCGGAAGGAACCGCGACGGTGCCAAAGGTGCGCATCCGCTTTTTGCCTTCCTTCTGCTTTTCCAGCAGCTTCTTCTTACGGGTGATGTCGCCGCCGTAGCACTTGGCGAGAACGTCCTTGCGCAGCGCCTTGATGGTCTCCCGGGCGATGACCTTGCCGCCGATGGCGGCCTGAACGGGGATTTCAAACTGGGCGCGGGGGATGTTCTCCTTCAGCTTTTCGCAGATCTTCCGGGCGCGGGGATAGGCGTTGTCCGCGAAGAGGATGAAGCTCAGGGCGTCCACAACGTCGCCGTTGAGCAGGATATCCAGCTTCACCAGACGGCTGGGACGGTAGCCGATCAGCTCGTAGTCCAGACTGCCGTAGCCCCGGGTGCGGGATTTCAGGGCGTCGAAGAAGTCGTAGATGATCTCGTTCAGGGGCATTTCATAGTGCAGCTCCACCCGGCTGGCGTCCAGATACACCATGTCCTTGAACTCGCCCCGGCGGTTCTGGCACAGCTCCATGATGTTGCCCACGTATTCCTGGGGGGAGATCAGGCTGACCTTGGCATAAGGCTCCTCGGCCAGCTGGATGTCCGCCGGGTCGGGGTAGTCCAGGGGGGTGTAGACGTACATGGATTCGCCGTTGGTTTTCGTCACCCGGTAGACCACGTTGGGGGCGGTGGTGATGAGGTCGAGGTTGTATTCCCGTTCCAGACGCTCCTGAATGATCTCCATGTGCAGCAGACCGAGGAAGCCGCAGCGGAAGCCGAAGCCCAGGGCAATGGAGCTTTCCGGCTCGTAGCTCATGGAGGCGTCGTTGAGCTTCAGCTTTTCCAGCGCGTCCCGCAAGTCCTGATATTTGGCGCCGTCGGCGGGGTAGATGCCGGAGAACACCATGGGCTGGGCGGGACGGTAGCCGGGCAGGGGCTGGGCGGCGGGATTCTCCACGCCGGTGACGGTGTCGCCCACCCGGGTGTCCGCCACGGTTTTGATGGAAGCGGTGATGTAGCCCACTTCCCCGGCGCCAAGAGCATCCGAGGGGTTCAGCCCGCCGGGAATCATGGTACCCACCTCCACCACCTTGTAGACCGCGCCGGTGGCCATCATTTTAATGTCCATGCCGGGTCTTACCGTTCCCTGCTTGATGCGGGTGTAGACGATGACGCCCCGGTAGGAATCGTACTGGCTGTCGAAGATCAGCGCCTGCAATGGCGCGTCCCGCTCCCCGGTGGGGGCGGGGACGTCCCGGACGATCATTTCCAAGACGGCTGGAATGTTGATGCCGTTTTTGGCGGAAATTTCGGGGGCGTCCTCGGCGGGAATGCCGATGATGTCCTCAATTTCCGATTTCACCTCAGCCGGACGGGCGGAGGGCAGGTCGATTTTATTGATGACGGGCAGGACTTCCAGCCCGGCGTCGATGGCGAGATAGGTGTTGGCGAGAGTCTGGGCTTCCACGCCCTGGGAGGCGTCCACCACCAGAATCGCGCCCTCGCAGGCGGCAAGGCTCCGGGAGACCTCGTAGTTGAAGTCCACGTGACCCGGGGTGTCGATCAGGTTCAGGACGTATTTTTCGCCGTCGGCGGCGGTGTAATGCAGGGTGACGGCGCTGGATTTGATGGTGATGCCCCGCTCCCGCTCCAAGTCCATGGAGTCCAGCATCTGCTCGGCGCGGATGCGCTGGTCGATGGCGTGGCACTGCTCCAGCAGCCGGTCGGCGAGGGTGGACTTGCCGTGGTCGATATGGGCGATGATGGAAAAGTTGCGGATGTTGGATAATTCGGTCATATGGATTACCTCATGAATATGGGATCGAATGGGCATACTGCCTTATTCTCACAATTATAACGAATTTTTCCCAAAAAGTAAACCGTATGTTTTCCCGAAATCAGGGGAAAACTGTCCTCGATGAAAGAAAAATTTTTGAGAAATGCCCTTGTCATACGGAAAAAAACGGGGTATAGTTTAACGGCACAAGAGTTTTATGGATTTTTACATAGAAAAAAGGAGATTCTCTATGAGTAGTACGCCGAAGAAGGCACCGAAAGCCAATATGGACGATGTTCACGCCGCATTGCAGGCGCTGATCGCTCAGGGAAAGAAGGATGGCATGATCCGTGCCTCCGACCTGAATGCCCAGCTGGAAAAGATGCAGCTGACGCCGGAGAAGATCGAGGACATTTACGACCGTCTGGACGCCATGAATATTCAGGTGGTCACCGCCGATCTGGAACTGGATCTGGGGGACGACGATCTCGACCTGGGGCCGGACGACGATATCAACCTGGCGGGTCTTGACGAGGAGGAGCTGGTCGACCCCGTTGACCTGGCTGCCGAATACAGCCTGGACGACCCGGTGCGGATGTACCTCAAGGAGATCGGCCAGATCAAGCTCCTTTCCGCCGAGGAAGAGGTGGAGCTGGCCAAGCGGGTCTCCGAGGGAGATCAGGAAGCGAAGAACAAGCTCACCGAGGCGAACCTGCGTCTGGTGGTCTCCATTGCCAAGAAGTATTCCGGCCGCGGCCTGCACATTCTGGATTTGATTCAGGAGGGCAACACCGGCCTGATCCGCGCGGTCGATAAATTCGACTGGACAAAGGGAAACAAATTCTCTACATATGCCACCTGGTGGATCCGGCAGGCCATCACCCGCGCCATCGCGGATCAGGCTCGCACGATCCGTGTCCCGGTGCATATGGTAGAGGTCATCAACAAGGCCACCCGCTGCAACCGGAAGCTGGTGCAGGAGCTTGGCCGGGAGCCTACCGTGGAGGAGATTGCCGCAGAGCTGAACCTGCCCGTGGAGAAGATCATCGAGGCCAACCGCACCGCCGCCGATACCCTGTCCCTGGACACCCCTGTGGGCGACGAGGAGGATACCTCCATCGGCTCCTTTGTGGAGGACGAGCGCACCCCCGGCCCTGCCGATGCCACCTCCAACGCCCTGCTTGCCGAGGCGCTGAAGGAAATTCTGGACACCCTGACGGAGCGGGAAGCGGACGTTCTGCGGATGCGCTTCGGCATGTACGACGGACGCACCCACACCCTGGAAGAGGTGGGGCAGATTTTCGGCGTCACCCGGGAGCGTATCCGCCAGATCGAAAACAAGGCCATCCGCAAGCTGCGCCATCCCAGCCGCGCCAAGAAAATTCGGGATTTCTACTGCTAATCCCATACAATCTGAACCCGGTTCCCAGATGGGAGCCGGGTTCGTTTTTCTACTTCCGAAGAGCCTGGACGAAGGCTGCCCGGTCGGCGGCTTTGAAATAGGCGGAGCCGGTGACCAGCACTTCCGCGCCGTTTTCCCGGCAGGTCTTGTACGTCACGGCGTCCACGCCGCCGTCCACCTCGAGGATGCAGGCGGGGTTTACCTCGTCCAGCATCTGGCGGAGCTTTTTCACCTTGGGCATCATGTCGGCCATGAATTTCTGCGCCCCGAAGCCCGGCTCCACGGTCATTACCAGCACCATGTCACATTTGGCAAGATAGGGAATGGCAGCCTCCGCCGGGGTTTTCGGCTTCAGGGAAAGGGCGGCCTTGCAGCCCATCGCCCGGATTTTGTCGAGACAGGCCAGTGTGTTCTGGGGCTGGTCGGATTCTAAGTGAATGGTCAGCCAGTCCGCACCGGCTTTGATGAATTCCTCGGCGTAGCGGATGGGACGGTCGATCATCAGATGCACGTCCAACGGCAGGGAAGTGACAGGCCGCAGCGCCTTCACCACCGGAATGCCGATGGAGATGTTGGGGACGAACATTCCGTCCATCACATCCACATGCACCCAATCGGCGCCGCTGCGCTCGATGTCGTGAATATCCCGTTCCAGATTGGCAAAATCGGCGGACAGAATAGACGGAGCAATGACAGGCATAGAAAGACCTCCAGCAAAAATCCTTTTCCTCTAAGATACCACAAAAGCCACGGGAAAGCAACATTGGAAAAAAGTTCCTGTATGCTTTGCCGACGGCGGCGCATACTATTCCCGAATCCAAAGAAAAGGAGGCTGCTACTATGAACTGTCATGCCAACAAGAGCATCGAGTGTACCGTCCAGCAGTGCGCCAACCACTGCGAGGGCGAGAACTACTGCTCTCTGGACCGCATTCTGGTGGGTACCCATGAGGCTTGCCCCACCGTGGATCAGTGTACCGACTGCATGTCCTTCCGCAAGAAGTGATTCGTTTCGCGGCAGTGAAAGCTGCCGCGATTTTTCTGATTATCCGCTGCTGCCCTTGACGAAAAGCCGGAAAAATTGTAAAATTCAAATATCCTTCACATGTCGATACATATTTCTTCATATGTGGCGGGTAGAGTAAGGTAAGAAAAGAGAAGGAGGGAACCACCATGGATACCTTTACAAATAGCGAATATCCGGAAGAGAATCACCCGGCTTCCGAAGCGCAGGATGCTGCCCCTCAGGAGCCGCAAAAGGAAGCGGAACCCCAGAATCCGACACCCCGGAGCGAACCCCAGTCCGGCACCTATCACGCCGCCGGTACAGGCCGCAGGGAGTCTCCCTATGCCAATTCCCCGTACATGACGGGTCAGCCCCGGGCATATCAGTACCAGTACCAGCCCCAGACCCAGCCGACTCAGAAGAAGGAACGCAAGTCCGGCAAGTCTCCCTGGAAGACCGTAATTGCCGTCGTCCTCGTCTTGGCGCTGGTGGCGACCGGCTGCCTGATCACGGCGTCCAGCGTCAACAGCAGATGGGAGCAGAAAACCAACCAGATCACCCAGCAGCTGGGCAGACAGATTGACGATTTGCAGAAGCAGATCGACAGCGCCCCTTCCGGCACATCCGGTGCGCTTCCGGCGGCGGACGGCTCGGCCATGACCCCGGCGCAGCTGTATCAGAGCAACGTTGACAGCGTGGTGGCCATTTCCTGCACCATGCAGACCACCGCCTACGGCCAGAGCGTGGAGGGAACGTCCTCCGGTTCCGGCTTCATCCTGACGGAGGACGGCTACGTGGTGACCAATTACCACGTGGTGCAGAACGCGAGCAATATCACCGTCACCACTCACACCGGCGACGAGTACGACGCCACGGTGAAGGGCTACGACGCCACCAACGACGTGGCCGTTCTGAAGGTGGAAGCCGAGGGGCTGTCCGCCGCGACCATTGGCAGCAGCGGCAATCTTTCCATCGGCGACATGGTGGTCGCCATCGGCAATCCTCTTGGCCGTCTGGCAGCCACGGAGACCGTGGGCTATGTCAGCGGCATCAACCGGGAGGTCACCACCGACAATACCGTCATCAGCATGCTCCAGACCGACGCGGCCATCAACCCGGGCAACTCCGGCGGCCCGCTGTTCAATATGTACGGCGAGGTCATCGGCATCACCACCGCCAAGTATTCCGGCACCACCAATTCCGGCGCGTCCATCGAGGGCATCGGCTTCGCCATCCCCATTGACGATGTGATGGGCATTATCTCCGACCTCATCGACTACGGCTACGTCACCGGCGCTTACATGGGCATCACCGTGAAGGACAACGACAAGGAAGCCGCCGCCCAGTTCGGTCTGCCCACGGACGGCGCATACGTCGTGGACGTGACGCCGGGCAGCAGCGCGGACAAGGCCGGTATCCAGTCCAAGGATCTGATCACCGCGGTGGACGATCATAAGATCACCACCAGAACCGACCTGACCCGTACCCTGCGGAACTACAAGGCAGGGGACACCGCCGAAATCACCGTCGTCCGCAGCGGCCGGGAGCTGACGCTGACCATCACCTTCGATGAAAAGCCCCACGACACCACTGTGGAAACCACCCCCCAGGAGGATTCCTCCATGCCCAGTGAAGGAGACTATGGCGACTGGTACGAATACTTCCGCCGTTTCTTCGGCGGCTGATAATTGAGCTGAGCAGCAAATTGCCCCGGACATCTTTGGATGTCCGGGGCGTGTTTTTTATGGGATTACTTGCCCAGCAGCGCGGTAATATCCGCGTCAGCCAGCGTGAAATTGGCTTCACCGCCGGAGAGGGTCAGGCGGTAGATGTCCGAAGATACGCCCTTGGCGATGACCTCGGCCAAAGAGAAGCTGACGGAGATGGTGCCGTTGGTAAAGGTGATGGTATCGATGCCCCGGCTTTGCAGGGTTTGCAGCCCGGAGATCGCGCCCTCCAGAATGGCAATGTCGGCCTGAGCGGTGAGCAGCAGAACGCCGTCCTCCTGCTTCGTCTCCACGGGGAGCGCTTTGCCCGTCTCGTCGATGACGCGATAGAGCGCCGCTTTGACCGGCTGGGGTTCAGCGGGGGCAATCAGGAAGCTGCTGCGGGGCTTGGGCTGGGGGATGTCAAAGGTCGTTCCGGGGTCTAAGCGCTTGACGCTGCCGTCGGGAGACAGGCCGGAGGTACCCACATCCCCCTCCTGAGCATCGACGAGGGTTGTCCCCTGATGCGATCCGCCCGCGCCAATGGCCGCGCCTGCGCCGTCCATGCTGTCGCCCACGCCGCCGGCGGCCTTTACATTTGCACTGCCGGAAATGGAGATATTCTTTCCTTCTCCGGCGGCAGTGGAGTCGAGGTTACGGCAGCCGCCGCCGATTCCGGCGCTGCATGTGCCGCCTATGGCGATTACTTCGGCATCGGAAATGGTGATGTTTTCACCATTGGAGCCATAGCCTCCGCCGATACCCGCAGAGTAATTGCCGCCGACTGCTGTGACACGTCCGCCGGTGATTTTGATACTGGTGCCGCTGCCGGCATTCGAAGTCTGAGATCCGCCGCCGCCAATGCCTGCGCCGCCAATACGGCCGGGATCGTCTTGTTTCCCTACGGCTGTGACATTTCCGCCGGTGATGGTGATGTCGGAGGCGCTGCAGTCCCAGCCACCACCGATCCCTGCGCCGCCGCCGTTTCCGATGGCAAAAATATCGCCGCCGGTAATGGTGATGTTTTCGGCACCTGTGTTTTCACCGCCGCCGATGCCCGCGCCGCCGTCGCCGCCGACGGCTACCAGCTGGCCGGAGCCGGATTCGGAGCCGATGGTCAGATTGCCGCCGTTGCCCTTTTCCACACCGGCGCGTGTGTCTCCGCTTTGCAGGGTGTTGTCCAGTTCAACGTTCAGGTTGACGTTGCCGCCGCCCTCGGTTCTCACCGCCGCGTCGCCTGCGCCATTCGGCCCTGCGCCGCCGGTGGTGTCGATGTTGGTGTCCTCCAGGGTGACGTTGGCCGTCGCCCCTGTGTCCGCCCTGATGGTGACATTGTTGGTGGTGGAAGCGGAAGAATCCCGGTTCCGGATGACGGGGGCGGAATCCTCTTTGGTCACGCCGCCCTGGCTGACGTTCTGGCCGCTATCGGTGGCGGAGACGGTGATGCTGCCGTCCTCCAAGTACCAGGTATCCGCCATCGCAACGGTGGGCAGAAAGACCGCGATCAGTGCCAAAGAAACGAGCCGGGTCAAAAGTTTTCGGATGTTCATAGTGTTTCCTCCTTACAGCGGAAAGGTTCTGAAAGCTTCTGATGGTGTACAAACCATTTATATCATAGATCGGAAGAAATTGCAAGAGAAAAAAAGAATATATTTCGGGAGCGTCGGAGGAATGCCCCGGTTTCCCTGTTGCAAAGATTTTCCGTTTATGATAAGATAGGCATGACTATAAGCTGGAGGGGAACCATGGACGACGCGACTTTGAGAAATCAGATCGGCTCCAATATTGCCGCGTACCGCAAGCAGGCGGGACTGACCCAGGCGGGTCTGGCGGAAAAACTGAATTATTCCGACAAGGCCGTCTCCAAATGGGAGCGGGGAGAATCCGTGCCGGATGTGATGACGCTGGTGCAGCTGGCGGAGCTGTTCCGGATACCCGTGGGGGAGCTGCTGGCCGACCCCGACGCTTTGCCGGGTAACCCCGGCACCCTGGAAAAAGCCATGACCCAGGTGTCCGAAAAGGCGCTGAAGCGCAAGGCCAATAAGAATGTGATATTAGCGCTGTCCTCCACGCTGGTGTGGTTCATTGCGCTGTTCGTATTCGTCATCATGTCCTCGTTCCACGCCGTGGAGCGCTACAGCTGGCTGGCGTTTTTCTACGCCGTGCCGGTCAACGCCATTGTGATGCTGAGTTTACTTTCGGCGTGGCACGATTTCCGGAAAAACCGGCTGCTGATCTCCGCCATCGTGTGGGGATTCCTGATCGCCATTCATGTTTCCGGGCTGCTGATTTTCCGGTACAATTTCTGGAAAATCTACCTTCTGGGCATTCCGGGGCAGATCGCCATTTTCCTGTGGTTCCGGATGTTCCACCCGGTGAGCGAGAAAGCGGAGGGTACGGAGAATGGATAAGACGGAACTGCGCCGCCGGATTCGGGAGAAAAAACGGGCGATGACGCCGGAAGAAATTGAAGAGCGGAGCCGGGAGCTTGGCCGCAGGTTTGCCGCGACGGAGGCCTACCGCAAGGCAAAGACCATCTACGGCTACATGCCCTACAATCAGGAGGTGCGCACCGTCCCCATGCTGGAACAGGCGCTCCGGGACGGGAAAAAGGTGGCCGTACCCAAGTGCTACGGCGACGAAATGAAGTTCATTTACCTGGACGACCTGACCAAGGTATCGAAGGGCTACGCCGGGATTCCGGAACCCATTGCGGACGAGCCGGTTGCCCATGACGAAACGGCGCTGGTGCTGATGCCCGGGCTGGCCTTTGACCCCCAGGGGCACCGCATCGGCTACGGCGGCGGGTTTTACGACAAATTCCTGTCCCGGGAGCCGAACCATCCCACGCTGGCGCTGTGCTATGATTTTCAGATGCTGCCCCATCTGGATACCGAGGAACATGACATTCCTGTGGATACGGTGCTTTGGGCTTGAATATAAGGAGAGAAAGATATGCAGTTTGTCATTGTTTTGCTGATTGCCGCCGCCGTGTTCGGGGTGTGCTATCTGGTGGATAAGGGGTTTACCAAGGCGTTCCGGGGAAAGGCGCAGCACCGTTCCGGCATGGCCGTCCGGGCGAACAAGCGCTTCGGCGTGTTCGGCGTGGTGCTGACGGTGCTGGGCGTCTTCGCAGTCTGCATCGGCATCGGCGACGGGCCGGTGCTGATCGTGGGCGGCCTGATCGTGCTGGCCATGGGCGTATTTCTGGCGGTGTATTACCTGAGCTTCGGCATTTTTTACGACGGGGAAAGCTTCCTCATGTCCCGGTTCGGGAAGAAGGACGCCGAGCATCGGTACGGGGAAATTGTGGGGCAGAAGCTGTACGTGGTGCAGGGCGGCAGCGTCGTGGCGGAGCTGTACCTGAAGGACGGCTCCACCGTCAGCCTGCAATCCACCATGGACGGCGTGTATCCCTTCCTGGACACGGCCTTTGCCGGGTGGTGCCTTCAGACGGGGCGCGACCCGGAAAGCTGCGATTTCCACGACCCCAGCAAGAGCCTGTGGTTCCCGCCGGTGGAGGAAAGCTGATGGCGCACATTCCCAGCGGAACGACCCGGGAACTGGAGCTGGTCACCTTCCGGCAGGCACTGGAGGCCGCCGATACCCCCAGCGACGAATACGACATCAAAAAATGGATTTACGCCCCCAATTTTTACTCGGAGTACCGTTACATATTGGGTACGCGGGGCTGCAAGCCCCTGATCTGCATCGGCATCAACCCCTCCACAGCCAGGCCCGACGCCCTGGACAACACCTTAAAATCCGTGGAGCGGATTGCCCTGGGGAATGGGTTTGACAGCTTTATCATGTTCAACGTCTACGCCCAGCGGGCGACCTCTCCCGACGATATGGAGAAGGTCTGCAACCCGCTGCTCCACAAGGAAAATCTGAAAGCGTTCCGGTATGTGCTGTCTCTTTCGGAGCATCCGGTGGTGTGGGCGGCCTGGGGCGCGATCATTGAAAAGCGGAAATATCTGCCCGACTGCCTGCGGGACATGCTGCTGGCAGGGGAGGAGTATGGAGCCGAGTGGTGCTGCGCCGGTGCCATTTCCCGGAAGGGACATCCCCATCACCCGCTGTATCTGCGGAAGGACGAGAAGCTTCGGCCGTTCGACGTGAAAACGTACTTAGAACAACTATAAATAATGGGGTCGGTGGCTTCACCGACCCTTGCGGTGCATAAAACAGGAGGATTCCTTATGAAATTGCTGATTGCGTCCGACATTCACGGCAGCGCCTTCTGGTGCCGCCGCCTTTGTGACCTGATAGAGACGGAGAAACCGGACAGGCTGATCCTGCTGGGGGATTTGCTGTACCACGGCCCCCGGAACGACCTGCCCCGGGATTACGCGCCGAAGCAGGTGATTCCCATGCTGAGCGATTACCGGAACAGTATCATTGCGGTGCGGGGCAACTGCGAGGCGGAGGTTGACCAGATGGTTCTGCCCTTCCCCTGCATGGCAGAGTTTTCCCAGCTGCTTCTGGAGGGGAAAACCTTCTATCTGACCCACGGACATCACCACAACCCGGATAACCTTCCGCCCTTGCCGGAGGGCAGTGTGTTTCTCTTCGGACACACCCATGTGAAAATGGACGAAGTGCGCGACCGCATCCGCTGCCTGAATCCCGGCAGCGTCTCCATCCCCAAGGATGGGAGCCACAGCTGTCTGATTTATGAAAACGGAGAATTTTCTTTTCGGATTTTGGGGGGTTGACCGTGGATTCGACAGAATGCGAGACCTGCTGGTATTATGATTATGATGAGGAGTACGACGAATACGACTGCATGATGGATTTGGACGAGGACGAGGTTTACCGCATCGCCAATTCCCCCTCCCGGCACTGCCCCTTTTATCGGCAGGGCGACGATTACACCCTTGCAAGGAGACAATAGATGAAACGATGGTATCCCGCGCTGATCCTGCTGTGCCTGCTGCTGGCGGGCTGCTCCGGGAAGGGGGAGGAAACGACGTTCCCCACCCAGACGGAGGCCGTTCCCGTGGAAGCGGCGCCCCCCGCCGGACTGCATGACCCGAACGACCCCCTGGAGGTGCGCTACGGCGATGCGCTGCGGGCGTATCCCCTGAGCATTCCGGGGGTGGCCGGGCTGAAGGCCATGGGCAGCGACCTGCTGGTGTTCTCCGACACCCAGGTCAGCACCCTCATCACCCGGCTTTCCGGGGAGGAGCTGTACATAGCGGCCACCGTCCGGCTGGAGTTTGGCCTTTCTCCGGACGACCCGTCCCTACAGGTCACGGAAAGCGGCCTGAGCTATTTTGACCCGGTAAACCGGCAGACGGTGGTGCTGGACGCTTCTTTGCGGGAGATCACCCACATTCCCGCGCCGGAGGACTTGGAAGGAACGCCCCTGCTGTCCCGCGATCGGGAGACGCTGTACTACTGCACCAAGGCCGGCATCCGCGCCTGGAATCTGGAAACAGGCATCCGCCGGGTCATCAAGGAGGCCGGGTTCGCGCAGCAGAGCGTGACCGGGCTGCACCTGAACGACACCGTCCTGCAATGCCGGGCGGCGGACAGCGAGGGCAATGCCAGTACGCTGCTGCTCTCCACGGAAAACGGACGGATATTGTATGAGGGGACGCAGGAGCTGACGATGCAGTCCTGCGGCGACAGCTATTTTCTTTCCTTCCCCACGGGCTGCACCCGGGCGCTGCTGTTCGGGCAGGCGGGGGAGGAATCTCCCCTGGCGCTGACCCCGGCAGAGCTGAGCGGGGAGGATTTTTTCCTGGAAACCTTCGCCGACGCGGTGACGGCAAGCGTTGCGTCGGATACGGAAATCCGGCTTGACTATTACGATCTGGAGACCGGACACCGCCGCTGCTCCGCGACCCTCCCGTTCTCCGGCCTGCCATTGACGGTGGAGGAAACCGCCGACGGCTGGGTGTATTTCCTCCTTTCTAACAACGACGGCCGGCCGACCGTTTACCGCTGGGATACAACCTCGCCGGAATTCGCCGTTTCCGACACGGAAATCTACACCGGCCCCTATTATTCCAGCCAGGAGCCGGACTATCACGGGCTGGTGTGGTGTGAGTATTATGCCAGAACCGTCGGCGATACCTACGGCGTGGAGGTGCTATTGTGGGAGGACGCCGACCTGGTGCAGCCCTGGGACTACAATTTTGAGATTGAATACCTGGTACCCGTCCTCAAGCGGGAGCTGGACTGGCTGAACGAGCGCCTTGCCAAGTTCCCGGAGGGAATGCTGGAAGCCGCGGTCTCCCATTTTTCCTCTCTGAAAATCTGCCTGGTGCGGGAGATCACCGGCAGCGCCGAATCCGGCAGTGTGAGCAGCGCAAACGGCATTCAGTTCATGAACGGAACGGACGCCTACATCGTTCTGGCGGCGGGGGATACCTCGGAAAAAGCGCTGTACCACGAGCTGTACCACGTGATGGAGACCCACATCTTAGGCAACAGCATCGCCCTCGACCAGTGGGCAAAGCTGAATCCCGTGGACTTTGCGTACGACTACGATTATCTCGCCAACGCCCAGCGGGACGGCAGCGAATTTTTGCAGCCGGACACCCGCAGCTTCGTGGACACCTATTCCATGAGCTACCCCAAGGAAGACCGGGCGCGGATTTTTGAGTATGCCATGACGGCGGGAAACGCGTCGCTGTTTGCGGCCTCGCCCCTGCAATACAAGCTGAAAATGCTGTGCCAGGGGATACGGGAGGCTTTTGGACTGAAAAAATCCACGGAAAACTTCCCCTGGGAACAGTACCTGAATCAGCCTATGGCCTATACAGGAAAATAACAAAAGCGCTGTCACTTAGAACCATTGAGTTCCAGGTGACAGCGCTCTTTCGTTATGGATTTGTCGCTATGTAGTGGATTCGATCAATCTTCGGGGAACAGCTTTTCCCGGCAGTAGCGGATGATGGCCTTTCGGGTGATGAGGCCGATGAACGCGTCCTTGTCGTCCACCACGGGAACGAAATTCTGATTGGATGCCCGTTCCACCAGCTCGTGCATGGAGGTGGTGACCCGGACGGGGACGTTGTCCTTTCGGCGGGCAATCTCCATGACCCGGCGGGCTTCGGCCTGACGCATGTCCATGTAGCACATGTTCTTCATGGCCCACAGCAGGTCGCCCTCCGTCAGGGTTCCCCGGTATTCGCCCCGGTGGTTGAGAATGGGAATCGCGGCGTAGCCTGCGGATTCCATCTTTTCCAGTGCCTGCCGGATGGTATAATCATCGTACAAATATGCACACATCGCCTTTGGTGTCAGAAAAAACAGAATATTATTCATGGGGTTCTCCTTTTCGGCGCGGCTGATTGGGAGGATGCCTTACTGCCGCCTTATACATTATAGCATAAACGAAACGGAAAAGTATGAAATTTTCTTGTTAATTTGCGACCTGCCATCCAAAAAATCAGAATCGTTTTTGTACACAATGCCAGTGCTACTTTCCAAAGCGGAAATCCGAAAAATCGAAGGTCGCGAAATAGTCCTCCGGCGTCTCGGCGCGGCGGATGAGCTGGAAGCTTCCGTCCTTCTTCAGCAGAACCTCCGCGGAACGGAGCTTGCCGTTGTAATTGTAGCCCATGGAGAAGCCGTGAGCGCCGGTGTCGTGGATGGCGACGATGTCGCCGATCTGGATCTCCGGCAGGCTTCGCTCGACGGCAAATTTGTCGTTGTTTTCGCACAGACCGCCGGTGACGTCGTAGACGTGATCCAGGAGCGCGTCCTCCTTGCCCAGCACCGTGATGTGGTGGTAAGCGCCGTACATGGCCGGGCGCATCAGGTTGGCGGCGCAGGCGTCCAGACCCACGTATTCCCGGTAAATGTGCTTTTCGTGAATGACGGTGGAGATCAGGTGGCCGTAGGGCGCCAGCATGAACCGGCCAAGCTCGGTGAAAATGGCGACGTCGCCCATGTCGTTGGGGGTCAGGATTTCCTCGTACTTGACCCGCACGCCCTCGCCGATGACGCCGATGTCGCATTTGGGCTGCTCGGGGCGGTAGTCCACGCCGATGCCGCCGGACAGGTCGATGAAGGAAATATGGGCGCCGGTGGCGTTGCGCAGCCGCACCGCCAGACGGAACAGCTGCCCGGCCAGAGCGGGATAATATTCATTGGTGGTGGTGTTGGAGGCGAGGAAGGCGTGAACGCCGAAGTGCTTCGTGCCAAGCTTCATCAGCCGGGTGATCGCCCCCGCCATCTGGTCTTCGGTCATGCCGTATTTGGCGTCCCGGGGCATATCCATGATGGTGTTGCCCAGGGAGAAGGAGCCGCCCGGGTTATACCGCAGACACACCGTCTCGGGAACCGGACCCATGGACGCCAGAAAATCCACATAGGTGGCGTCGTCCAGATTGATATAAACGCCCATCTCCCGCGCCTTGCGCATATCCAGCGCCGGCGTATCGTTGGAGGAAAAGATCACGTCATGTCCCGTGATGCCAACGGCCTCGGACAGCAGCAGCTCCGTATAGGTGGCGCAGTCGCAGCCGCAGCCCTCCTCGTGGAGGATTTTCAGCAGGAAGGGGTTGGGGGTGGCCTTGACGGCAAAATACTCCCGGAATCCGGGATTCCAGGAAAACGCCGCCTTCAGCGCCCGGGCGTTGGCGCGGATGCCGGCCTCGTCGTAAACGTAAAAGGGGGTGGGGATCTGCTCGCGGATTTCCTTTGCTTTTTCCAGAGTCAAAAACGGTATCTTTTTCATAGCTCGAACCCTCTCTATTCTATGCAAAAAACGGCGTACTTTACGCCGTGACTAGGAGAATTGTATTGTATGGAAGGACATTTGTCAACCCCGTATCCACTTCTCACCCCGGTAGAAACCGAATTTCTCCGCCGGGGAGAGAACTCGACAAAATGGCGGTTTCTTTTTTGTGAAAAATGTGCTATACTCCTGCCATCTTTACAAAGAAAGGAATCACTATGAAACGAACGAAATTGTCCGACCGCCAACTCCCGGATTACAGCCGGGGCGAAGAGATCATGAACATGGTCACCCATATCGTCGGCGGCGCCGTGGGCGTCGTGGCGCTGACGCTGTGCGTCATTTTCGCCGCCCTCCACGCCAATCCCTGGGGCGTCGTCACCTCCGCCATTTACGGCAGCGCCATGGTCACCATGTTCACCATTTCCAGCGTCTACCACGGTCTGAAGCCCACCCTGGGCAAAAAGGTGATGCAGGTACTTGACCACTGCACCATTTATTTCCTCATTGCGGGAACCTACACCGTGATTTTGCTGTCCGCCATTCGCCCGGAGAACCCTGTCCTCGCCTGGGTGCTGTTCGGCTTCGAGTGGGGCATGGTGGCGCTGGCCACGACCCTGACGGCCATTGACCTGAAGAAATATCGGGTCTTTTCCATGATCTGCTACATCGGCATGGGCTGGGCGATCATTTTCTTTGCGAAACAGGCGCTTCAGGCGCTGACCTTCCCGGGTTTTCTGCTTCTGCTGCTGGGCGGTATTGCCTACACGGTCGGCTCCGTTCTGTATGGATTGGGCAAGCGCAGGAAGTGGATGCACTCCGTATTTCACATTTTCGTCGACTTAGGGGCGCTGCTCCAGTTCTTCTGCGTGCTGTTTTATGCAATTTGACGAAAAAAATCAGGGTCACGCCACTCCCCGGAAGGAAAAAACCGCTATAAATTTGTTTAATGCTACGAAAATCTTTTTTTCGCCATACTAAGGGTTGATTTGTTCACGGTTTAGACATATAATGATACTCGCCAGGCGGTGATACGCCACCGCAGGGTAACTAAACTAAGGAGGAAACCTATGCTTACTTTCATTCTCTGCATTGCAGCTCTGGTCGTCGGCTACATCTTCTACGGCAAGCGCGTAGACAAGATCTTTGGCTCTGACGACCGGGAGACGCCTGCCATCACGCTCAACGACGGTGTTGACTTCGTCCCGATGAAGGGTTGGAAGATCTTCCTGGTTCAGCTGCTGAACATCGCCGGTCTCGGCCCCATCTTCGGCGCTCTGAACGGTGCTCTGTTTGGACCTGTCGTCTATCTGTGGATTGTCTTCGGTACCATCTTCGCCGGCGGCGTCCACGACTACATGTGCGGTATGCTGTCCATGCGGCACAAGGGCGCCAGCATCTCCGAGATTACCGGTACTTATCTGGGCAAGGTCATGCTGCAGGTCATGCGCGTGTTCTCCGTCATCCTGCTGGTCATGGTCGGCGTCGTGTTCTCCAAGGGTCCCGCCGGTCTGCTGGCCCTGCTGACCCCCGAGAAGCTGGACGCTACCTTCTGGCTGTGGGTCATCATCATCTACTACTTCATCGCCACCTTCGTTCCCATCGACAAGGTCATCGGCAAGATCTACCCCATCTTCGGTATCTGCCTGATCATCATGGCCGTCGGTGTTGCGGGTGTTCTGCTGTTCGCCCATGAGTATCAGATGCCCGAGCTGTGGAACAACTTCAACAACCAGCATCCTAAGAACATCCACATCTGGCCGTTCATGTTCGTCACCGTGGCCTGCGGCGCCATCTCCGGCTTCCACGCCACGCAGTCTCCCATGATGGCCCGTTGCTGCACCTCTGAGAAGCAGGGTCACAAGGTGTTCTACGGCGCGATGGTCGCCGAGGGCATCATCGCCATGGTCTGGGCGGCTGCCGGTGTTTCCTTCTACGAGAACACCCAGGCTCTGCTGGACGCCGGCGCCGGTGTGAACGCTGTTGTTTACGAGATCTGCACCACCACCATGGGCAAGATCGGCGGCGTCCTGGCTATGCTGGGCGTTATCGCCTGCCCCATCACCTCCGGTGATACCGCTTACCGCAGCGCCCGTCTGACGCTGGCCGACTGGTTCAAGATCGACCAGAAGGATTGGAAGAAGCGTCTGCTTCTGACCGTCCCCCTGCTGGGCGTCGGCGCCATCATCTGCCAGATCGACTACTCTGTGGTATGGCGTTACTTCTCCTGGTCCAACCAGACTCTGGCCATGATCGCTCTGTGGGCGGCTGCCATGTATCTGGCGCAGAACAAGCGCAACTACTGGATCTGCGCGGTTCCTGCCACCTTCATGACCGGCGTTTCCATCACCTACTTCTTCGCGGCCGGCGAGTGCCTCGGCCTGCTGTGGAAGCCTATGGGAATTGCCGAGAGCGTGTACTATCCCATCGCCGTTGTCGCCGGTGTTATCGCCGCGGTCGGCTTCCTGGTGCTGTTCCTGAAGAAGAGCGCGAAGTACAAGACCAGCACTCTGGCACAGTAATATATCCTCTTATGGCCTCCCGCTTTACGGCGGGAGGCCATTTTTGGATTGCCGTCTGCTGCCCGCACGCCTCTGCGGACGGCCTGCGAAGGATTCGCGGGATAATACTATTTCTTAATAAAATGATTTCATCATTTTATTTAAGCCGTTTCACGGCAGACCGCCTGGGCGGCGGTAAGAAATGTATTGACTTCGTTTTTTAGCGGCAGTGGCCGCTGGCCGCAATCCTGCGGCCTAATAAAACGCTTTTAAGCGTTTTATTAAAAACTCGTATAAAATGGTGTTAACCATTCTATCGAGAAATAATGACAGACCCTGATAGGAACCCCGTATGACATGCAGAAACGGCGCCGGATGGCGCCGTTTCTGTTCATTGGGTCAATACTTCCGGGACAGCAAGGACTCGGCTTCCTCCCGGGTGATCTCTCCGGCGTTGCACCGCGCCATGATCTGCACGTCCTTGTCGTTGAGCTTGTAGCCTAAGTAGAAGAACGTGGAAATGATCATGCCGATGACAGGCACCAGGGCGTACACGATCCACAGTCCCTCCAGCGCCCCTGCGCTCTGCTGGATGTTCAGCGCCTTCAGCGCCTCGAAGCTCTCCGCCTCCACGGAAATCCAGTGGAAGCAGCCCAGCAGCGCCAAAGCCAGAGAGGACGAGACCGCGGCGGTGATCTTTACGGAGAAGGTCTGAATGGCGAAGGTGATGCCCTTGGCGCTGATGCCGGATTTATACTGGCCGTACTCGGCGCAGTCCGGAGTGAACATGAAGGCGAGAATGCCCACGATGCTCATGGGAATGGTGCGGACGCAGGTCAGCGTCAGGAACAGCGCCCGGTTTTCGTAGCCAACGAAGAAAATCACCAGACCTAAGATGATGTTGACGATATTGCACCAGAAAAGGGTCTTGAATTTATCCAGCTTTTTCAGAATGGTGGGCATGAGCATGGCAGCGAAAACACCCGGCACCATGTTCAGCAGGTTCAGCACGATGGAGTAAAGGGAATTGCCGAACAGGTAGAAGGAGACGAACAGCGTCACGGCGGCGGAGGTTTTCAGCGCGTCGGTAGCGCAGTAGCCGCCGTAGTAGGTCAGCAGATATTTGTTTTTCCCCAGATAGGAGAACATCTGCCTGGGGGAGAAGTTTTCGTCCTCCTCTTCGGGCTTATAGTTGCGCTCCTTGCAGTTGAGAGACAGGGGCACCATGGTCAGGGCGCTGAAAATGGACAGCGTGGCAATGGCCAGGCTGGCGCTCATGCCCACATTTTCGCTGATGAGGATGGGCAGCACCACGCCGTAAATCAGCACGCCCGCCCCGGAGAATACCCGGTTGACGGAGAGCAGGGTGTTTCGCTCCGGCAGATTGTCGGTCATGGTGTTCAGCATGGCGTAGGCGGGAATGTCCGTCAGAGTGTACACAGTGTCCCACAGCACGTAGGCCACGCCGAACCAGATGAGCTTCCCGGTCTCCCCCAGCGCCGAGGGAATGGAGAACAGGATGATGGTCACAATGGGGATCAGCGCGGTGGAGATCCGCAGCCATGGAAGACTCTTCTGCCCGTTTTTGAATTTCACCTTATCGAAGATGAAACCGAAAATGGGGTCATTCACCGCGTCCCAGATTTTGACGATCAGCAGCACGATGGCGACCTTGGCCAGGTTCACGCCCTGCATGGCAAGGTAGGTGGAGATAAAAGCCGCTGTGATGTTATAGTAAATGTTCTGCCCGATGAAGTATGTCCAGTAGCTCAAGCGCTCCCGGAAGGTGGTCATATACCCCGGATGTTTGTTCGCCATGGCGATCCGCCCCTCTCTTTACAATAGACCCATTCTACCATTACAGAAAATGGAAGTCAATCGGCGGAGAAATCTTTGACATTTTGAACGGAATCTGGTAGGATAGGATGGAAAAAAGCGCCCCGTTTTTTGGCATGTTGTCTTGGGGCGGAAAGGAACGCTATGGCCAACGTCATTGAAATAACGGATTTCTCCGCGCCGGAGCTGGACGTGTATGCCCGACTGACGGAGGCGCAGCTGCTCAACCGGTTTGAACCGGCCAAGGGGATGTTCATTGCGGAAAGCCCCAAGGTCATCCACCGGGCCTTGGACGGCGGCTATGAGCCGGTATCGCTGCTCATGGAGCGCAAGGACATCACGGGGGCGGCGCGGGAGGTTCTCGCCCGCTGCCCCGGCGTTCCCGTGTATACCGCAGACGAGGAGCTGCTGTGCAATCTCACCGGCTACCACCTGACCCGGGGCGTGCTGTGCGCCATGCGCCGCCCGGGGCTTCCCACCGTGGAGGATATCTGCGCCGGGGCAGCGCGGATCGTTGTCCTGGAAAACGTCCAGAATCCTACCAACGTGGGGGCAATCTTCCGTTCCGCCGCCGCGCTGGGGATGGACGCCGTACTGCTGACCCCCGGATGCAGTGACCCGCTGTACCGCCGCAGCGCCCGGGTGAGCATGGGGACGGTGTTTCAGATTCCCTGGACGTTTACGGGAGACTGGCCGGGGGAGGGGATGGCGCAGCTGAGCCGTCTGGGCTTCAAAACCGCCGCCATGGCGCTGAGCGACGATTCCGTCTCCATTGACGATCGCCGTCTCATGGCGGAGGAAAGACTGGCGGTGATCTTAGGCAGCGAGGGCGACGGCCTGACGGAGACGACCATTGCCCGGTGCGACTACACCGTAAAAATCCCCATGTACCACGGCGTGGATTCTTTGAACGTAGCGGCTGCCAGCGCCGTGGCCTTCTGGCAGCTGAGGAAAGGATGATAGCTATGGAACTGGTAAACGGACGTCCCGCCAACTGTGCCGGACGGCTTGAGAAGGAAATCCGCTGCTACGATCTGCTGGACAGCCTGGGAATCGACTACCGTCGCATCGATCACGAGGCGGCCATGACCATGGAAGCCTGCGAGGAGATCGACCGGGTGCTGGACGCGGTGATCTGCAAGAATCTGCTGCTGTGCAACCGGCAGTGTACGGACTTTTATCTGCTGATGCTCCCCGGGGACAAGCATTTTAAGACCAGTGTTCTCTCCAAGGAGATCGGCTCCTCCCGCCTGAGCTTTGCCGCGCCGGAGTATATGGAGAAGTTTCTGGACATCACCCCCGGCTCCGTCAGTGTCCTGGGGCTGATGAACGATGGGGAGAACCATGTACAGCTTCTCATGGACGAGGACGTGCTGAAAGGGGAGTACATCGGCTGCCATCCCTGCATCAACACCTCCAGCCTGCGCTTTCGGACGGCTGACCTGATGGAGAAAATTCTGCCAACCGTCCATCATGAAGCCCGAATTGTCACGCTGCCGCAGGAATAAAAGGCTCGGAAACTTCAATAAAACGGCTTAAAAGCGCCCTGCTGGGGCGCTTTTTCACATCCAAAAACCTGCCTATAAAAATAGTAGGAAAAAGACTTGACAAATGGGGCGGCATCGTGTATCATATAGCCAGTTAGCGGAGGCTAACCAGAAAAGCAAAAAAGATGATCTTATCATTATGAAAACGGGAGGTTCGAGCTATGGAAATTGCCACGATTCTGTCCGGCGCCGGTGCCGTTGCGGCTGTCACTGTGACGTCCGTGGGCGTCATTTCCATCCGGAAAAGCCTGCGCCGAATCGCCCGGGGCAGGGAGGACGGCCATGTCTGAGGAACAGGTGGTTCGCAACTGCGCCCCCACATTGGCAGGGCTGAAAACCGGCAATCTGTTCGCCTGCCCCTATGAAAGCCGGGAAGACCTGCTGGATTTCCTGCGGAGTCTGAACCGGCGGCTTGGAAAAAAGGGCGTCCGGGCAGTTCCCCTGCGAATCCGGCAGGACAAGGCACTGATTTATCTCTACCGGCCGGCAAGGCTGGAAAAAGACCTCTCCTGCGCGTCCTGTGAAGCGCTTCTCAGCGCGTGCGGCTACAACTGCCGGGGCGGGAGCCGCTGCCTGACAAGGCTTGCCCGACGATTAAAGCAGCAGGAGGATTTTCCCCACGAGATCGGCCTGTTTTTAAGCTATCCGCCGGAGGACGTGAAGGGCTTCTTAGAGCACAGACCCTGCAAATGCGTGGGCTGCTGGAAGGTTTATGAAAACGAGGAAGCAGCCCAAAAGACCTTTGCTAAGTACAAAGCCTGCACAAGGGTCTACTGCCGTCAGCTTGCCAGCGGAATCGACATCGAACGGCTCACCGTAGCCGGATGAAATATGAAAGGACTTTTGAAAATGAAAATTGCAGTTGTTTATTGGAGCAGCACCGGAAACACCGAGACAATGGCGCAGGCCGTTCAGGAAGGCGCAAAGCACGCCGGAGCGGAAGCGGAGCTGTTCACCGCCGCCGAGTTTGACGGAGGAAAGATGGACGAATTTGACGCGGTCGCCTTCGGCTGCCCCGCCATGGGCGCGGAGGAGCTGGAGGACGGCGAGTTCGCCCCCATGTTCGAGACCTGCGAGAGCAAGCTCTCCGGCAAGAAGATCGCCCTGTTCGGCTCCTACGGCTGGGGCGACGGCGAATGGATGCGCACCTGGGAAGAAAGCTGCCGGGAAAAGGGCGCAAACCTGGCCTGCGACAGCGTGATCTGCCAGGAGACCCCGGACGACGAAGCCCTGAGCGCCTGCCGCAGCCTAGGCGAAGCACTGGCGTAAACATTACCACGCTGTATTAACGGATGCCAAATCGCAAAAATACCTCCTAATCCGATTTCCTTAATCTGTATTGCACACACATCCTTCAAAACTGTACCGCGATAAGGCAGCCGACAGATATCCCCCGAGGCCGATCGAAAGCTGCCAGAACGGGCAGGCGGCGCGTTTGCCTTCCAATTTCCCCTCCGGGATCCATCCGGCATTTTCGGGAGAAATGGATTGCCAAGGGCAAACGGCTGCGGCTCAACCGTTCTGCCAGCTTTCAGATACGGCCGATAACGGCACGGCCGTGAAACAAAAAGGGACTGCCTCAAAATGATTTTTCAAAATCATTCGAGGCAGCCTCTCTTTTTTGCACATGTCAAGGAAAAACGATCAATTATACCGAAAAAACAATCAATCTTCTTCATGCGGCCTGAAGATGTTGAGGTCATTTCTGGCAGAGCCTCCTAAAAATCAGAAAATGCGCATCCGCTTTTGATTGTAAGTGGGTGCGCATTTTTGATGTTCTTCTATTATTATAAGTGTATCAGGCACTCTGCCGCCTGCCAGGCTTCACCCATACACGCCAGGTGCAGTCCCTCATGGCCGGTATTACCCATCACATCCCGCAAATCCAGCAGGAGTGCTTTCTTTAGATAATCCATGCCCTGTTCTGTTAATCCGTTCTGAAGAGCAAACAGAGCGTGGCTGGCAAAGCTCAATGTGGAATCGTGGAGGCAGATAGGTTCAAAATCCTCCCACGCGTTGCGTTTTTCTTCCGCCGTGAAGAGCTGCGGAAGCCGCGTCATTAGGAGAAGCACATCAGCCTGTTTAATGACCTTATACCGCTGCAAACGGTCAAAACATACATGATGGTAGCTGGCTCCGGCATCGGGTTTCAGCGTTACAGGGTCAACCGGTTCCAGCAGATGCAGGGTTTCGTCCTGGGTAAGATGTCCGGTAACAGGGTCGTGGGGCCAGGGAATTGCGTCCCGCAGAGCCGCCATATGCTCTGTTTCTTCGGCGCTGAGGCTAAGCGCGTGATACCGTTCCGGGCGCTTGGCAAGAAGGTCTGCCGCCGCCTGGATGGCCAGGGTCAGATTGTGCTGAACCATCACATTGGTAAAGAGATTGTTGTTGGTAATGCCGCAGTATTCATCCGGACCCTTGCAGAATAGCAGGTCCGCCCTGCCAAGCTCCGAACGATAGGTATAGCGGCTGACCCAGAAACGGGCCGTCTCAATATAAACTTCCGCAGCTTTCTCCAGATAAAATTCACTGTCCCCGGAGGCCTTACAGTAGGCATCCAGAGCATAGGCCACGTCAGCTGTGACGTGCAGCTCACTGCATCCAATGTCCCAGGTTTCGCACTGCTCGCTGCCGTCCAGCGCAGCCATCCAGGGGTATCTTGCCCCGGCTGTATTCATCCTGATGGAATGCTCCTTCGCTGCCGGCAGAGAGCGGGCACGGTAATCGCAGAGGCTTTTTGCGGCCTGCAAATCATTTTTTAGGAAGAATGGCAGCATGAACAGGTCCGTATCCCAGAAATAGCATCCTTTATACCGGCCATGGCTCAGACCCCGCGCGCCGATGCTTACGGTAGGGTCATTGGCGGAACAGCTGCCCATCAGGCCGAGCATGGAGAAACGCAGTCCGGTTTGCAGCTCACCGTCTAAGGCGGGAATCTCCAAATCACAATTCTGCCAGGCGGTTTTCCAGGCCTCCTTATGAGCTGCCAGCATGGCATCGTAGTCCCACGCATCGGGAATCGGCGCGATTCGCGGGTCCACATCCCGTGAGGTCAGGATAGATGCCGCCTTGTCCAGAACCAGTGATTCTCCTGTCCGCCCACTTGCCGTATAAACAGCACAGGCATCTTTGCCCCCGGCAAATTGAAATGCAGTGCTGCGGAACCGCACATTTTCCTGAACGGAAAGGCCTGTTCCGCGAATCTGGAAGTCTGCGGTAATTCCCTGCGGGGCAACGCTTGCCCCCACCAATAAGGACAGCTGAATGGTTTGCGTATTTTCTTTTGTCTGGTCATCGGGAATGGGGCTGTTGCAGCTGTCTGTCATCAGGCCGCTGGCCACGGAGATTTCCACATTCTCATGGGGAAGAAACTTCAACCGCTGTAAAATCAGCGCCGGATGCTCCCTGGGTAAAAACCGGGAGTAGACAATATCTACCGTTTTCTGCTTTACCGTCAGAGAAAACCTTGCTGTAAAACAAGCGGCTTTCATATCCAGGCTGCGTTCAATTGGAGACGACAGAGTCCCGGCTTCTCCATCCAGAAGGATGCTGTCATACACCGGTGTTGGCAGATTCACAAAATCTGTGATTCCCGGCTTGATTTCCCCGAAAATGCCTGCCAGATACACGCCCTTTTGAATCGGCCGGCATTCCGGCTCCATGGACAGATAGCCCCGGATGCCCATTCTTCCATTGCCGAGGAAGAAGATACTTTCAAAGAAATCGTCGTCCCAGCCGTTTCCCGTTCCGGACACCGACCAGGGGGATAATTGCAAATCAGTCCGCATGGGCCGCCTCCTTACTTGCTTGCTTCATACTGTGGCACAGGAATCCTGCGCAGGTCGCGAACGCGGCCCCGGTGGTACAGGTGCCCAAAACTGGGTCAACACTTTCACAGGCAATGCCATTGTCCACTTCCATTTGTTCCAGTTCCCGGAATGCCTGCTCCTTGTACCCGCAAAGCAGGCTGTTGCACAGGCTGAGAATCCAGGGGTAGGGTGCGTGGGCACAGCCAATTTCCGCAATGGGTGCATCCGCAAAGCTGTAGGCATAGGAAGGGGCGCGAATCATTGCCACGGTGTTCCCCCAGATTTCATCATCCGGTGCGCAGAAACCGTAGTATGGCAATAGCTGCAGGCTTCCGGGCGGTTCATCGTAAACATTATGCTGCCCCTTCAAATCCACAGACCAGCCAAAGTATGGCTTCTGCTCCGCATCCCGGAAAACACAATGGGCGTAAATAGCCCGCCGAACCGCTTCCGCCTGCTGTTCCAATGTACCGTATCTCTCTGGATAAAGGTGAGCCAGAGCCTTCATTGCCCGCCAGACCAATACATTGTTGTAAGTCAGGTACGGATAAACAATTTCATCATCCGTAGGCTGTAGAAATGTTTCATACAGCGGGATTACCGGGTGCCGCATGGTTTCCAGCGTTTTGAGAATCTGTTGGATGCCAGCCATAACGGAAGGATCATGCAAAAATGCGTTATCAGCGGTCTGGTTTACATAACTTTCAAGAGCGATGACAGGAGCCATTAGCTCGTCTAACTCAAAGCCGGGTTCCAGGACAGTACCGTCAATGTACCGGGAGTGAATGCCCAGGTTTCTTCTCTGGCGGCCAAAAACATAATGCAGAATCTCCTCCGCAAGCTGCGGGTCTGCATCCAGGATTGCCGGGAACGCCCACAACAAGACATCTCTGTCCCAATAGGCAGCGCTGACATAGTACCGTGTGCTGCGGCTGGTGGCACATACCAGTTCTTCCGTATCCAGTGTCAGGCCGGTGGAATAGAAAATACAGAAGAACAGATTCGTGTTGTAAACTTCCGTCAGCTTTGGCGTTGCCATTTGAGAAATCCGCTGATTCAGCCATCCGGTTGTTCGTCGATATTCCCAGTCCCAACCACGGCGCAGCATTTCTTTTGCGCTGGTGGCCGCCGCGACTTCTTCAAAGCCGAGGCCCCAATAAAAGACGATACTGTGGCTTTCACCCGGCAAAAGCTTGAATTTTTCTGTCAGCGTGTAGGATATAATGCTGTCCGTTTTGGAAAATGCGGACTGAATCTCCCGGTCACACATGGGTGCGAACGCAAACATAGGCGCACCGCAGCGGAAATCAAACACAATGCTGTGATTCCATTCGCTTTCATAGCAGTGCATAGTCCCGTCCAAAGGCTTATCCTCATTGATACAGTGCCAGCTGCTTTCCCAGCAGCCCTCCTGCCCCCAGGCAATGGCCGCCTGTTCTGTTCCTGCCAGTTCCATACGAATGGCAAAGCCGCGCTCTCCGATTGGTGTCAGGATTGTCATTGTGAAATCAAGGTCTCCGGCTTTACCCTTTAGCACCGGAAGCCAGAAGGAATCCCGACTCCATTGCATTTGCGTCAGGGGCAGTCGATGCCCGTCGGCTTGCAAAAAAGGGCGGATCAAGGGCAATTCCTCACCGCCTCGGATTTCAATCATCCCCTTATGCTGCATGGAAAGGAAGGTCAGATCTTCAATTCCCGCAGTCTGCTCATTGATCTTCGGCAAGGAAAGAAACGCATTGCTCGTTGGAAGATAACGTTCCATAGAAACACCTCTCAGTAGATTGTTTAATCGATTAAACAGTTTTCATGTATCAAGTATAACAAAAAACAAAATCTTGTCAATGGCAAATTTCACAAAATGCAAAAAAGTTCTTGACAAATGCAAATGCAGCTTGTATCATGAGGCTAGAAAGATGTTTAAGCGATTAAACAAGGAAGGAACGACATACCGTGGCCAGAGCAACCCTGAAAGATGTCGCCCAGCTTGCGGGCGTATCCACCGCAACCGTTTCCTATGCACTCAGTGGAAAACGGACAATTTCAGATGAGACAAAGCAGCGTATCCATGATGCCATTGCGGAGCTGGACTACGTACCGGATCTCAATGCCCGCGGATTGAGTATGCGGGATTCCAAGCTGATTGGCGTTGTGGTTCCTCAAACGGAGCCCGGCGACCGGCTGATGTTTCAGAACAGCTTTTACAGTGAGGTTCTGGGCAGTATCGAATACTATGCCCGCCAACAGGGCTATCACATTCTGATTTCCGCAACGGATGCCAATGAAAGCTATCTGACGCTGGCCAAGCAGCGAAACCTGGATGGCATCATCGTGATCGGTATGTACCCGGACGAATTCTATCAGGAAATGAAGAAAACGCAAATCCCGATTGTCCTGATCGACAGCTACTGCAACGATCACTATTATCACAATATCCGTATTGATGACGCTTACGGCAGTTACCTTGCCACCCGGTATATGCTGGAAAATGGCCACAGCCACATTGCTTTCCTTACAGGCCAGATGAAAGAGAACGGCGTCATGAAGAAGCGGCTGCTGGGCTACCAGCAAGCATTGCAGGAGTTTTCCGTTCCCTATCGGAAAGAGTATGTTTTTGAGGGTCAGATCGAATACAGCAGCGGCATTTCCCTTGCACAGCAGCTATTGACGGCAAAGCTCCCTGTAACCGGCATTGTGGCCGCCGCCGACATTTTGGCCATCGGCGCAATCAAAGGACTTTTTGAAGCCGGGAAGAGCGTTCCGAACGACTATTCCGTTGTGGGCTTCGACGATGTGGAGGTTGCGCAATATCTGACTCCCGGTCTGACGACAATCCGTCAGCAAATTTCTCTGAAAGGCCAGCGCGCCGTGGAGCTTTTGCTGAAGCATATTGAGAATCCGGCGCTTCCCAAGCAGGAAGAAATTCTTCCTCTGGAACTGATCCCACGGGGATCTGTCCGGAACCTGAATGCAAAATAATACTATTTCTTCATAAAATGATTTCATCATTTTATGAAAGCCGTTTCACGGCAGACCGCCTGGGCGGCGGTAAGAAATGTATTGACTTCGTTTTTTAGCGGCAGTGGCCGCAATCCTGCGGCCGAATAAAACGCTTTTAAGCGTTTTATTAAAAACTCGTATAAGTTTTCTTCTGCGGTATCCCCGCAGTGCCCACAGAAGGAGGTGTAAAAAAGCGGTCTGCACAGCCCCGCAAAAGATTGTGCAAACCGCTGGGAAAAGAATCGACACGCCACTCTTTTCACCAAATCCAATTATAGGTGAGAAGAGCGAAAAAATCAACAACATCAGGAGGAAACAAAATGAAAACAACAAAGATTTTTTCGTTCATCGCCGCGCTGCTCGCCATGCTGATGGTTCTCTCTGCCTGCGGCGCCGCTTCCGGCACACCCTCGGCGACCCAGGCGGTCTCCCAAAGCGCCGATACGCAGCCTGCGGCAGCCACCGAAAAAGCCGCTGACCCCGTTACCATCACCTACTGCAATTTTAACTCCTCCGGCGGAAACGAGGAGACTCTTGCCAAGATGGTGGAGGCTTTCGAGGCTTCCCATCCCGATATCAAGGTTGATGTGGAAACCATCGGTTACGACGACTACTTTACCCAGATGCAGACCCGCGTTGCCGGCGGCACTGCCCCCGACTGCTATGAGCTGAACATCGAGAACTTCGCAGCCTATGCCAACAAGGGTCTGCTGGCTGAAATCTCCGGTGTAGATGTAAGCGGACTGAATGATACCGCGCTGAACGCTTTCTGCGTGAACGGCAAGCAGTACGGTCTGCCCGAGAGCTTTTCCAACGTTGTTCTGATCTACAACAAGGATCTGTTTGACCAGGCCGGCGTTTCCTATCCCACCAACGATTGGACGCAGGACGACGTACAGGCCGCCGCAGAAGCAATCCGCGCCCTGGGCGATGACATTTACGGCATCTGGCAGCCCATTACTTATAATGAGTTCTTCAAGGTCGTTGCCCAGTACGGCGGCGCTCTGCTGAATGCGGATAAGACCCAGTTTACCATCAACTCCCCCGAAAATCTGAAGGCAGCGCAGACCCTGGTTGACCGGGTTCTGGTCTCCAATGTGCAGCCCAACGCAGCCCAGCAGGGCGGCATGGGCGACTGGGATATGTTTATGAGCGGCCGTCTGGGCATGATTCCCACCGGCATCTGGGCCTTCGCCACCTTCACGGAAGGCTGCGACTTTGCCTGGGACATCGCCGTAGAGCCCGGCAGCACCCAGAAGGCTACCCACTTCTTCTCCAACTGCGTCGTTATGAGCCCCGACACCAAGTATCCCGAAGCGGTTGCCACCTGGCTGGCATGGCTGACCTCCAGCACGGAATCCGCCGACATTCGTCTGGCTGCCGGTTGGGATCTACCTGCTCTGAAGGATTTGAACGCCCTGTCCAGCTACCTGGAAATCACGCCTCCCGACAACCGCAAGGCCGTGTTTGAAAGCCTGGATTACCTGGTTATGCCTCCGGTCATTGAGGATTACGCCCTTATGAGCGACATCATCACCCAGAAGCTCGCCGCGGCAGCGGAGGGGACCATCACCGTACAGGAAGCCCTGGATCAGGCACAGGCGGAATGTGAAGCGCAGATCACTCTCGGATAATTCCCGGATGGGGCCGCCGCAGCAAGCGCGGCGGCCCTGATTTTTTTCACAAGGCATATGGAGGGATTCTATGAAACGCAGAATAAGCCCACGAAAACAGGCCGGCGGATTGCTGACAGCCTCCCCGTTTTTGCTGCCCAGCCTGATCGGTATGCTGATTTTCAGTGTATTGCCCCTGATTATCTCCGGCATGATCAGCCTGACGGACTGGAACGGGCTGGCAAAGCTGACAGACCCCGGCTTTCTCCAGGAGCACTTTATCGGGCTGGAAAACTACAAGAAAATCTTGACCAGTACAGAATTCTGGAGAACCTTGGGAAATACTGCCGAATATATCGTCCTCTATATTCCCTTGATGCTTGCAGCGTCTCTTCTGGTCGCAACCCTGCTTAGCCAGACACGGCGGGGAATCGGCTTTTTCCGGGTCGTGTACTATATCCCCGTGCTTACCAGCTGGGTTGCAGCCTCTTTGATCTGGAAATCGGTACTGTCCCCGCAGTACGGCGCACTGAATGGTATTCTGTCCATATTCGGTATCCAAGGCCCCGGCTGGCTGACCGATGAAAAGTGGGCTATGCCTGCCATTGTACTGGTGTCTGTCTGGAAGGATATGGGCTTCTTCGGCTTGATATTGCTGTCCGGCGTTGTCGGCATCAACAAGACCTACTATGAAGCGGCGGGTCTGGACGGCGCAAACGGATGGGTCAAATTTATGAGAATCACACTGCCGCTTCTGACTCCGTCGATTTTCTATGTGTTGATTGTTGGAATGATCAACGCGTTCCAGCTGTTTCCACAGATCATGATTATGACCGGCGGCGGCCCCAACGGCGCGACGCAGGTTATGGTGGAGCGGATTTACAATTACGGCTTCCGGTATTATCGCATGGGCTATGCTTCGGCATTCTCCTGGATTTTGTTCGCAATTATTATGGTGTTTACGGCCATTCAAATGAAGGGTCAGGAAAGGTGGGTACACTATGACAACTAAGAAAAAGCTGGGGACGGTGTGCTTTTATGTTGTCGCAATTCTCCTGGCGGTCATTGCGATGATTCCCTTTCTGTGGATGATCTCCACATCCTTCAAAAGCCGCGGTGCGTTGATGTCTATTCCGATCCAGTGGATACCGGAAGAACCGACCCTTGCCGCCTATATCAAGGTATTCTCCAAGTTTCCCTTTGCCAAAACCATTGGGAACTCCCTGTTTATCTCTGTAAGCTATACGATTATTACGCTGCTTTCCTCCTCCATGGCGGCTTTCGCGTTTGCAAAGCTCCAGTTTCCGGGGAACAGCCTGCTCCTGCGGTGCTATCTTGCAACCATGATGATTCCCACTCAAGTAACGATGATTCCGTTGTTCGTCGTGATGAATCGCATGGGGCTTATTGACAGCTACGCCAGCGTGATTCTACCTTCCGTCTTCCGCCCCTTTGCGGTGTTCATGCTGGTACAGCAGATGCGCACGATCCCCAACGATTTTCTGGACGCCGCAAGGATTGACGGAGCCAATGTATTTCAGGTATTCCGCAAGGTTGCGCTGCCGCTATGCGTTCCAAGCCTGGCTACGCTGTCCATTACAACGTTCATGGAATCCTGGAACGATTATCTGTGGCCGCTACTCATGCTGACCAACAAAAATAAGATGACACTGCCTATTGCCCTGTCCACATTGAACGGCCAGTATGCCACGGAGTACAATGTGCTCATGGCCGGCAGTCTGATCTCCATGATTCCCATTATTCTGATTTACATTGTAGCTCAGCGTCAATTCAAGGACGGAATGATGGCTGGCGGCATTAAGGGGTAACTATGCGAAAAGTTTCTTACAAGGAAAAAGAAATCTCCTATGGTGCGGCAAAACTGTCCCGTCAGGGGAAAACACTGACAATTTATCTGCAATACAACGGTGCCTATGGAATGGGGGAGAAATTCGATTCTCTGAATCAGAAGGGGCACCATGTTGTCAACCGCGTAGAGGAAAAATTCTGCTTTCAGGGCGATAAGACCTACAATCCAACGCCCTTCTTCTGGACGGATACCGGCTTTGGGGTGTATGTCGATACCTGTGAGACAACGGAATTTGACTTTGCGGAGGATGAAATCCGCGTAAATCTTCCGGAATGTGCCGATGTTGTTCTGTTTTCCGGAACCCCGGAGGTCATGCTGCGGGAGTATATGTGTCTCTTTGGCTCTGCCACACTCCCCCCGGAATGGGCACTGGGTGTATGGGTCTCCGCCAATCGCTGGAACAAGCAGGCAGATGTGGAGCAGCTGTTAGAGAAGCTGGACACCTACGATTTTCCCGCCTCCGTGGTCGTCCTGGAAGCCTGGAGCGATGAAGCAACCTTCTACATCTGGAATGGGGCAAGATATGTTCCCAAGGCGGATGGTACGCCCCTTTCCCTGGAGGATTTCGATTTTTCGGAATCGCCCTGGCCTGATCCCGTCAAAATGATTCAGCAGCTCCACAACGCGGGAAAAAAGTTGCTTCTCTGGCAGGCTCCGGTTTACAAGCAGCTGGAACCCGGGGAAAAGCCGAACCTGCAAAACAAACTGGACTGGGAGGAAGCAATCGAGCAGAAGCTATGCGTCTGCTTCTCTGACGGAACGCCCTACCATATTCCACAAGGGAAATGGTTTCCCGGCTCTATGGTGCCGGACTTCACCAACCCTGCCGCAAGGGCAAGCTGGTTTGGCAAGCGTCAATATCTGCTGGACATGGGCGTGGACGGATTTAAGACCGATGGCGGCGAGTTCATTCACAGCACGGACGTAAAGTTCTGCGACGGCAGCACAGGACAGCAGGGAGTCAACCGCTATCCGCGGGACTATACGGAAAGCTACCGGGATTTTATCGGCAGCGAGCGCGTGCTTTTCAGCCGCGCAGGCTTCTCCGGGCAACATACTGTTCCCTGCCACTGGGGCGGCGACCAGCAGTCCCAAAACCGGGAGCTTGCAAGTGTGCTGAAAGCCGGACTTTCCGCAGCCGCATCCGGTATTCTGTTCTGGGGCTTTGACATTGCCGGATTTGCCGGCCCGCTTCCGACGCTGGACCTTTACCGCAGAGCCACCCAGATGGCTTGCTTCTGCCCCATCATGCAATGGCATTCCGAACCGGACGGAGGACAGTTCCGGAACCTGATGCCCGGTGCGGAGGGGAATAACGAGCGCAGCCCATGGAATATGGCGCAGATTTATAACGCGCCGGAATTTCTGGATGAAATGCGCTACTGGCATAAGCTCCACGAGCAGCTGCGCCCATACCTCTGGGAAACAGCAAAGAGGTGCGTAACGGAAAGCAAGCCAATCCTGCGCCCGCTGGTATACGAATGGCCGGAGGACTCCAACGTTCTCTGCTGTCAGGACGAATACCTGCTGGGAAACGATCTGCTGGTAGCGCCATTACTGGAAGAAAATGCGCATTCCCGAGGGGTTTATCTGCCTCAAGGAACCTGGACGGACTTTTTCTCAGGGAAAATCTACACGGGTAGCCAAACAATCATCATCGATGCCGGAGACAAACTCCCGGTGTTCACAAGAAATGGATTTCAACTGAAAAATGACTGATATACGCGCAATTATTTTTGATTTAGACGGTGTGATCTGCTCTACAGACCGATACCACTATCTGGCATGGAAAGCTCTGGCAGATCGACTGGACATTCCCTTTGACGAACAGAAAAACAAACTGCTCCGCGGCGTTAGCCGTATGGACAGCCTGGAAATCATTTTGGGAAACCGAAGTTCTCATTTTTCTGAGAAAGAAAAGTGGGAACTTGCGGAGAAGAAAAATCGGATTTACCGGGAGTATCTGCAAACAATGCGCCCATCTGATTTGTCCGAGGATACCCGGTACGCCCTGCAAACATTGCGGAAGCGGGGCTATCTTCTGGCAATCGGCTCTTCCAGCAAGAATACCCGGCAGATTTTGACCCAGCTTGGTCTGGAACATTTCTTCGATGCCGTTGCAGACGGAACACAAATCACCCGGTCCAAACCGGACCCGGAAGTATTCTTCCTGGCTGCTTCCTTACTGGGCATATCCCCGGAGCAGGCCATCGTCATAGAGGATGCCGAATCCGGCGTCCAGGCCGCAGAAACAGGACATTTTCGGGTCATTGGAATTCGGTCAAGGGAAAATGATCCGAATTCCGATATAACCATCAAGAAGCTGTCTGACCTGACGGAAATTTTATAAGGGAAGCCCCATGGTAGTTGATATGTACCCAGTTTTCTGGACACCGTAATTTGAATTGAACAATTAGTATCACATCATGGATGCTTCCCGGAATTTTATGGGAGGCATCCATTTCGTTTAGGCTTGAATTCTTCTGTTGTTATAGTAATCAATATAGTCCGAGATTGCCTTTGAGAAGACGTTAAAAGAAGTGTATTCTTTCTTACAACCGTAAAACATCTCATTTTTCAACCTGCCAAAGAATGTTTCCATATACAAGACAACACAGAAGATGGCTGTCATGGCAATTGGTGAACGAATTCACTTTTTTCGCACACTGCGGGGTATGACCCAGAAATATCTTGGAATGGCTATCGGCTTTCCGGAACGCTCCGCTGATGTGCGTCTTGCCCAATACGAAAACGGAACCCGGTCTCCTAAAGCAGACATAACCGCTGCTTTAGCAAACGCCCTGGACGTGTCTCCCGATGCGTTGAATGTGCCGGACATTGATTCTGAAATTGGGCTGATGCACACCCTCTTTACCCTGGGGGACTGTTATGGTCTGGAGGTCTGCGAAAGTGAGGGAGAGGTGCATCTGCGGGTCAATCCAGTAAAGGGTGGCAGTGATGGCATTGAGCTTCAAAGAATGCTGGAAGCCTGGAACGCCGAAATGTCAAAGCTGAAAAATAAAGAAATCACCCAGGAAGAATATGACCGCTGGCGTTACCACTATCCCAAATACGACACCTCCGGGAAATTCAGGAAGGTCGGTCCCTCCCAGGAACTGAGCGATTACTTGGTTTCCAAGTTCAAAGACATCGTGTAACGCAAATAAAAAATGCTCTGCTTAAGTTCGTTTCAAAAACTCAGCAGAGCATTTTGCTCGTTATCGGATTGGAAAGCAACCTGCAAGCCACCTGTCCCTTTTGATGGGAATGAACAATTGGCTGAAAAGAGCTGCTATCATTTTGCTATCAAACCAGCTGTGGCGAATCAAAAAGTTGAGATTTCCCTAGGACTTTTTAGCCCTCAGTATCACAGATTTTTTATTCCCACTCAAGTCTTAGGCTTTGATTTAGGGTTATGAAATGCACTCTCGATACGCTTTTCGTCCAAATAATCCATGTATTTCGGGCTGTACATAGGTTCCTTACGAATTTTGTAGCCGTTTTGTAGCCAGCTATTTTATACGTACTAACCGTTC